>CANIWJ010000010.1 GCA_947471035.1 Verrucomicrobiota bacterium
CGTTGAGATCGTAGATGGGCGGGAGGGCGTTGAAGGGGCCTTTGGTGAGGGCGCCTTCGGAGCCGGCGCCGGTGGTGGAGGGGGATTTGCCGGTGAGGCTGGCGATGAGGTCCATGAAGGCCTCGGGCACTTCCTGGTAGTGGATGGGGTTGAACACGCAGAGGGCGCGGACGCCTTTTTCGGGCGGGTTGAGGCGGCGGCCCATGAGCACGGCGCCGACCGGGTAGGTGAGGGGCTGGCTGGCGGGGATACGGCGGTAGAGGCGGGTGGCGATGCGGGCGAGGGCGGTGGCGCGGGGGTCGAGCAGGTCGGGACGAACTTGGAGGTAGCGGGGGTTTTTGGTGGGTTTGCCGTCCACGATACGGGGGTGGGAGGGCAGCACGATGAAGGCGGCCTTGGGGGCGGCGACGAAGTCGCGGATGAGTTTCTTGATCGGGTCGGTGTAGGCGTCGAAGCCGAGGGTGTCGTCGAGGAGTTCGGTGGCTTCGGCGTGGGAGATGGCGGAGTAGTTGGAGAAGAAGGTGCCGCCGGAGGCGAAGTCGCGTTCGGCGTGTTTATCGTAGCCGCGGATGACGGCATCGTCGGGGCGCTGGAAGAGGCGGGTTTCGCAGTTGTGGATGATTTTGACCGAGGTGCCTTCGGCGGTGTCGGGCGAGAGGCCTTGGACGGCGGAGGTGGGGGCGACGGAGGAGGCGGTGATGTCGTCCTCGGCTTGGATCTTGATGGCAGGAAGGAAGTCGCTGCGCAGGGAGAAGGTGCGCCAGGCGCCGTCGGTGGCGTAGCCGACGCGGAGGAGCTGGGTGGTGGCGCGGGCACCGTGATACTTTAGTTCGTTGCCGGGGCGGCCGTTGATGGCATCAACCGAGAAATGGCGGCGCCAGTCTTGGCCGTCCCAGGGTTTATGGACGCGTTTGACGAGGAGAACGAGGTCGCGGATGTAGCGGGGGGTGGAGAGAAGCCAGGTGTTGTATTCGTCGGTGTAGTCGGGGCTGCGGGAGAGGAGTTTAACGACGGAGCCGAGGGAGCGCTGGGGGGAGAGGATGGGGCGGCCCTGGCCGGGTTTTTTGTTGAGGGCGTCGTCGCGGTATCGGTTGGCGTAGTCGCGTTTGAGGATGGCATCGACGAGGTCGAGGTCTTTGACGTGATCGGCGATGAAGACGGGGCCGGTGAAGATGGCGTCGGCGATGGATTTGGAAATTTCGGATTTACCGCCGCCGGAGACGGTGCAGGGCTTGTGGCAGAGGAGGCCTTCGGCGGTGGTGCCGCGGAGGCGCCAGCGGGCGGCGGTGTCGGGGCGGACCATTTCGACTTTGTAGCCGGAGGGGAGGACGTAGGTGATGCCGGGGAGGAGTTTGAGGGTATGGGTGGGTTTCTCGACCGGGCCCCAGGCGATGCGTTGGGAGCGGAGGTCGAAGCGGGCGTCGTCGGGCAGGTAGTAGATGTTGGCGTATTCGAGGTCGCGGGCCCAGCCGCCGGGCTGGGGTTCGGCGCGGTTGCCGAGGAGGGTGAGCGCGTCCTGGAAGGCGTGGGGGAGGGCAGGAAGGACGTTGGCGAGTTGGAACTCTTCGCCGAGGTCGTAGCTGGGGAAGGCGAGGGCGCCGCCGGCGTGTTCTTCCTCGGAGATGCCGAGGAGGTTAGCGGAGAAGGAGATTTGGGTTTTAACCTCTTTCTTGCAGTAGCCGAAGTAGTTGTCGGAAATGACGGTGACGACGACGCCGGAGGCGTCGCGGGCGGTGATTTTGAAGGCGACGCCGTCGTTGTAGGCCTCTTCGGGGGATTTCCAGCACATGCCGTCGCGGCGCTGGCGGGGGGTGGCGTCGGCGTAGGCGGGCAGGCCGAGTTCTTTTTTGGTAACGCCGTTGAGGTGGGGGGCGAGGATGATGCAGCCGGTGTGGCCGGTCCATGATTCGGGGTCGAGGGCGGCGTCGTTGACGGGGAGGGAGGGGTCGCCGGCGTTGCCGAAGATGCTTTCGACGAAGTCGAGGTTGCAGACGAGGGAGCCGGGCATGAAGAAGCGGGTCTCCATGCGGCGGGCGGGGGTGAAGCCGGGGACGGCGGGCACTACGACGGGGCGGAGGTAGAGCGAGACGAAGGTGCAGGCGGGCTTGGGCTCGGCGCCGGTGAAGGGGAGGGCGAGGAGGTCGGGGGTGGGGTGGAGGGCACGGGCGAGGAGGGCGGCGAAGACGGTGGCGGGGACGGCTTTTTTGTCGTCGGGGATGGGCAGTCCACCTTCGGCGACGTGGAAGATGCCTTGGGTGGTGCGGCGATCGGACTTGGGGTTATGCAGCACGCCGTTGTGGAGGCGGGTGGAGGTGAGGATGGCGCTCTTGTGCTCGTCGGCGGTGGGCGGCAGGGAGAGGGCGCGGGCGAGGCCGGGGCGGTCGAGGACGAGGGTGGCGGTGGGCAGGTGGGGGACGTGGCCGTGCTCTTCGAGGGCGGAGTAGAGAAAGTTCTGGATGCGTTGATCGACCGGGCAGAGGTGCTTGGAGAGGATGCGGTCTTTTTCGCGGCCGAGGGTGACGAGGTGATCGACGAGGCGGGAAAAGGATGCGGGGTCGTTGGCGTCTTCGGCGACGGAGGCGGGCAGGCTGACGGTGGGCTGGCCGAGTTCGCGGAGCTTGAGGTTCAAGTAGGCGAGGAGGCGCGGATCGCGGGAATCCGGCAGGGTCGGGAGCAGGGCGGCGGCGTAGTTAACTTCGTCGTGCATGGTATGAAAGACAGGCGGGCGGTGGTGTGGTGAGTGTTGAGCGACGCTCGCAGTCGTCGATCAGTTAGGAGGCCGGTTTGCCGTGCGGCAAGTCAGGGCGGACGGAGGGCGCACAAAACCCAAAAAATGAGCAGGAGGGGGGCGCGGTAGCGGGGAAGCTAGTAGGGCTAGTAAGCCGGATAGGCGCTTAGCAGCGGGGGGGGCGGGCAAAGTAACCTATTGGGTTACTTTATGGTTGAGTGGCTGTGAGAGGGTGGGGTGGGGGCAGGGAGCTGGGGAAATCACCAATGACTAATGACCGATGACGAATGACCGATGACGGGCGGGGTAGGGCGGAGAGGGTTGCGTCGGGCGAGGGCTGGGGTTGGGGTGGGAGGTATGGAAGCGTCCACTCAGTTGCTGCCGGTGATTCAGTTGGCGATCACGCCGGTGATATTGATTACCGGGTTGGGGTCTTTGTTGCTGACGATGACCAATCGCATGGGGCGGGTGGTGGACCGGACACGCACTTTGGCCGGACAGGCGCGGGGGGCGGGGTCCAACGCGGCGGAGCGCGGGCACCTGGAGGCGCAGTTGCGCATCATGTATCAGCGGGCGGGGCTGGTGCGGCAGGCGGTGAATTTCGCCACACTCAGCATGGTGTGTTCGGCGTTGTTGGTGGTGACGATATTCGTCGATGTCGTGACCGCGACCGGGCTGGCGGCGGTGATCACCGGGCTGTTTGCACTGGGCATGGGGTGCCTGTTGATCGCGCTGGGGTATTTTTTGCGCGACATCCACATGTCGTTGTCGGCGCTGCGGCTAGAGGTGGAGCGGGCGCTGGGGGACGCGGGGGGGACAGGGGAGGGAAAACGGGATTAACCGCTAATGCGGCGGCTCAATGAGCGCCGCTTGGGGACGGTGGTTGAGCTTCGCGCAACAGGGGTGGGCGAAGGTTCGGCCAATGACCTCGCCTAGCGGAGGTTTAGGGAAATAGCGGCTCGGGGGTCCAGCCGTCGGGGGTGCGGGTGTAGCGGACCCGCTCGTGGAGGCGGTAGGGTTTTTCTTCCCAGAGTTCGATCCAGTCGGGGAGGATGCGGAAACCGCTCCAATGCGGGGGGCGGGGGACGTTGCCGGTGGCGTGGCGGAGCGAGAGCTGGGCGACGCGTTGCGGAATGGTGAGCGAGCTGGGCAGGGGGCGGGATTGGTCGGAGGCCCAGGCTCCGATGCGGCTGAGGAAGGCGCGGGAGGCGAAGTAGGTGTCGGCCTCGGCGTCGGTGACCGGGGTGACCGGGCCATGAACGCGGACCTGGCGGCCGGGCGGGTTCCAATAAAAGCAGAGCTCGGCGCGGGGGTGGGCGCGGAGGGCTTCGCCCTTTTGGCTTTGGAGATTGGTGTAGAAGACGAAACCGTCGGCGTCGGCGTGTTTGAGCAGGACCATGCGCACTCCGGGAGCGCCGTTGGCGTCCACGGTGGCGAGCGCCATGGAGGTGGGCTCGGGGAGTTTGCGGGCCTTGGCATCTTCGAGCCAGGTGTGGAAGCGGGCGAGGGGATCGACGTCGGACATGGTGATGAAGCCGACTATAAAGCAGGTAACGTGCGAGCGCTGGGCATTCGTTGGCGGAGGATGCGCTTGTTTACGGTGGCGAAGGGCGGGTGCGGCGTTTACGAACCGGGCGCATGGGAATGAAAATCAAAGCAAATGATGACCGCATCGCGGCGGTGGCCGTGGCGGTGTTGTTGATCAGCCGGGCGCGGCTGGCGCGGGGCGAAGCGGGCGGGCTGGTGGCGGAGGCTTTGGCGCGGTATCGGGGGGATCCGGAAGCTTACAAGGCGGAGTTTGCGCAACGCACTCTGGCGGCAGCGTGTGTGACCGAGGAGCTGACGCACGAGGGGCGGAGGGCGCTTTATCTGCGGCTGCTGGCGGCGGTGGAGGCGCTGTTGGCCAAGATAACGCGGAATCGCACGCAGTTCAGCAGCGTGACGGAGCTGGATAACTATTTCGCGTTTAACCTGAAGAGTTTTGATTAAGGTCGGTGGCGGCGGATATTTGCACGGCGCAGGCTTTGTAGCTGGGCTGGCGGCTGTGCGGGTCGAAGGCAGGATAGGTAAGTCGGTTGACCGCTTCGAAGTGCATGGGCGCGAAGAGCTGGCCGGGCTGGACAGTGGCGGTAAGAACGGCGGTGGCGCGGGCTTCGCCGCGGCGAGAGCGAATGGTTACGGGGGAGGCGTCGGCAATGCCGAGACGCGCGGCGTCGGCGGGGTGGATCTCCACGATGAGGGAGCGCGGGGCGAGCTTGCGGAGGACGTCGCTTTTGTCGGTGCGGGTGCCGGTGTGCCACTGTGCGGAGGTGCCGCGGCCGGTATTGAGCAGGAACGGGTAGTCGGCGCAGGGCGGCTCGGGCATGGGGCGAGGGGCATCGAAGAGGATGACCGCGCGGCCGTCGGCGGTGAAGAATTTGCCGTCGGCGAAAAGGCGGCGTTCCCGCGACGACGAAGAGTCGTCGCGTAATGACGAATGACGAATGTCTAATGACGAATGGGCGGAGGGGGCCGTAGGCGTGGCATTGGGCATTAGACATTGGTCATTCGTCATTCCCGGCACCGCCGGGTAGGGCCACTGGATGCCGCCCTGTTCGGCGAGGTGGGCGTGGTCGCGTATGCCGGTGATGTCGCAGGGCTGGCCGGCGGAGAGCTTTTTGAGGATTTGGAAAACCGCTTCGGGCGAGGTCCAGGCGCGGAAAAGATCGGCGCAACCCCAGGCGCGGGCGAGGAGTTGGAAGATGGCGAAATCGCTCAGGGCCTGGCCGGGGGGACGGGCGACTTTGGCGATGCGACCGAGGCGGCGTTCGCTGTTGATAAAGAAGCCGGTTTTCTCGCCCCAACCGGCGGCGGGCAGTACGAGGTCGGCCAGGCGAGCGGTATCGGTGGTCGAATACATGTCTTGGACGACGAGGAATTCGAGTTTGTGGCGCACGCGGGCGAAGCGGCTGGAGTCGATCCAGGAGTGGGCAGGGTTGGTGGCGACGACCCAGAGGCCCTTGATCGCGCCGGATTCGATGCCGTCGATGATCTGATCGTAGGCCCAAGAGTTTTCGGTGGGGATGCGTTCGGCGGGAATTTCGAGCAGGCGGGCAACGTGTTCGCGGTGGGCGGGGTTTTTGAAATCGCGACCGCCGAGCAGGGAGGTGGCGTTGGCGAAGAGGCGCGAGCCCATGGCGTTGCACTGGCCGGTGATGGAGTTGGCGCCGGTGCCGGGGCGGCCGATGTTGCCGGAGATAAGGGCAAGGTTGATCAGGGCCTGGGCGGTGCGGGTGGATTCGTGGCCCTGGTTGACGCCCATGGTCCACCAAAATGAGGCGGCCTTGGCGTTGGCGATGAGGCGGGCGAGGCGGCGGATCTCGTCGGCGGGGATGCCGCATTCGGGGGCGGCGCGTTCGGGGAAGTATGCGACGAGGAAGGTGGCGAACTCGTCGAAGCCGGTGGTGTGGTTCTCGATGAAAGGGCGGTTGATGCGACCCTCGGCGAGCAGAACGTGGGCGATGGCGTAGAGCAGCCAGAGATCGGATTTGGGGCGCAGGGAAACGTGGTCGGTGGCGGCGGCGGCGGTCTCGGTGCGGCGGGGGTCTAGCACGATGATGCGCGGCGAGTTTTTGTTCATCATCACGCGTTGCCACATGATGGGGTGGGCAATGGCGGGATTGGAGCCGACGAAAACGAGGCAGTCGGAGTGCTCGAAGTCGGCGTAGGTGTAGGGCGGGGCGTCGAAGCCGAAGGATTGTTTATAGGCGGTGGCGGCGGTGGCCATGCACTGGCGGGTATTGCTGTCGAGGTGCAGGGCGCCCATGCCGAACTTAAAAAACGCACCGAGGAAGGCCATCTCCTCGGTGGGAATCTGACCGGTGGAAAGGCAGGCGACGGAGTGCGGGCCGTGGGCGGCCTGAATGGCTTTGAAGCGTGCGGCGAAGGTGGCGGCGGCGGTGGGCCAAGCCAGAGGAGAAAACGCTCCGGTGTCTGGGTCGCGCAGCAGAGGCGTGGTCGCGCGATCTGGCGCGGCGAGGGGCGTGAGGGCTTCCCAGCCCTTGGGGCAGGCCATGCCGAGGTTTACGGGGTAGGCGGGATCGGCAGCGAGATTGAGGGCTTGGCCTTCGTCGTTCAGGTGGACTTGGAGGGAGCAACCGGTGGCGCAAAAGCCGCAGACGGAGGCGACGGTGGAAGCGGGGGCGAGGCGGGCGGGGACTTGGGGCAGACCAAGGCCGTGGGAGGAAGGGGCGCGGACGAGCTCGGATGTCATTGGCCCGGTGCGGGCGTGCAGGGCAAGCAAGGTCGGGTCGAGAGAGCGCATCGGGCTAGGCGGGTTGCCCCGGCATTTTGGGGGCGTCCACGGCGCGGAAATAGAGGACGCGCTCCAGCAGCTCTCCGGCCGCGAAGAGGAGAAAACCAAACCAAGGTTGCTGGAGCGCGAAAAGGATGAGGGCGGCGAAACCCAGGACGAGGCGTGCGCGGGAGGTTTTGCGCAACGGGCCGGCATGGAGGCGGGCGGAGATGGGAGAGGAGCGCAGGAGATGGTTTTCGGCGAAGAGCTTGAGGCCGAGCACGAGCGCGGCAGCGGGGGTGAAGAGGAAGGCTAGGGTGGCGACCAGCACAATGCCGCCCATACGAGTGAAGGTGTTGGCTGGACGCCAAAAGTGGCGGCGGGTGTCGATGTAGATCATGCCGCTGCTGACGACGCCGAGCGTTGTTAGGCCGAGCGCGGAATGACCAATGACGAATGACGAATGACGAATGAGTTCGGAGAGGGAGGCGGGGAGCGGAATGGAAGAGACGTAGGGCAAGGCGGCGGCGAGGGCGACGAAGGGGGCGGCGGTGCCGAGCAGGACGGCTTCGCGGCTGAGCCAGGAGCGGCGCAGGCCGAGGAAAATACGCCAGGCGCGGAGAGGTTGGCCGAGGTGGGCGACGCTGGCGGCCAAGGCGACGAAGAAAAGCGTGGCGGCCGCAGGAGCGAGGAGCGGGGAGCGAGGCGCAGAGAATGTGTCGGCGAGCAGCAGGCCGAGGGCGAGCTGGGTGCCGGTGAGCAGGATGACGAGCGCGAGGTGGGCGTGCTGGGGACGGAGCGTATCGGAATCGGCCGGGCGGAGTGTGGCGGGCAACAGATTCTTGGATACGTAGCGGGTGGTGGGCTGCGTGTACGCGGGGTCGGCGGGCAGGCGGATAACGGCGTCGTAAGGGTCGGGTGCGGCGGGGGTGACGTGGACGATTTTGATCGCCTGGGTGGGGCAGGCTTGGGCGCAGGCGGGGGCTTCGCCGGCGGCGAGGCGGCCGTGGCAGAGGTCGCATTTGCGCACGATACCGAGGCGGGCGTTATACTTGGGGACGTCGTAGGGGCATTTCAGGACACAGTAGCTGCACCCGATGCATTGGTCGTCGAGGTGGCGGACGATGCCGGTGACGGGGTCTTTTTCGTAGGCGAGGACGGGGCAGCCGTTCAGGCAGGCGGGGTCGGCGCAGTGGTGGCAGGCGGTGGTGACGGTTTGGGCAAAGGGCTGCGGGGCTGGCGGGCTGTAAGGTTGAAGCGGGGCGGCGAGGGCGGAGAGGCCGTAAACGAGGCCGACGTCGCGCCAGGTTTCTTCATCGTCGAGACCGTTGAGCGAGTGGCAGCCGGAGACGCAGGCCTTGCAGCCGGAGCAGGCGTCGAGATCGACCTCGAAGGCGTATTGCTGGCCGGGCGCGGGCGCGGTGAGCGGGATGAGTTCACGGAAACGCTCGGCGCGCCAAGCGGAGGGCTGGAGGGAGTGAGCGGTGGCGGCGCGGGTGACGGGAGTTTGGAGCTGCTGCTGCCCGGCCAAGAGCTCGGCGAGGAAAGGCTCAAGGTTAGAGTCAGCGGGCTGCGGGTTCATTAGGGGGATAGGACTTACGGGCCAGGTGCTCAGTAAACGTCGCGCTGGTAGCGTTTTGCGGTGCGGAGGGCTTGCACGTAGGCGGCGGCCTCGGCGGGGGTGCGCGAGCCGGCGGTTTCGATCACCTGGTGCAGGGCGGCGTCCACGTCCTTGGCCATGCGGGTGGCGTCGCCGCAGACGTAGAAATAAGCGCCTTGTTCGAGCCAGGCGAAGAGCTCGGCGGCGGCGGCGAGCATGCGGTGTTGCACGTAGATCTTTTCCGCCTGGTCGCGGGAAAAGGCGAGGTCGAGACGGGTGAGCACGCCGGAACGTTGGAGGGCTTCGAGTTCTTCGCGGTAGAGGAAGTCGGTGGCGGCTTTTTGGTCGCCGAAGAAAAGCCAGTTTTTACCGGGAGCTTGGGTGGTGGCGCGTTCTTCGAGGAAGGCGCGGAAGGGGGCGATGCCGGTCCCGGGGCCGACCATGATCATGGGCGCGGCGGGATCGGCGGGCGGGCGGAAGGCTTTGTTGGCGTGGATGAAAACTTGGGCGGTGCCGTGGGCGAGGGCGCGTTCGGCGAGGAAGGTGGAGCAAACCCCTTTGCGGGTGCGTCCGGCATGTTCGTAACGAACGGCACCCACGGTGAGGTGAACGTGTCCCGGGTGGGCTTTGGGCGATGAGGAAATGGAATAAAGACGCGGCTGCAGCTTACGCAGCAAAGTAACCCAATAGGTTACTGGATGCTTGGGGAGCGGGACGGATTGGAGGGCGTCGAGGACGTCGAGGGGCGGTGAGTTGGGAGCGGGGGGCGGGGAGGCGGAAGGAGTGACGGATAGGCCGAGGGCTTCGAGGAGAGGGGCGGGTGGTTTGCCTAGGTCGTAGTGTTCGGTTAGGGCGCGGCGGAGGGGGAGTTCGCCGGCCGGAGTGGGGATCGCTTCTTCGCCATCGGCCCCAAGGGCGGTGAGCACGGCGGCGACGAGCGCGGGGTCGTTGCGCGGAATAACGCCAAGGGCGTCGCCCGCTTCGTAGGTTAGCGCGGACCCGGCGGCGGTGAGGTCGAACTCGATGTGGTTAACTTCCTTGGCGGAACCGGGGGCGTTGAGCGGGCGGACGGAAACCACCGGAGCCGCGTAGGGGTTGGACTTGGAATACGAAGGCGCCGTGGGCGGCTCCGGTGGCAATGACGAATGCCCAATGACCAAGGACGAATGGGTGGAGCCAAAGGCAGCGAGGGAGGCGTGGAGCCACGACTCGAAGGGGGCGTCGTAATCGACGTCGCAGTCGGCGCGGGGGTGGATGCGGGTGGCACCGTGTTTTTCGAGGGCAGCGTCGAAGTCCTTTCCGGCCTGGCAAAAGAGGGTGTAGTTGGTGTCGCCGAGCGCGCAGACGCTGTAGCGCAGGCCGGTCAGGGCGTGGGGGCCTTCGCGGAGGGCGGTGTGGAGGGGCTTGGCCGCGTCGGGTGGCTCGCCGTCGCCGTAGGTGCTGGTGATGAGGAGCACGTTTTTCTCGGCGGCGAGGCGGGTGGCATCGGTCTGGCCGAGGTCGAGGATGGCGGGCGCGAAGCCGCGTTGGCCGGCGACCTTGGCTGCTTTTTTAGCCAGACTTTCGGCGGTGCCGGTCTGGGTTCCGTAGAGGATGGTGAGGGGGACTAGCGCGGGAGCGGCGGAGGCTACGGACGGGATGGCGGTGCGGTTAAAGATGCCTGCGAAGAAACCGTTGAGCCAGGCGCGTTGCTCGGGGGTGAAGGGGGCGGACTCGGGAAGCTGAGGAATGGCGGCGGACATGGGTGAAAATGACGAATGACGAATGACGAATGACGAATGACCAAGGACAGATGGTGGGTTTGGCGGTTTAGGAGAGGAACTCTTGGAGTTGTTTTACTTCATGGCGTCGGGTCCATTCGACGAAGGTTTCGCCGGACTGGCGGAGGGTTTGCCAGGTGCTGAGGACGCGAACGACTACGGAGGTGAGTTCGTCGGCGCGCACGCCTTTGAAGACTTCGCGGGCGATGCCTTGTTCGTGGTCCATGCCGCCGCCGAGAACCATGTGGTAGCCGGGCGATCCGTCGGCGAGTTTGGTGGAGATGAAGCCGAGGTCGCCGCAGTAGTGCTGGGCGCAGGTGTGGGCGCAGCCGGTGACGTGGATGTTGACCGGTTGGTCGATAGTCACGCGGGCGGGCAGTTCGCGGATGAGGGCGAGGGCGTGGGCCTTGGTGTCGGCGGAGGCGTATTTGCAGCCCCAGCTGCCGGTGCAGGCGATGATGCCGCCGGTGGCCAGGCCCGCCTCGTGGTAGAGGCCCATGGACACGACCGCGCGTTTGACGGTTTCGAGGAAGGCGTCGGGCAGGTGGGGGATGAGCACGTTTTGGTAAACGGTGAACCGGAGTTCGCCTTTGCCGTAGTTCTGGGCGAGGTCGGCGAGGCGGTGCATCTGGCGCGGGGTGAGGCGGCCGACGGGGCAGCCGACGCCGAGGGAGTTGAGGTGGGGCTGCGCCTGGCGTCGGGCACCGAGCCAGGCGTGTTTTTCAACCGGGCGGCGGGGCTCGCAGGCTGAGAGGGGAATGCGGCGAAGGGGGAAGGAGAGGCGCTTGGCGACTTCGGCGAGGAACCAGTCGGTGCCCTTGGCATCGAGGATGTATTTGAGGCGGGCTTTTTTGCGATTTGTGCGGTCGCCGTGGTCGGAGAAGGCGCGGAGAACGGCGGCGGAGAAGGGCACGACTTCGTCGGGGGCGAGGAGGAGGCCGGTGTCGCGGGCGAAGTCTTTGTGGCCGGAGATGCCGCCGAGGAGGACACGGAAGTAGGTGCCGGGCGCACAGGCAGGAATGCCTGTGTCACTTCGGGCGGTGACGCGCACGGCTTGGAAGCCGAGGTCGTTGGTATCGACGGCGGTGGTGAGGGAGCCGCCGTTGTCGAACGCGATGTTGAACTTGCGGGGCAGGTCGTAGAGATCGCGGTGGTTGAAAACGTAGTGGCTGAGGGCGAGGGCGTAGGGGCGGACGTCGAGGACTTCGTCGGGAGCGAAGCCGCTGTCGGGGGAGGCGGTGATGTTGCGCAGGTTGTCCGCGCCGGATCCGCGGGCGGAGAGGCCGAGCTCGGCGAGGCGCATGAGGACGGTGACGGCGTCCTTGGGCCGGATCTCGCGGAGCTGGAGGTTGCCGCGGGTGGTGACGTGGGCGTAGCCGCCGCAGAGCTCGGTGGCGAGGTCGGCCAGGCCGTGGAGCTGGTGGCTGGTGATGCTGCAGCCGGGGAGGCGCAGGCGGAGCATATAGCTATCCTGATTGGGGGCGACGTGGAAGAGGCCGTGCCAGCGGAAACGAAAGTTGTGCTCGGCGTCGGGGGCGCGGTCGGTGGCGGCGTGGGTGAGGAGGCGTTCCCAGTTGTCGTCGAGCGGGAGGGTGGCGTGTTTCCATTTTTCCTGCTGGCAGAGGTCCTCGATGGGCACGCCGTGGAAACCGGCCAGTGCGGCGGGTGTGGCCAAGGTGGGGGCGGGCGCGGGAGTCGCCGCCAGGCCGGTCCCGGTGGTGAGGGCACCGGCCATGAAGCCTTGCAGGTATTCCTTTTGGGCAGAGGTAAACGCGCCTTCGGGGAAAGGCGAAGAAGCGGACGGGGAGAGAGGGGGGAGGACGGCGCTCACGATGATTTAGCTTTAGCACCGCAGGTGCCAGTAGGCAGCTGGCGACCTATTTATAGGGTGAATTAAATTAGAGTTATTCATTAAAGAATTAAATCTAAGCGGAGCCGGAGGTCGGGTCGGGCGAACTCCGGCGGAACAGGCGGCAGGACAGCGGCTGAGACTACCAGGTTTTATAGCCGAGGAATTTGCCGTTCATGGTAATTTTCACCCGGTCGCCCTTGGGGTCGGGCACCTTTTCGATGTCCATGGTGAAGTCGATGGCGCTCATGATGCCGGGACCGAACTTTTCCTCGATCAAGGCCTTCAGGGTGCCGCCGTAAACATAGATGATTTCCTGGAAGCGATACTGGAGGGGTTCTTTAGAAACGGTGGAGGCGGCTTCTCCCTTGTTGGCGTATTCGGTGAGGGAGGTGGCGATTTCGGGGCCGAGGCCGAGGGCGGCGGCTACTTTGACGGCGGCTTCGGGGGGGAGGGTGTTTTCGCCCAGGCAGGCGGATGTGGTGTACACTTCGGAGAGGCCGGCGGCGGTGGCGATGGCGGCCCAGGTGAGGCTTCGGGCTTTTTTGGCTTCGAGGATGATTTCGGTGAGGGTGGATTTTTTCATGGTTTGGGGAGAGTGGGGGATGGGTGAGGCGGGGATGAAAGGTGTGTGGCGGGCATGAAAAAGCCCCCGGCGCGGGCCGGGGGCTGAAGCGTAAGCCTTAGAGGCTGACGGTGACTTGGAAGTAGGCGTAGGAGGAGTCCTTGGAGCCGCCGACGTCGTTGGCGAGGGTCTCTTTGATGTAGTCGCCGCGGAAGTAGTGGCTGAGGCCGAGTTCGAGCTGGGTGGAGGGGATCGGATTCCAGCTGATTACGAAGTCGGTTTCCTGGCCGAGCTCGTTGCTACCGGAGCGGGTGAGGGCGTCGGCGTAGGCGCCGCCGTTGCGGGCCACACCGGCCACGTTATACCAGTAGTCGTTGTTGGTATCGAGAAACTGGAAGTGGTGTTCGAGGGAGAAGCTGATGTTGGTGCGGGGCTTGGCCTGGAAGACGAGGCGGATGTCGTGCAGGTTTTGCAGGCTGTTCAGGTCCATGAACCCGTAGTGGAGGTGGGTGGTGGCGAAGAGGTTTTGGAAGGTGCCGCTCTTGCCGTCTGCGATGTTTTCATCGCCCGAGGCATAGCTGTAAACGAATCCGGCGCGGGGTTGCCAGGCGAGGTCGGTCCAGGTGTAGCCAGCGCCGAGGATGGCGGCGTAGGCATCTTGGTCGAGCAGCTTGGCGGTGCGCACGGCGGTGGAGGCGGCGGCGGGGGCGGTGGTGGCGCGTTCGCCGAATTGGTGTATGAGCTCGGCGCTGTAATCCCACGCACCGGTGGCACCGGGTTTGGATTTGATGCGAAGGCCGACGGTCGAGAGATCCTGGACGGCGGGGTTGCGGAAAGGCAGTGGGACACCGGAGTAGGGGGTGGTGCCGCGCAGATCTACGGTGGCGCTGGAGCGTTCGACGTTACGATTCAGGTAGTAGGCTTCCACGACGTTTTTCTGGGTGAATTCACCCAGGTTGGGGAAATTCAGATACACGCCGCTGAAGAGGTCGTCCTGCGGGTGGGATTGGTTAAAGTTTTGGTTGTCGTTGTAAACCAGGCCGCCGGCGAAGACGTCGGCGCCGACATAGCGGTTTTGGTAGCGGGCTTTGACGGCGTCGAAGGTGCGGGCGTTGTTGTTCCAGCGGAGGTGACCGACGAGGCGTTGATCGCCGTAAACGAGTTCCTGGCGGCCGACTTTGAGGGAGAGGGGAAATTCCTTGTGGTTGCCGAAGGTGGCGAAGGCTTGGTGGATGTTGAGGTCGCGGTCGTTTTCGGCGAGGTCGTTGCCGCGGTAGGTTTTGCCGTTGGCGGCGCGATCGGCGGCGACGCGGAGGTCGCCGCGTTCGTCATCGACGGAAGCGCTGGAGCGGGCTTCGACGAGGAAAGAATACCATTTTTCGGTGTAGCCGACGCGGGGCATGACGCGGGTGAGGAAGTAGCTGTTGTCGTTGTCGATCGGGATGCCGTTGGCGACGCCGCCGGCGCGGAAGTCGGCGTTTGACCCGGAGTAGGTGAAGCCGGCGTTATCCTTAACCTCGGCGCGGCCACGAACGTTAACGCCGACGTCCCACTGGGACATGTAAACGTCGTTTTTGCGCAGGGCTTCGTTGATGTAGCCGGGGAAGGGGCGGGAAGGAGCGGACGGCACGTATTGGGCCGGGAGGCTGTGGCAGAGAGCGACGAGGCCGATGATGAGCGCGGCGAGCGAACGACGATGGTTTTTCATGGTGGGAATGGTGGGTTTGGTTGGTTGGCGGAGCGGAAAAGGAAGTGGGCGGGCAAGGCGGTAGCCGGGTTGCCCGTTGAAATACGGGGCAAAATTAGCTGGGCGCGGGTGTGGGTTACACGCCGCTCAGGGTGTTGATGAAGCGTTTGATGCCAGTGGCCGGCGTGGGGGTGGTGGCGGGTGTGGTGGAGGGAGCGGGGCGGTGGTGGGAGCGTTCGTTGAGGAAGTGAATGAGGTATTCGCGCAGGCGGTAGTATTCGGGATTTTCGAGCAGCTCGCGGCGGTTGCGCGGGCGGGGGAAAGGGATTTCGAGGATGTCGCCGACGGTGGCCTCGGGGCCGTCGGTCATCATGACGACGCGATCAGCGAGGTAGAGGGCTTCGTCCACGTCGTGAGTGACCATGAGCGCGGTCTTTTGGTCGCGTTGCCAGAGGTCGAGGAGGACGTCCTGAAGCTCCATTTTGGTGAGGTTGTCGAGCATGCCAAAGGGCTCGTCGAGGAGGAGCATTTTGGGGCTGAGGGCAAAGGCGCGGGCGATGCCGCAGCGCTGACGCATGCCTTGGGAGAGTTCGGCGGGGCGTTTGTGCATGGCGTCGGCGAGGCCGACGAGGGAGAGGTAGTATTCGGCGATCTGGCGGCGTTCGAGTCGGCTGGCGGTGTAGTATACTTGATCGACGCCGAGCATGACGTTTTCGAAGGCGGTATACCAGGGGAGCAGGCAGGGGGCTTGGAAAACGACTCCCCGATCGGGGCCGGCGGAGGTCACCTCTTTGCCGGTGAGCACGATGCCGCCCTGGGAGACGTCCTCAAGGCCGGCGACCATGGAGAGCACGGTGGATTTGCCGCAGCCGGAGTGGCCGATGAGGGCGATGAACTCGCCTTTGCGGAACTTGAGGTTGAAATCCTTCACCACGGTGAGCGGACCCTTCGGCGTGGGGAAGGTTTTGTGGAGCTGGGAGAGTTCGAGGAAATGGCTCATGGGAGCAGGGAGCGAGGAGTCAGATGACTTTGGCTTAGAGGGATACGACGGTTTCGCGTTTTTCCTCGGAGAGACGGCGGGGCGGGCGGTTGACGCGAGGGTGGTCTAGATCCTCGGGCAGTATGTCGGGCAGTATGAGTTTCCTGGAGACGTGGGTTCGACGGGCGGCGGAGTAGCCGAGGAGTTGTTCGGTTATTTGGGCGCGCAGGCGTTTGAATTCCGGTTCGTGGTTGAGGGCGATGCGGTCGCGCGGGCGAGGGAGATCTACGGTGATGGGGGCGGCGAGGGTGGCACCGGGGCCGAGGGTAAGGGGGATGACGCGGTCGGCGAGGAGGAGGGCTTCGTCCACCGAATTGGTGATGAGGACGACGGTCTTTTTGTCGGCCTGCCAGATTTGGGAGATCTCGTCCTGGAGGTTGGCGCGGGTAAGGGCGTCGAGGGCGGAGAGCGGTTCGTCGAGGAGGAGAATGCGCGGGTTGATGGCGAGGGTGCGGGCGACGGAGACGCGCTGGCGCATACCGCCGGAGAGCTGGCGCGGGAGGCGGTCCTTGGCGTGGGATAGCTTCACCATGGCGATGTGTTTATCGACCTTGGCGGCGCGTTCCTCGGTGGGGAGGGCGGGGAAAACGGCATCGACAGCGAGGGCGATGTTTTCGCCTACGGTGAGCCAGGGGAGGAGGGAGTAGTTTTGGAAAACGAGGCCGCGGTCGGGGCCGGGTCCGGTGATCGGTTTGCCTTCCAGAATGATCGCGCCGGAGTCGGGCTGGGTGAGCCCGGCGATTAGGGACATGAGAGTGGTCTTGCCCTGGCCGGAGTAGCCTACGATGGCGACGAACTCTCCCTCGATAAGGGAGAGGTTGACGTCCTTGAGAACAGCCTGACCACCGAAGGACTTGGAGACGTTTTTGAGTTCTAGAAAGGACATGGCGGCCGGGGCTCAGGCGGTTTTGAAGCGGGCTTCGACCACGCTCATGAGGCGGTCGAGGATGTAGCCGACGATGCCGATGGTGAGGATGCCCACGATGATGTTGCCGTAGTTGGCATTCATATACGCGTCCTGGATGAACTGGCCGATGCCGACCTTGCCGGTGAGCATTTCCACGGCGACGATGACCAGCCAGGCAATGCCGAGGGAGAGGCGGAAACCGGTGAACATGTAGGGCAGGGTGGCGGGCACCATGATCTTGAAGAGCATCTTGGTCCTGGACAGGCGGAGCACGCGGCCGACGTTGAGATAATCTTGGGGTATGGCGCGCACGCCGACGGCGGTGTTGAGCACGGTGGGCCACATGGCGCAGACGGCGATGGTGAAGAGAGCGCCGTATTCGAGGGCTTTGCCGCCGGTGCCGAGGAAGAGCACCATGCCGAGGGGGAACCAGGCGAGAGGGGAGACGGGGCGGAGAACCTGCACGATGGGATCGAAGGTGCGGGTGAAGTTTTTGCTCAAACCGAGGCAGAAGCCAATGGGGGCGCCAATGAGCAGGGCGATGAAGTAGCCCTTGGCCACGAGGAAGAGGGATTTGCTAGTGAGGCTGAGCAGACCCTGGTCTTGTTCGCCGCGGTAGGCGAAGGGTTCGATAATGTAGAGGCGAGCACCCTGCCAGGTGCTGGAGGGAGTCGGGAGATCGGGCGCGAAACGGTTGAGTGTGATCCAGAGCAGGAAAAAGAGTCCTACGCCGACGAGCGCGAGCGCGGTGCTGAGAACAGCGTTTTGGAATTTAGGATTCATGGCGGGTGTAGTGCGGTTCGGGCGCGGGCGGGGCTATGACGAAGGGCCGGATTCGCGCCGCCTTTGCCCAGATAGGGAAGGCGGCGCGTTTGGCGGAAGGATCAGTTCTTAATGCTGTGGACGGCGAAGCTGGAGGCGTAGGCCTCGAGGTCGCCTTTGGGGTTGAAGGTGACGCCGTCGAAGAGGGTTTCGGGATCTTGGTTCTTGCCACCGTGGGTGTAGCCGAGTTCGCGCATGGCCTCTTCGTAGAGGTCGGCGCGGAGGACCTTGGCACAAATGCCGGCGTAGTCGGGCGCGCCTTTCACGAGGCCCCAGCGGCGATATTGGGCCAGGGTCCAGAGAGCGTATTTCTCCTGCGGGTAGTTGCAGTTGCGCTTGGAGAAATGCATCGGGAACTCGTCCTTGACCTTGCGGCCGTCTCCGTAGTCGAGATCGCCGAGCAAGCGGGGCAGGATAACGTCCTTGGCAACAGAGACGTAGTTGGGGCGTCCGATGATTTCGGCCATTTCGGGGCGGTTGGCCATGTCATCGAGCCAAAGCGAGGCCTCGTGGAGGGCCTTAAGCACGGCTTTGACGGTTTTGGGGTTCTTGGTGGCGAACTCTTCGGTGAAGGCGCAGACCTTTTCGGGGTGGTCTTTCCAGATATCCTGAGTGGTTGTGGCGGTGTAGCCGATGCCGTCGGCGATGGCTCGGGCACCCCACGGTTCGCCGACGCAGTAGCCGTCCATTTTGCCGATCTTCATGTTGGCGACCATCTGTGGGGGTGGGATGGTGATAAGGTTGATGTCTTTATCGGGATTGATTCCGCCTGCTCCGAGGAAGTAGCGGGTCCACATGGCGTGGGTGCCGGGCGGGAAGGTCATGGCGAAGGTGAGCGGCTCGCCGAGGGATTTGGCGGAATCCACGAGGGGCTTGAGCGCTTTGGGATCGGAAGCGACCTTGCCCTTGAAGCTATTGGTCAGGGTAATGGCCTGGCCGTTCCGGTTGACGATCCAGGGGATGATCATCGGCTTCTTGGGAGAACCGGCCAGTCCCATGGTGGAGGCGAGGGGCATGCCGAAGAGCATGTGGGTAGCCTGAGTCTCTCCGGTGGAGAGCATGTCGCGAATCGAGGCCCAGTTGGCACCTTTCTTCAAGGTGGCCTTGATACCGTATTTGGCGAAGAAGCCTTTTTCGTGGGCGATGACGAAGGGGGCGCAATCGGTAAGGGCGATGAACCCGATGGAAATGTTGGGTTGCTCGGGGGTGTCGGCTCCGCCGGTCACCGAGGGGGCTCCCTGGGCGATGGCGCGGCTGGAAAGACCGGTGCCGAGCAGGGCGGCGGCACCGAGCCCAGTGGCGGCGCGGGTGAGGAAGGAGCGGCGATTAAGGCCGCGGGTGGTGTGGGTGGAGGCAGCTTGGTTCATTGTCAGGAGGAAGGGTGGGTGCGGATGGAGAAAAGATTGGTGAGCGATTTTTTGATCTGGTGGTTCTTTTTGAGCACCTCGCTACATAAGCGCTGGACGTGCCAGCTCCGTGATTTCCAATGATAAAGGCCGGTCAAAGAATCTATTAAAATGATGAGAAACTTTGATGGATTGCTTAGGTATGGATTTTGGATTCGTGGATAAAAAAAGACCCGCCGTATGGGGCGGGTCTGGCGGGGAGGCGGGAACTTGGGTAGAGTTTAAGCCGGGACGGAGTGGCGGGCGCGGGCTTGCGAGAAGAGATCGGAGCGGAAGGTGCGGCGGGCGAGGTCGGAGGGGATGGCGAGTCCTTTGGGCAGGATGCCGTGGCGGGCGAAGCCGTCGATGATCCATTGGGCGCGCAGGGGGGTGGGTACGTTGGCTTCGGACTGGGAAAAGCGGATGTAGTGGGTGGCGGGGAGGGCGTCGCGGCCCATGCCGGGATCGATGGGGCCGAGCAGGGCGGGGGAGAGCAGGCGGGCGGGCACGTCGAGGTATTCAGGGCGGGCGAGGAGGCGGACGAGTTCGGGCCGGAAGGCGTGGTCGTCGCAGAGGATGGCGGCTTCCTGGAGGGCGCCGACGAGGGCGAGGTGTTCCTCGGCGCGCTGGGTGGCGAAATCTTCGCGCACGAGCAGGATTTTCTCGGGGTGGCCGGGGGCGAGGTCGGCGGAGGTGGCGGCGATCCAGCCGGTTTTTTCTCGAACGGCCTGGGTGTTGTAGGGTTCGCCCACGCAGTAGCCGTCGATGGTGCCGGCGGCGAGGTTGCGGTGGAGTTGGGCGGGGGGGACGACGACGATGCGGACGTCTTTTTCGGGGTTGATCTGGCCGCCGCGCAGCCAGTCGCGCAGGAGGATCTGCTGGGCGGAGTGGGCGAAAACGACCCCGAGCACGAGGGTGCGTTCGTGACGGGTGCGCTGGATTTCGTCGCGGAGGGTGGTGGCGTCGCGCACTCCGTTTTTCCAAAGGGCGGCGGAGAGGGTGATGGCGTTGCCGTGGGCGTTGAGTACGTAGGCGGAGAGGCAGGGGGTGGCCAGGCAACCCAGGCCCAGGGTGGCGGCGGCGGCCATGGGGGCGACGGCGTGGGAGGCGTCGAGTTCGCGGTAGATGATCTTATCGCGCACGGTAGCCCAGCCTACTTCGCGGCTTAGTTGTACATCCAGACCGCGGCGGCGGAAGAAGCCCTGGGCGTCGGCAACCAAGATGGGGGCGGCGTCGGTGAGCGGTATAAAACCGAGGCGGATTCTACCGGACACAGAGACGGGTGCGGAGGCTTTGGCGGCGCGGGTGTCAGGGGACGTGGACATAAAAAGCAGGAAGCGAATGCCGTGCCAGCGGCGTGGTCCAAAAAATGCTGCTCACGTATTTTATAATATGAATGATAAATCTTCATTCATTAATCTGCTTAAAAATGACCACTACGATCGATAGCCGCCAGATGCTCGCGTTTGCCACTTTGGCGCGTTGCGGGAGTTTTACCCAGACGGCGAAGGACCTGCACCTGACGCAGTCGGCGATCAGTCACACCATAAAGTCGCTGGAGCAGGATGTGGGCGTGCCCTTATTTGAGCGGGTGGGTAAAAAGGTGTTTCTCACCCAGGCGGGTGAGCAATTAAGGCCGACGGCGGAACGGATCTTACGCGATATGCATGATGCGCGCACGGCGTTGCTGGAGCTGGGGCAGTGGGGGCGGGGACGCTTGCGGGTGGGGGCGAGCGTGACGACGTGCCAGCACATTTTGCCCACGGTGCTGCGCGAATTTCGCCAGAGTTTTCCCGATTGCGCGCTGCGGATCGAGCCGGGTGACGGACCGCAGATGGTGGAATTGCTGCGCAGCAACCGGGTGGACATCGCGCTGATGTTGGAGCCGGTGCGGGATGAGGGCATGGAGTTCCGGCGCTTGTTTTCAGATGAGTTGCGCATCTTGGTCTCGCCGATGCATGCGTGGGCGCGGGCAGGGCGGGTGGCGGCGGAGGCGCTGGCGACGGAGACTCTCATCGTTTACAACAAGGGAAGTTTTACCGACGAGCTTCTCACGGAGCATTTGCGCGCCGCCGACATCCGATTGGGCAATACCATGGAGCTGGGCAGCATGGAGGCGATCAAGGAGTTGGCCAAAGTGGGGGTCGGCGCAGGCGTGCTCGCTCCGTGGATTGCGCGTCGCGAACTGGCTGAAGGCTCGCTGGTGGCGTTGCCCTTACCTGGGGGGAAGCTGCGCCGCACCTGGGGTGTGGCGCATTTACGGGGGCGCAGTTTGTCACTGGCGGAGGAGACGTTTGCGGGCCTGTGCGAGGCGGTGGCGCAAACCTTGGAGCAGTAGCAACCGCGCTTTTCACGCAGAGTTGCCACGTTCACCGGGCTGTGTTGATCGACTTCGGTCGCGTTATTCGGCGCGGGCTTTGTAGTAGGATGCTTGAAGGTGGTCCCACGAGGAGACCACGTTTTGTTTGGCGCTGTCCCAAGTGTCGGCGGTCGCCGTGCCGAGGGCCGCAAGTTTTTCCTTATAGTCGGTCTCGGAGTCCTTGAGTTCGGCCATGGCCGACTTGCGACTGGCACTCGCCTTGGCCTCGGAGTAGTTCGCGCGCAGTTCGCTCATTTGGGCGTCCCACTTCGAGCTTATCACTTTGCCATTGGCGCGGAAGTCATCGCGTTTTTCGAAAGTAAACGACTTCACGTTGTCCCAACCGTGGCTCATCGCCTCTTTGGTGTCGGTCACGATGACGCCCGCTTTGGCGCCGGCATCTGAGCGATCGTTTTTATTGCAGCCGGAGAGGCCGAAAGAGATCAAGCAGGCCGCGAGTGCGGTAAGGCTGAGGGTGAAGGCAATGGTGGTATTCATAAGAACAGTGACGGGTTTGGTTTCGGCGACCAGGCGGGTCGGCGATCAAGGTCGGCGATTTTGCCAGACTGCGCACGGCCCTGCCATGAGGTGTTTGCCTACCGAGCCGATCTACTCAGATCTTGGTAATGGGTGCGGTTTTACCGAGGTAGGCAGTTCTTTGGCTGGGGGATGGTGTGCCGCATTCGTGACTGTCGGCGAAGTCGGCGTCGGCAGGCCGACGATGCCCCTATCCATTCTTCGCGATTTTGCGTTAACACCGTCTTCGGCTTAAGTGAACCCATGTCCACGCTCCATCCTGCCGTCCGTATCGGCCATGTGCATCTGAAAGTCGCCGACCTCGATCGCGCGCTCGCCTTTTACTGCGGCGTGCTCGGCTTCCAACTTAAACAACGTTCCGGCACGCAGGCCGCGTTTATCTCGGCGGGTGATTACCATCACCATATTGGTCTTAACACTTGGGAGAGTCTCGGAGGCTCTCCGCCCGCGCCCGGCACGACCGGCCTATACCACACCGCCATACTTTATCCCGACCGTGCCACGCTGGCCGACGCGCTGCACCGCCTGTTCTCCGCCGGCATCGCAATCGACGGCGGGGCCGACCATGGCGTGAGCGAGGCGATCTATCTGCGCGACCCGGACAGCAACGGAGTCGAACTCTACCGCGACCGTCCCGAGGCCGATTGGCCACGCACTCTGGCCGGAGAATTAGCCATGTTCACCCGCCCGCTCGACCTCGAAGCCCTGCTAGCCGAGCGCGCTTCGATCAGGCTGTGAAACCGCGTCGGGCCGCCCCGTATCCTGCCTTCACCAGACACGCCCTTAGGCCCCGGTAACACGCATGCGTTATGTGGAGGTAGGCTGACTGCTGCGCTTGGGGGCGGCGGTGCGTGGCTTCGAGCGGGTGACGGCTCTGGTGTTCGGCGACTTGCTCTGACAGCCGCCGGTAAGTTTAGCGGTGCCGCAAAACTGGCATAGGCCGCAAAAGGCTCCGAGTTCCGCGTTGGCGATGCTACGCCAAGCGGCGCATGCGGGCTCAAGCACGGTCGGTGCGTGGGCCGTCAGCACGTTCATAAGGGCGTTTTCGCCGGTCAGGTAATAAGCGCGAAAGGGGTTGCGACCGCAGCCGCAGCGGGGCGGCCAGTCCACCGGGGTGGCGGGAGTTTTTAGCCCAAGGTGAATTGCAAGGTCGTCGAGCGTGCGCGTCATGAGGTATTCCAAGCTCGCGGGTAGGGCGAGAGCGCTGACCACGGGGGCGGCGCGTAACTGGAGCGTCCACTCGGCAAGGAGTTCGGCTCGCCGACGGGACAGGGTGGTGACGGCTTTACGCTCCATAAATACACAATCTAGTTTAAACAAAGTAGGGTGGCTCCGCACGAATTGGTTAGGATTATTCAGAAATTGCTGAACCGTATTAGAGCGGTTTATCGCCGGATTCATCGTTGGCATGAGCAGGTTCGTAACAGGGGTGCGTGATTGCCCGTGATTTTTCGCATTGGCTGCGCAAGGTAGCCGGGACGCCATGCTTGATCCCTTCGGACGTACGATTGATTACCTGCGGATTTCGGTCACCGACCGGTGCAACGAGCGTTGCCTTTATTGCATGCCCGAGGGTTACAAGGGCTGGGCGCAACGCCCCGATCACCTCACTGCGGCCGAACTGGTGCGCACAGCCGCCGCTGCCTCCGGCCTCGGTTTTCGCAAGTTTCGACTCACTGGAGGGGAACCCTTGCTGCGCTCGGATTTCGTTTCCATCGCGGCCGGTATCGCCGCGCTGCCGACCACCACCTCGCTCGGACTGTCCACCAATGGCACACGTCTGGCCCCCGTCGCGCGCGAACTCTGCGCGGCGGGCATCACGGCGATTAACCTGAGCCTGGATGCGCTCGATGCGGACATTTACCACCGCGTCACCGGTGGACGTTTGGCCGATGCCCTGGCCGGTCTCGAAGCCGCCCTCGCGGCCGATTTCGAGGTGGTGAAGCTGAACGTCGTACTCATGCGCGGCGTCAACGAGGACCAGCTCGTGCCGCTGGTGCGTTTCGCCGCCGCGCACCGCATGCCGGTGCGGTTTATCGAGCTGATGCCGCTCACGCGCACCGATGTGTTGAGCCCGGCCAACTTTCTCTCCTGCGCCGATGCCCGCGTCCGCATTGAAGCCGAGCTTGGCCCGCTGGAGACGCTGCCCGACTATCGCGCAGGTCACGGGCCCGCCCGCTACGCCCGCGCGGCCAACGGCGCGACGATCGGCTTTATTGGTGCGCTCACCACGACCGATTTCTGCGAGACCTGTAATAAGCTCCGTCTGACCGCCGACGGAAAACTGCGCCCCTGCCTCGGTCGCCACGGCGAGATCGACCTGCTCGCTCCGCTGCGGGGCGGCGAGGCCGACCTCACCGCGCTGTTGACCGAAGCCATCGCCAACAAGCCCGCCGACCACACCTTTCAAGCCGATTATCAGCCGGACCGTCCCATGACCGCTATCGGCGGTTAAACCTGAAAAACGCCCGCGATCGCCATGACTGTTATCTACTTTGCCCAAGCTCGCCGCCTCGCCGGCATCGCTTCCGAACCGCTCGCGCTGCCGCCTCCGGTGACGGCGGAGGCGCTGTGGCAGGAGCTGCTCGCGCGCCATCCCGCGCTCGCGCCGCTGCGCCCGGTCACCCGCCTGGCGCGCAACGGCGTATTCGCCGAGGCGGATACGCTTTTTGCGCTGGGCGACGAGATCGCGCTTATCCCGCCGGTTTCCGGCGGCTAAGTTAACCGCACCTTGGTTATTAGCACCCTGTTTCACGTGCATATCGAAATTGTTATCAACGACACCGTGATCGTCGCCCCTGCCGTACCGTCGGATCCTAGGGTGGGGGCGGTCGCCGAGTTTACGGGCACGGTGCGCGGAGACGAAGGCGGGCGACCTATCGCCGCGTTGGTTTACGAAGCCTATCAACCTATGGCCGAGACGGTGATGCGCCGTCTGCTGACCGAGCTGGCGAAGGAGCATCCTTGTCTGGCCGTGCGGGTGCAGCATCGCGTTGGCGTGGTGGGGGTGGGCGAAGCCGCCATTCATATCGCGGTGCAGGCTCGCCATCGTGCCGAGGCATTTACACTGCTCGCCGCCTTTATGGACCGGCTTAAACAGGACGTTCCTATCTGGAAAATCGACACCGTCGCATGATCACGGTAACCGAACTTTGGAGTCGTCTCGACGCGCTGGCCTTGCCCTTGCCGCAGGAACGCGTGCCGCTCTCCGCCGCCCTCGGTCGCATCTTGGCCGAGCCCATCCTTGCCTCCGAGGATCAGCCCGCCTTCGACCGATCCGCCATCGACGGCTACTTGGTTAATGCCGACCAAGCCGCCGGTCTTGTTACGCTGCTTGGCGCGGTGTCTCCCGGTTCGCCGTCACCTGCCATCGCCCCCGCGCTCGGCACTGCTTGGCGCATCCTCACCGGCAGCGCCCTGCCCGCCACCGCCGCCGCACTGGTGATGCAGGAAGATACCCGTGCGGTCACCCGTCCCGACCAACGCGAACTTCTGCAAGCGCCCTCGACCCGGCACATCCGGCGCCGTGCTTCTCAAGCCCGTGCGGGGGATCGCGTGCTCACGCCCGGCCAGGTGCTCGGTCCCGGCGCGCTCGCCCTGCTGGCTTCGCTCGGGGTCGCCCAGGTGCGGGTGTCGCGTCGCCCGCGCGTCGCGCACCTCGTCACTGGTGGTGAACTCGTCGCTCCCGAGCAGGTGCCCGCGCCCGGCCAGATTCGTGATAGCAATTCCACGCTCATCGCCGCGTTGCTCGCTGAAGCTGGGGCCGAGCTTTGCTGGTACCGTCGCGTGGGCGATGGCCGCGCCGCCGCCGCCGAGGCCCTGGCCGAGGCACTCGCGTCTCCGTCCGACGTGATTCTGGTCAGCGGCGGGGCCAGCGTGGGCGACCATGACCATACCGGCGCGCTCCTCGCCGAGTGCGGCTTTACCATTCACTGCGATAAAGTCGCCAGCCGTCCCGGAAAACCCTTCATCGCCGCCGCTCGCGAGGGTCGGCTCGCCTTTGGCCTGCCCGGCAACCCGCTGTCGCACTTCGTGTGTTATCACCTGTTCGTGAAACGGGTGCTCGCCCGCCTCGTTGGTGCCGCGCCGATCCCGCTCCACCGCCTCACGCTCGCTCCGGGCGCAGCGCTCACCTCCAACCCTCGCGAAACCTGGTGGCCTGCGGTTGCCACTCCGGCCGGTTACGCCCCCTTGCCTTGGGCTGATTCCTCCGACCTTACCGTGCTCGCCCGCGCCTCCGCCCTCCTGCGTGTCCAGGCCGATGCTCCGCCCGACTACACCGCCGAGGGCCTGCTGGTTTAGATTCCCGAAGCGCTTGCCAGGGATTCCAAAAACCACTTATTAAGAAGCATGAAAACGACCGTTGATATTCCAGAAAGGGAGCTCAAGGACCTCATGCGTTTGACCAAGGCCGCGACCAAAAAGGAAGCCATCGTCACTGCCGTTGCGGATTTCAACCGCCGTAAAAAAATGGCCGAGCTCACTAAATACCTCGGGCAGAGCAAAGGAGACGGCATGATGAGCTTGGAAGAACTTATGGATCTGCGCGCTCGCGGCACCCACACCTTTTGAGCATGCGACTGGTCGATACCTCGCTTTTCATCGAGGCCCTGCGCGAACAGGGCCAGGCAGCCAACCGGGCCAGATTCCACGATCTACTAATCGGCGGTGAAGTTTGCTGGTGCCCGATGGTCCGGGTTGAGCTTTGGCACGGCGCGCGCGGCACGCTTGAAAAAAGAATGATCAACGACTTCGAGCAGACCCTGCCCGAGCTCGAAATTACGCCCGAAGTCTGGGAGCTCGCCTGCGAACTCGGACGCCGAGCCCGGGCCAAGGGGCTTACCGTGCCCAACCCCGACCTGCTCATCGCCGCCGTCGCCCGCCACCACAAGGTGCCTGTCGAAGCTGCCGACGCGCATTTCGCTGAACTCGCCAAGCTCTGATCCGCCCATGCCCCGACATTCCCTGAAGGCTCCACCCTCTGCATTCTCCCATCTCGATGCCGCCGGCGCCGCCACCATGGTGGATGTTGGCGCGAAAACCCCGCAGCTGCGTCGCGCCGTCGCCAGCGGTGAGCTTCGCTGCCAAGCGGCCACGATCCGCCTCTTGAAAAAACAGGCGCTGCCCAAGGGCGACGTGCTGGTCTGCGCCCGCCTGGCGGGCATTATGGCGGCCAAGCGCACCAGCGAGCTCATTCCGCTGTGCCACCCACTCGCCTTGGAAAAAGTCACGGTCGATTTTTTGGTGAAAACGGATCGCGTGCTCATCACCGCCGAGGCCCGGCTGACCGGTAAAACCGGGGTCGAAATGGAAGCCTTGACCGCTGTCAGTGTGGCCGCACTGACGCTTTACGACATGATGAAAGCGGTGGATAAAACCATGGTCATCGGCGAGGTCCGGGTGGAGTTAAAGGAGAAGGCATGAAACTCGCGCGCGTCACCCTGAGCGACCGTGCTTCGGCGGGAGCTTACCCCGACCTGAGTGGTCCCGAGATCGAGCGCGTGCTGCGCGAAACCTTGGGGGCAGAGCACACGTTTCTGGCCCGCCTCGTGCCGGATGAGCGCACCTTGATCGCGGCGACGCTGCGCGAGCTATGCGATCAGGAGGCTTGCGAGTTGGTGGTGACGACGGGCGGGACGGGCCCGGCGGAGCGCGACGTGACGCCGGAGGCGACGCGCGATGTGCTGGAGCGCGAGTTACCCGGCTTTGGCGAGGCGATGCGGGCGGTGAGTTTTGCCAAGGTGCCGACCGCGATTCTCTCAAGGGCGACGGCGGGCACGCGGGGGCGGACCTTGATTGTCAATTTGCCGGGCAATCCGCGCGCGATTGGCGAGTGTTTACCGCCGCTGGTGCCCGCCATCCGGGAGTGCCTGAAACACCTTCGGGGGGAGTAAACGCACATGCTCCGGATCGAACACCTTTATCTGTCACCGGGACACAACTACTTCGGGCATCATGGCCAGGCGGCGGGCGAGCACCCGATGTTGGCAGTGGCCGAAGTGGAGTGCGTGGCGGGGCGGGGGCTGCGCGGGGACCGGTTTTTCGACTACAAGCCGGGTTACAAAGGGCAGATCACGTTTTTCAGCGGCGAACTTTACGACGAACTGTGCGCGATGTTTTTGCCCCTCGCGGGGGCGCATTCCGCGCCGTCGGCGTTTCGGCGCAACGTGATCACGCGCGGGGTGGATTTGAACGCGCTGATCGGGCAGGAATTTGAGGTACAGGGGGTGCGGTTTATCGGCTGTGCGGAGTGCAGTCCGTGTCACTGGATGGACCAGGCCTTCGCGCCTGGGGCGGAGGTGGCGCTGAAAGGTCGGGGAGGGCTGCGGGCGAAGATTTTGAGCGATGGAAAGCTGCGCGTCGATGTCGTGCCGACTGAGCCGGATCCATGCAGTCGAAGGCGAGTAGCGAGGCGAGATTTCGAGCGCATTTCAGAGGTGAACGACCAAGGAATACTCGGAGAGTATTTTGCCGGGAGTGAGCCACTGAAAGGTGCCGACAGATCCCCTCGATGCGACCCGCTCGACTGCATGGTTCCGGCTAAGAGTGTTAACCGCTAAAGTTCGCTAAAGGGCGCTAAATCAAACCCGGTGATAGATAACGGTAATGGCACGGTGGTTTTAGGGTTTAGTGCGGTGTTGCTGGCGGGCGGGCGCTCCACGCGGATGGGGAGGGACAAGGCCCGGCTGGCGCATCCGTGCTCGGGTTTGGCGATGGTGGTGCATCAAGTGGCGACCCTGCGGGCGGCGGGGTGCGCGGAGTGTTTTTTGGCGGTGCGGGCGGGGACGGATTATCCGGAGGTGGGCGCGGAGGTGGAGCGGCTTTTTGACGATGGCTCGGGCGGGCCGCTGGGGGCGATTGCGGCGGGTTTGGCGCGGGCGCGGGAGGCGCGGGTGATGGTGCTGGCGGTCGATATGCCGGGGGTGACGGCGGAGTGGGTGCGCGGCCTGGTGGCGCGGGCGACCCCGGAGCGCGGGGTGGTGGTGCGCGATGCGGCGGGGTATGAGCCTTTATGCGCGGTGTATCCGAAGCTGGCGGCAGGGCGGTATGCGGAGGCTGTGGCGGCGGGGCGGCTGAGTTTGCAGGTGCTGGTGGCAGCGGGAGTGGCGGAAGGCTGGTTGATGGAGGTGAGTGCGCCGGAGGATGCGGCGGTGCTGGCCAACTGGAACGCGCCGGGGGATGTGGGGGGGACGAATTACGAATGACCAATGACCAATGACGAATGACGGATGGGCGTGGCCGGTTCGGGGTGCTTCGCGGGTAAGGGGCGAACTTATCATTCCCTCACGAGCGAAAAGGAGGCGGAGCACATTTTAGCGGATGTGATTCAGTTGGGGTGAATCTGGGAATGCTGGAGCATAATTTAACGCTCGGCCCTGACGAAAGAGCCCGACAGCACGATTCTGCTTCAGCGCTGGTAATGGAGATGCAACAGGCGGGAGAGCGCGTGCGCAGAGTTGCCAGCGGCCGAGAAATCCGCACCGTTCCACGCATGAGCGATCTTCTTTCCCGAATCACCGTTGAGCCCGGCAAGTGTGGCGGACGTCCCTGCATCCGTGGTTATCGGATGCGGGTGAAGGATGTTTTGGAACTGCTCGCCCACGGCGCTAGCTGGGAGGAGATCTTGACCGATTATCCTTTTCTTGAGGCCGACGACCTACGCGCCTGCCTGGAGTTTGCCGCCGCGCAAAACGATCACGTTTTGCTTCACGCCGCCGCTTCGTGACGCGCTTCCTCATCGACAACCAGTTGCCCTCCGCGCTCGCGCGTTGGTTGCACGCTAGAGGCCACGAAGCCGAGCACGTGCTCGCCCTGGGCATGGGCCAGACCGCCGACACGCTGATCTGGCAGCACGCCGCGCGCACCGGCGCAGTCATCGTTACCAAGGACGAAGACTTTGCCCAATTGACCATCCTGCGCCCCGAAGGCGTGCGCGTCGTCTGGTTGCGTGTCGGCAACTGTCGCACCGTCGTTTTGCTCGCCACCTTCGAGCGACTTTGGCCCGAGATCGTCCGCCAACTCGACGCCGGCGCGGGCTTGATCGAGGTCTATTGACTAGGCTTATCCGGCAAAACTCTTCTTCCCCAGCTACGTTAAGGCATTCCACTGGCGGCATGGTAACGTGCCGTCAGGTAGGCAGTTTTGAGCGGCTATGGTAAGAACCTTGCCCGCCGTCGTCGCGGGTTTACCCAGTTCGGTGTTTCCTGTAACCGGCTCAACCCCACAACTTTTTTAGCCTGAGGCGTGGCCTATGCCGCCGGGTGTATCGCTGGGGCCCATTGAGGACTTTGCGAAAACCCAGAAACTCACAAAACACGGCCAGTCCCCCTCGGCTCGGTCACTTATGAAAAATTTCGGACACCGTTGGCTCGACCGGCTCCAAATCACCCAAATGTTTTTTTAAAAAATATTTTATTTAAATTTGGCACCTTGCCGTCTATTATTTGCTTAGCTACTTTTTCCACGAGTGTTTGATTAGGATGCTTAGATCCCGTATCATGCTTTGCTAAGGCCATTGCAGATAAGCGCCTTGATTGTTGGCGGTGCCTTTCTGAATTATAACCATATTTGCAGTCGTTGATTAATAAGCTGAAGACTCTATTTAGGTAGAATGAATTTTTGTTTTCTCTTACTATAAATTGTTCAATCTCACCTTCCCATCCTGAGGGTTTTTGCTTAACTATAACATAAAGAGCTAGAAGTTCGCCGAGGGTTCCCTTATTTTCCCTTACATAATTCAGAAGAAGTGGTCCCATTTTTTTAGAAAAAATATCCTCCTGATACCAATTTGCCACATTAGAGGCCACAGCATTCATCAGTGCGTGCCACCTCTTTTCGACTGTATCCAAATGATCAAAGGTGTGGTCCAGCATGAAGTTTATTCCCTCGAAGTGCGCCTCTTTAGAATTAGCGAGTGCAGGGGATAACGTGATTAATAATTGAGCGACTTTACACCAGCAATTTATGACTTCATTTAAGAGCCCAATTTTAGATGGAGCTGTGACATAATCGCTATTTCTTAATGTTCGAGCAGCCCCCTTAACCGCAGACATCATTTGCGTGAGCGACGATTCAGTAATGAACTTTGCTAGATCCTGATTATAAGGTTTATTTCTACTATATGTGGAGTCGGCTACGGCATCTCTTACCACAGCTGGCACTGCCGCCATAGATTCATCTTCAGTCACTTCACGCTTTAGGCTAGCGAGGGCATTTTCGGATGGATGCCAACTAAATGATGTGAGAGGATTGAAAGTATCTGGAATTCCTGTTCTGGCTACGAATTCAGCTGCCATAGTTTTTAGATCTTTGATCAAGATATCTACGGCATCTTGGCACCGTCTAGTTATGCCTGCATAAAATTCCAGTATTTCCGGATATGCCGAATATCTATTATGTGAAAGCATGAATTGACGAAAGTCGGGATCGTGATGCATGCGATGCGCTGCAAAATAGTATAACCAGTAATTAAATCTGAACTCAAATTCATTTCCTTTCTGTATAATAATGTTCTCTGTATGAAGGAATGCGAAAAGAATATGAATTTCTAGATCTATATGGTTTTCTAGGCAGTTGCTATCGAGCTTATTAAACTCTTGTTTTGTGAATGTCTTGCGGTTTCCCCTTATTAATTTTTCGCAGAAACAACCCAGCACGAATTCACAATCCTTTAGATCTGGTCGACTGGCGTATGAGGGGATTGCATCAAATTGAAAAAATAGCAGGTTGAGCACCCTGCTGATCATCTCGGTTCGATTTACGGGGCTATCGTCAAATGCCTGTTCGTAAAGGCGCAAAAGCAGAAGGCAGTTAAGCGGGCTTCTGTGTGTGTTTAAGCTATCTAAATCAGAAATTATTTTCTTCGTGACGCGGTCACTATCGAGATGATTAGCGTTGATGGTATATTGTTCGACTAATAAGCGCACTTTACTCCTGTCTAGTGCCCAAAGATAAACGACATCTAATCCTTCAGTGGGGTCTTTTTCAGACTTTTCAATATAATCGGAAACTTGTGCGCAGTCATCTACTCCACATAATGCTATTAATAAAGCAGATGGATATGCATCTTTCAGTAGTGCGAGTGTTTTTTTTCCTATTTTATCTGTCATCCAGTTATCCAGAATGAACCCATGAATAAACTCTGCGTTGATTTTTAATTCGGCGCAGCGTTTTTCTACCGCCAATGCTATCTCCTTCGGACCCCGCATTGGCTCTTCACAATCTAGGCGCAATAGGATCTTATTTCCATTGCAGCTCTCGAAATGATTTAATGCTAAATAGTAACCTAAGCTAGATAAGCCGAACTCGGAAGGAGCTCTAATGATACATGATTTTGGCGAGGAGGCGAGTTGGCTCGCGGTAAGTTCAGGCGGGGTAGTTGCTTTGAACTCAGATTCAGGTGTTTTAGATAAATCACGCTCTATCCAGAATCCTGCCTTATTGGAATAGCATTTGATAGAGTTATCAAATTCACGCCGAAGTATTGTAAGAGTAGTTAAATCTACTTGGGCATGGCTTTGACTGGGATGAATATGCCGCTCTTTCGGCAATGTATCGTATACGCGCTTTCCAGCATCATTTCCCGCTAGGAGCGTTCCAAGGACGAACTGATTATTGCGGGCAAACTGGCGATATTCTATTTCGACTTTACCCGTTGCCGTATCGAGTCGAGTAATGGAGTAGCCCAACTGTTCGCTTTTTTTGGTGAATAACGCGGGCGCCGTTAGACAAATGCAGTTTCCTCCGTCTTTTATATATTGTACTGATTGGCCCTCGTGGATATGTCCGAAATAAGCAAGTTTGAAGGAATCGTTTATTATTTTATCAAGTTCTATTTTGGCCCAAGGTGCTAGCCAGTCTATTGGGTGGTGCATCACTAGGATTCTTATTTTGGAAGTGTTATTAAGTAGCCACCTATGGATACTTCTTGTGTCAATCATCAGGCGCCCAAAGTCGCTAATTACATTGCCTTGTTTATCTTTGATCCCTCCGAACGAGCAAATAGTTGTATTTAAACTATAGATCGATAGATCCGGAGATAGGGCCCATCCTTGGCCCGAGATGGTTTCTTGGCTCAGGCAGTTACTCGTGAATCTTTCTTCAAATCTGATATAGTTTTCGAATTTTTTTCAAAATTAAGCTGGGCTCTGATTTCCGATAGGCTATCGTTGAACACATCCTCCTCATTCATTTCACTTAGGATGCCTCTTTGCATCACGGCTATTTTCTTAATCACCTCTTGTGATATATCGTGATTGCCGGGTGTGCAGTATCTTTTACCTTTGGGAATTTCTAATTCTGTTAGATATTTGTCGAATTTTGATTCGATTGCATCGAATGCCTGCTGGGACGACCCAGAGTATACAAAATCGCCGGAGAAAATAACATAGGGATTCTCTAGGTTATTAAGTGTAAGATCCTTATTTAGCCGATCACAAATAAGATCATATGCTTCCTGTTTTTCTTCAATATAGTGGAGATCTGATAGATGAACGAATGTGTATTTCATGCTTAATGAGTTAAAGTGAGCTTACTAATTCAGATCGCTCCGCACAATTGTGTCCGGCCGAGTAGTTTTATATAGTTTAAGGCAGACCGGGTCGCGCCGGATTTTGTTAGTTTTGTAGCATCGTGTCCGGATAAGGGCCGCGGAAGCGTTCGCCGTTGAAGTGGATGAGGTGGTCGGGGGCTTCGGCGATCCAGACTTCGGATTCCCACGAAATTTGGCCGAGGAAGGCTTGCATGGCTTTACGGGTTTCGAAGGCGGTTACGAAAACCAGCCCGGCGGTGGAGCCTTTGAATAATTGTTTAAGCCCGGAACGGCGTTTGTCGTCCACCGGACCGGCGCTGGTGACGGCTTCGATAAGGATCAGCCAGTTGCGTTTCACATCGTGGATGACGACGTCGGGCATCTTGGCGGCGGCGTTCAGTTGAATGCCGAGGTCGGCGAACCGGGCTTCGTTAAAGTGAGTCGGCTGCTCGTGTGTATAGTGAGCATAAAGGCATACGGAGCCCGGAAACCAATGAGAGGCCAATTTCGTAAGCACCGCTTCGATAAGGTCTGGGTCCGCTGTGGAATTGCTGTTGGGTGTCATCGCGAAGGCAGGTTGATCGGTCATGATTAGCGGAATTTATGCAGTCCGGTCGGTGGGAGCAGACTACGAGAGGGCGAGCCAGCGCTTTACCGCATCCTCGATCTGGGCGAGGGTCGGGCCGTCGATCACGCCTAGGCGGCGCACCAAGTGCGCGGCGGGCACGGTCGCGATGCCTTGGGCGTCGAAGCCGCCCGCATCAAACCCGCGCGCGGTGTGCGGCACCTCGAAACGTGTGCCGCGCAACGCAGTCGTGCGGGGAACAAAGGTGACGACGGCGCGCTCAATCTCGTCGTAAGGCACGCTCAAAAGCAGGGCTGGCCGGGTTTTGGCAACCATGCCGAGGTCAACCAACCAGATTTCACCGCGCTGGAAACGGCTCACGCGCTTTTCCCCTCTTCCTCTTCGTAGGCAAGGAAGGTGGCTTCGGCCGCGTTTAAGAGCGCCTGGCGCTGCTCATACCAGACCGCAAAGGCTCGCGACTCCTGAGGGCTTAGTTTTTCCACGGCAGATTCGATTTCGATAACGGTGCTCATGGTTCGGATGGTGCGAATTCTCTGACGGCAGGCAACTCTGCACCGGTTTGTTTGGCGGGTGGGGACGGAGCGCGTGGGGCGTTCGGGCACTGGGCACGCTACGGCGGGGTGCGGCGACCCCGCCCTACATTGGCAGGCGCGGTCAGGGGGTGGTGACGCGGAGGCGGAGGAAACGGCGGGGCGGGCTGGCGGTGGAGAGGTCCACGATGTCGGCGACTGTGATGTAGCCGGGGGTGTTGGCGGCTCCGGTGGATTGCCAGATTTCCACCCAGTCGGCGGGGCTCAGGCTGGAGCCGGATTCTACCCGGTAGGTGAGCGTCGGGTCGGCTATCCGCGCAAAGGTGAGGGTGAGGCGGTCTTCGACGAGTTGCGAGGTGAGCAGGCCGGTGTCGCGCGCGAGCGGCGAGGTGCCGAGGGCGTATTCGAGCAGGTTGGGGTAGCCGTCGCCGTCGGGGTCGGTGAGGTCGGCGGCGTTGCCGCTGGCGGCGGTGGTGGCGAAATTCGCCTGCCGCCAGGATTGGAGCGGGGTGAGGAAGCTGATGTTGTCGAAGGTGGCGGTCACCGTGCTGTTGCCGGTGCGGGGGGCGGCGACGAAGCCTACCGATAGCGTGGAGCCGCTGAGGAGGTTGGTCCGGGCGGTGCCGAGCTGGGTCCAGCTGGTGCCGGTTTCCGAATAGTAACAGGTGAACACATCGCCTTGCCGCACTAGGCGGATCCACTCGGGGATGCCGCGACTGGTGGAGCTGGCGGTGAAGAAATTCACGTTGGTGGTCGAGCCGCCGGTGGCGGTTTTGTGTTGGGCCCAGACCGCGCCGCTGTTGGTGCGCATGAGGTAGATACCGCTGTAGCGGGAGCCGGCGGCGGTGGTCTCGCGGAAGACGAGTCCGGCTTTGGCGGAGGTATCGGTCGAGGTCAGGGAGGCGAGGCGGGCGGTGAAGGTGCCGTCGCCACTCCACGGTTGGGAAACGTAGGTAAAGGAGTCGCCGCTGCCGGTCCACATGTCGGCGTTGGTGCCTCCGGTGGATGCGCCGCCGGTGCCGGTGATGGTAAAGCTGGTGGCGGAGTTGACCGTGGTGGTGCCGGCCGCGACTCCGGTGTAGGGGTTGATCTGGCGGAGGGTCCACGGCGCGGGGAGTGAGGGCGCGGTGACAGTGAGGGTGAAGGTGGCAGTGCTGGTGTTGCCGGCGGCGTCCTGTGCGGTGACGGTCACGAGGGTGTTGCCCACCGGGAAAAAGGAGCCGGAGGCGGGCGTGGCGGTGGCGGTGCAGTTGCCGGAGACGGCGTCCACCGCGCTAATATCGAAATCCACGTAGGCTCCGGAGGCGGTGGCACCCGGGACGGTCTGGTTGCCTGGCGTTGTGATGATGGGGCCGGTGGTGTCGGCCACGACGGAGGGTGTCCAGAGCTTCAGCTCGGCGAGCTGCAGGCTGGTGGCGTCGCCGTTGTTGGCGGTGACGACGAGGCGGTGGAAGGAGTAGGCGGAGTTGTTAACAAAGCCGAAGTCGAAGGTCTGGCCGCGGGCGGAGAAGGTGATGCCGGTGCGGGTGTCGAGGACGATCCAGGTGGTGCCGTCGGGGGAGCCCTCGAAGCGCCAGTCGCGCGGGTCGCGGGCGGGGGTGTCGGCCGCGCTGGTGACGGAGTAGCGGGTCAGACGGGCCGGGGTGTTGCCGGCGAATTGATAGGTGAGCGTGCCGGTGGGGTTGCCGCTGGCGGTTTGCCAGGCGGTGGCGGGGTCGCCGTCGAAGGCGTTGGCGGCGGGGGTGGCGGTGCTGGTGGCGGAGGCGGCGCCGCTGGAGGGGGCGGTGGCGAGCGGGTAGGTGGTGGTGGAGTTGGTCTGCTCGGCCCAGTGTTCGCCGGCGGAGTTGAGGGCGTGGAAGCGGTAGTAGTAGCGCGTGCCGGGAGTGAGGTTGGCCGGGGTGTAGGCAACGTGGCCGGAGCCGGGCTGGCCGAGGAGGGTGACGTTTTGCCAGGCGGCGGGGTCGGTGCCGCCGTCGCCGGTGCCCCAATACACGCGGACGGTGGCGTTGGCGTCGAACTGCGGGTAGGCGAGGGTGCCGGCGAAGGTGGCGGTGTTGGCTCCGACCGAGAGGGCGGCGTTGGTGACGATGAAGGGCGTCCAGACGCGGGCGGCGGCGGGGCGGAGCTCGTCGTTGTAGAGGCCGGACATTTCCAGGGGGACGGGCACGAAGCCGGGCAGGTCGCGGTAGGCCGGGGCGTCGGGGCGGAGGCGCAGGTCGTCGTTGGCGAAGTCGATGAAGCCGGGGTCGCTGGTGTAGTGGAGGTTGGGGCCGGACTGGAGGGTGGCGGCGGGGACGGTGGCGACGCTGGCGGTGTTGGTCGTGGCGTTGATCGTGATCTGGCGCCAGTTGATGGGGGAGGCGGAGTCGAGGGCGTGGTAGGACAGGTTGTTCTGGATGGTACCGCCGGGGGTGGAGTGGAAGTAGAAGCTGTCGCGGCAGTTGACCGAGATGTTGTTGTAGGCGCGCAGGGCCATGGAGACGCCGGGCACGTTGCCGCCGTTGGCGGTATTGGTGGTGGTCCAGATGCCGAAGCCGCGCTGGGCGGTGGACGGCGTCTTGAGGTTCATGACGTTGCCGTAGATCGGGGTGCGGACGTGGTCGAAGTCGTTGTAAACGCCTTCGCCGAGCGGGCTGGAGTAGAGGTGGTTGTAGCGGATGACGGTGCCGGAATCGATGTTGGGGCCGAAGCGGTAGATGGCGCCGAGGTCGTTGGAGATGCGGGTGAAGTCGGAGACCTCGTTGTATTCGATGATGTTGTTGTAGCCGGACCAGAGGATGCCGGCGTGGGGGGAGGTGCGGATGTCGTTGTGGGCGGCGCGCATGCCGTAGGTGGGCGTGCCCCAGGAGCCGAGCGGGCCGCCGTAGCCGATGTCCACCGCAGCCTGATAAACGCGCACGACCTCGCTGAAGGAGCGGAAGCGGTTGTTGACCGCGAAGTGATCCGATGGGGCGGAGATCGAAGCGGTGGCGGAGCCGCGGAGCATGACGCCGCCGGAGGCGAGTTTCTCGAAGTCGGAGGAGACGACGCCGTGGCCGTTGCCGCCGTTGATATCCACCGCCATGTTGCCGGACTGGGAGAAGGCGCAGCCGAGGAGGAGCACGCGGGAGCCGTTGAGGACCTGGACGTTGACGCCGAGATGGCGGCGGAAAGTCAGGCCTTGGAGGCGGACGTCGCTGGCGCCGCTGAACTGGATCAGCGGGGTGCCGACGTCGGCGAGCTCGATCTCCGCATCGGCGGGGGAGCCGGCGCGGTCCATGAGGAAGTAGAGTTTCTTGCGGTTAAAATCGATGCACCACTCGCCGGGTTGGTCGAGTTCTTCGAGGAGGTTGACCACCCACCAGGGTTCTTTCTTGGAGCCGGCGGGGCGGTTGTATTTGTCGCCGATGCCGTTGGAGATGAGGGCGGCGGTGGCGGGGTTGGTGGCGGCGGTGATGAAGCCGATGGTTTGTTTGGCGGGGTCGATGAGTTTTACCTTCGCGTGGTTGATTTGCCAAGGTACGCGCCAGTAGCCGCCGAGCCAGACGCCGCCGGAGGCGAGGGCGGTTTGCCAGCGGGTGACGTGGGCGGCGTCGGCCGCGCTGTATTGGAATGCGCCGCCGACGGCGGAGGTGGAGCCGTCGCCGAGGGTGTAGGTGCCGGCGCCGTTGAGGTAGCCGGTGGCGGCAGTGCCGGGCGCGGCGTAATCGGCGCCGGGGGCGACCCCGTTCATGGCGAGATTGGGGGTCTTGGTGTCGTCGGTGAGATTGAGGTTGGGGTAGCGGGAAATACGCATGCGTTCGCCCTGGTAAAAGACTTCGAGCAGGCCGCCGTTTTGCGCGGTGCGGAGGGCGTTGAAAATGAGCCACTCGTTGAAGAGATCGGGGAAGGCGGCGGCGCGGGCGTTGCCGGTGACGTCGGTTTCCCAGATGCGGGTGACATCCACGCCGGGGGCGGCGCGGCCCTGTTCGGAGACGGCGAGCGGGGTCCATTGCGAGGCGGCGAGCACGCGCGTGCTGGTCAGGATGGGCGTCTCGCCGGGGTACGCGGCATAGACGATGGGGGCGGACTCGGTGCCGGAATCCTGAGCGGCGAGCGCGAACGTCGTGGTGCGGCGATGGATACCGCCGCGCAGGTAAACCGTCACGCCGCCCAAGCGTTGGGTAGAGTTGAGCAGGCGGAGGGTGTCGCGGGCTTTTTCCAAGGTGGCGAAGGGCGCGGCGAAGGTGCCGGCGGCGGTGTCGGAGCCAGTCGGCGAGACGTAGTAGGCGAGCGCGCTGGCGGGCTGGGGGATGCGCACGCGGACGTTCCAGTGGCGCGTGACGGTGCTGGCATCGGCGTAGGTTTCGATGACGCGCAGCCAGTGCGTGCCGACGGCCTTGTTGACCGGCGAATAGGTGAAGGCGGCGCTGGTGCCGACGGCGTCGCCGTCGAGAATCCATTGGTAGGAGGCGGCTCCGGGGAAGGCGTTGAAGGTTTGGGTGGCACCGGAGTCGAGCAGGACGGTGACGGTCGAGGGCGGGGTGGTGACGCGAACGGAAAAGGTTCTGGTGACCGAGCCGACGGCGTTGCGAAGGGTGACGGAGTAGGTGGCGGCGTCGGCAGCCTGGAAGTTGAGCAAGGTGAGCGTGCTGGAAACGGTGCCGTCGATGAGGGTGCCGTCCTTATACCATTCGTAGGTGACGGGGGAGAGGCTGCTGGCGGTGACGCCGAGGAGGACGGCGTCGCCCGCGCCGATGGCGGCGGGCGAAGTAGCGGAGGCGACGGCGGGGGCGACGACCGGCAGGTAGTTGCTCAAAGTGACGCTGGTGGCGGACTGGGTGACGAGGAAGGTATGCAGGCCGTCGGCGGAAACGATGCGTGTGCCGGAGGCGGCGTTGGTGAAGGCACCGGAGATCGTGCCCGAGGCGGAGAGCAGGGTGAAGGTGGCGGTGGCGGCCCCGGTATAGCCGGAAAGGAGGTTGACCACCAAGTTGCCGCCGAGGGTGACGGAGCCGGAGACGGATAGGGTATCGTAGCAGCCGGAGGCGTGTTGGAAGGCGGTGGCGGCGGTGGGTCCGCCGAGGTCGATGGCGAGAGCGGAGCCGGAGAGCGTGGTGTAGTTGCCGGTGATCGCGGTTTTCCCGGCGGTGCCCACGCCGCCGGGGGCGAGGGTGCCGCCACGATTCACGAGCGTGCCGAGTTGGTCTGAGGTGGCGGTCTGGCCGGATGTGGTGGTGGCGGTCGGCGAGTGGCCGAGGTTGGTGGCGATGAAGGTGCCGGGGGCGAGGGTGCCGCCGAGGAAGTTGAAGTTGCTCACGCCACCGGTGGAAACGACGCCCTGAATGTTGCCCGCGACGAGGAGGGTGCCGCCGGTGAGGGTGTAGGCGGTTTGGTTGGCGGCGAGGGAGGAGCCGATGGAGAGGTGGGTGTAGGTGTTGGCGTTGGTCGCGCCGGTGAAAACGTGCGATCCGGGGGTAATGCCGACGCGCACGGTGCCGCCGCTTTGGTTGAGCAGAACGGAGGTGTTGGCGATGCCGCCGAGGGAGAGCGCGGCGGAGGCGATGCCTGAGCCGTTGGGGAAATTACCTGTGCCATTGGCGACATCGAGGGTGCCGCCGGAGACGTTGAAGTTAACGGTGCCGGTGGGAGTGCCTGCACCGTGGGCACCGAGACCGAGGTGGCCGGAGTTGGCGATGGCGTTGCCGCCGCCGGTGACGAGGAGGGTGCCGCCGGAGAGGTTGATGATGGTGCCGGTGGCACCGTTGAACTGGCCGAGGTAACGGGCTCCGCCGGTGGCGAGGGTGCCGCCGCTGAGGTTGAGCGTGCCGGTGAAGGCGGAGGTGTTGTTGGAGCCGAGATCGTTGGTGCGCCACTCGCCGGAGCGGACTTCGAGCACGCCGGTATCGCTGATGCGGATGCCCGCGCTGGCGGCGTTGGAGACGGTGTTGACCGATGTAGTGGAGTTAAGCGCGGAGCCGAGAACGAGGCGGCGGTTCACCTGAAGGGCAGCGGCGCTTGCGATTGTGTGGTAGAGCTCGACGTTGTTGCCCGGGGCGGGGTCGAGGATCAGGTCGCCGGAGCCGGAGCCGCCGATGATGAGCTGACCGGCGAGCGGCGTGGCGGAGGTGCCGGCACGGAGAGAACCGGTGAGGCGCAGGGTGCCGCCGGTGCCGACTTGGAAGGTCTGGGTGGCGGTGAGGGCGAGCGCGGCTGAGACGGTGTTGGTTCCGGAGGACTGGGCGGCGGCGGAGAGTCCGGAGGCACCGAGCGTGAGGGTGTTGGCCGGGGAGGCGGCGGAGAGGGTCCAGCCGCCGGTCGTGGTGGAAAAGACGAGGCCGGTGACGGAGCGATTGGCGGCGAGTCGGGGCTGGTTGGCGGTGGGTGTGCCGGTGAAGGTGGCGACGTCGGTAAGTAGATCGTCGGCGGGGAGGGCGTTCCAATTGGAGGCGTTGGCGAATGCAGTATCGGCCGCGCCGGACCAGGTGGACACGGCGGCGCGGGCGCAGGGCGTGGCGAGCACGCAGGCCAAAGCAAAGGCGACGAAACGGGGCATGGGGTGGGGTATGCAGACGGCTGACTGGCGGGGGAGGCCGACTGCATTGAGGTAAGAACGGAATGTATGCCTTCCTGTTTATTCCGGAAAAAAGACCAATTTTTTGCAAAAAACACCGGTCGCCTCGGTGTAGGGCGTGTCTGGGTTTAAGCGGTGAAAATCTTATCTATGTAAGCCTCGGGCCGGTTTTGGCTTACCGGGGTGCGGGAAGGTCAGGATCGCTTGCGCCGCCGCCACAGCGAGTAGGCGCCACAGGCCCCGGCGAGGACCGTGGCGTAGGCGGCCGGTTCGGGGACCGGGGCCAGGTGGAGAACGAGGTCGTTGCCGGCCTGATAGAGCGAGGCCCGCGAGGCGAAGTCGCCCGTCACCGAGAACAGGTCGGCAGAGAAACCTGTGATGCCTACGGACACATTCAGGAATGTCCAATCGTAGGCGGCCTGTGGGTCATAGCCTGCGGGCGTGCCTGCGACGCTTCCTGCGTAGCTATGAATATCGAGCACGAATGAGCCCACGCTATACCCCGTGAAGTCCACGGTTGAACTAGACCAGTTCGTCCACCCCGTGCCCATGCCAGCGTTTACGTCGCTGATGCCGAATGCCCAGGCCGTAAGTTGAGGGAGTGGCGGCAACCCGAACGACCACGTAGCCACGAGCGGTAGGGTGGAGCCGTCTGGCACGTTGTAGTCGGAGAGGGTTCTTCCGTCGAGAAGCAGTTGATTGCCGTAGTAGAGATATTGCCGTTCCGGGGGCGTGCCCAGCCTGTCTTGTACGAATTGCTTAACGTAATCGATCGAGTCGGACATCTCGACCGTAAAGGGACCGATCTGGCGCCCGTCTGGCTGGCGGATGAAAATCTGCGCGGCCATCGACTCCGGCACGGTTGCCCATAACATTAGGGCCGCCGCCAGGCAGAAGCCGTATGGCGACCTCGGGCGAGCGTTACTGACAGGAAACTCGATTATCAGGGGCATCGGAATCGGAAGTGGCTTCAGGGTGGGGTGACGGTTGAAAACGGAATCTCACCTCTGCTTTGATCAGGCAGTGTTTGTTGTATAACGTTATACTAAAACTGCGAAAGCAGGACATGAGCAGGACATGGTTTAACACAAAGGCGCAAGGGCGCAGAGAAGCAGAGAAGCAGAGAAGCAGAGAAGCAGAGAAGCAGAGAAGCAGAGAAGAGTAGCCTACGCGGCTTGGCGATTTTGCGTTAAGACAAGTTCGGTTTGTTGTGAGGGTTTTGGATGAGACGGCGTGCGTTGGGCGTTCGGGCACTGGGAAGGTTACGGCGGTGTGCGCGACCCCGCCCTGCATGGTTAGGGTTTGCTATGGGTGGTGTAGCCGCCTTGGAGGCTTTGGGCTTGGGGCCAGCCTTGGGTGCGGAGTTGGCGGACGGCGCGCAGGCTGCGGCCGCCCAGCGCACAGTAGACGACGAGGCGGCCGGTGCGGGGGATTTCGGACGGGGCGCGGGCGGCGAGCTCGGCCAGGGGGATTAGGTGCGCACCGGGCAGGGTGCCGGCGGCGGTCTCGGCGGGCTCGCGTACGTCGAGCAGGAAGTCGGCCCCGGACGGGGTGTTGGTTTCTTCGTCGGGTTGGGCGGGCGCGGAGGCGACGGCGGTGCAGGTGGGCGCGGCGTAGCGGGCGGGGTCGAGGTGGGTAATCGTGGGGGCGGGGCCGCAGAGGGGACAGGCTAGGTCGGGGGCGAAGCGCAGGGTTCGGGTGGTGGCGGCGAGGGCATCGTATTGCCAGAGGCGGCCAAGGAGGGGTTCGCCGATTCGGGCGAGGAGTTTGAGGGTTTCGAGGGCTTGCAGGGTGCCGACCTGGCCGCAGAGCGCGCCGATCACGCCCGCTTCGCCGCAACTAGGCACCAGGCCGGGGGCGGGAGCTTCGGGGTGGAGGCAGCGGTAACAGGGGCTACCGAGGTGGGGGGCGAAGACGGTGACCTGGCCCTCCCATTGGTAAACGCTGCCGTGGACGAGGGGCACGCGGGCAAGAACGGCGGCATCGTGGGCGAGGTAGCGGGTGGCAAAGTTGTCGGCGCAATCGACCACGACATCGTAGGCGGCGACGAGGGCGGCGGCGTTTTCCGGGGTAAGGCCTTCGGGGTGTGGGATCAGGTGCACCTCGGGGTTGAGGGCGGAGAGGCGGGCGGTGGCGCTGGCGAGTTTGGGCGTGGCGGCGGTGGCGGCGGGGGTGTCGTGCAGGATCTGGCGTTGCAGGTTGTGGAGGGCTACGGTGTCGAAATCGGCGAGGCCCAGGGTGCCGACGCCGGCGGCGGCGAGGTAGAGGGCAACCGGGCTGCCAAGTCCGCCGAGGCCGATGATGAGCACGCGTCCGGCGGCGAGGCGGGCCTGGCCTGCGGGGCCGAGCTCGGGCAGGCAGATTTGGCGGGAGTAACGGGACACGGGTTGGAGCGCTGTGAAGCTAGTAGGGCTCTTAAGCTAGTAGGGCTAGTAAGCTGGTAGAGCTGGTAAAGCGAAGGTGGGGCAAAGTAACCTATTAGGTTACTTTATGGTTGGGTGGTCTGGGGGGAGGAGGAATGACCAATGAACAAGGGCGAAGGGGGGCGTTTGGGGCTGGGGCTTAGCCGCCGAGGTAGGCGGTTTTCAGGCGGGGGTCTTCGCGGAGTTGGGCGCTGGGGCCGGACATGGCGATCTGGCCGGTTTCGAGCACGTAGGCGTGGGTGGAGATTTCGAGGGCGAGGTGGGCGTTTTGCTCGACCAGCAGGATGGTGAGGCCCTGTTCGCGGTTAATGGCAACGATCTGCTCGAAGATGGTGGTGATGAGGCGGGGGGCTATGCCGAGGGAAGGTTCGTCGAGCATCAAAAAGCGGGGGCGGCCCATGAGGGCGCGGCCGATGGCGAGCATTTGTTGTTCGCCGCCGGAGAGGGTGCCGGCGCTTTGGGCGAGGCGTTCTTTGAGGCGGGGGAAGAGGGTGAGGACGGTGTCGAGGGTGCGGGCGTTGGCGGCGCGGTCGTTTTGCAGGTAGGCGCCGAGGTCGAGGTTTTCGGCGACGGTGAGGTTGGAGAAAACGAGGCGGCCCTCGGGCACGTGGCAGAGGCCGCGGGCGACGATCTGGTGGGGGGCGAGGCGGGTGATGTCTTCGCCATCGAAGAGGATGCGGCCGGCGGCGGGGCGGACGAGGCCGGAGATGGTCTGGAGGGTGGTGGTTTTGCCCGCGCCGTTGCCGCCGATGAGGGTGACGATGGCACCGCGTGGAATCTCAAAGGAGATGCCGGTCACGGCCTTGATGGGGCCGTAGGCGACGGAGAGATCGGTGACGGTGAGCATGCGGAGGAGGGCGGTTCGCTCAGTGGTGGCCGAATTTGGCGGTGTGGTCTTCGCCGAGGTAGGCTTCGATGACCTTGGGGTCTTTTTGGATTTCGGCGGGCGGGCCTTCGGCGATTTTTACCCCGTAATCCAAAACGGTGATCCGTTCGCAGACTCCCATGACCACGCGCATGGAATGTTCGACCAAGAGGATGGTGAGTTGGAAGCGTTGGTGGATCTCGCGGATGAGGCGGATGAGCTCGACCTTTTCGGAGGGGTTCATGCCGGCGGCGGGTTCGTCGAGCAGGAGCAGGCGGGGGCGGGTGGCGAGGGCGCGCACGATTTCGAGGCGGCGTTGCTCTCCGTAGGGCAGGGAGGTGGCGGGGGTGTCGCGGAAGCGGTCGAGGTTGAATAGCGCCAGCAGTTCGTCGGCCCGGGCGGCGAGGGCGGCTTCGTCGGCGCGGAAGGCGGGGCCGCGCACCAGGGTTTGGAGCGGGGAGGTGGCGCGGTGGAGGTTGCCGGCGACGCGGACGTTGTCGAAGACGGTGAGGCCGCCGAAGAGGCGGATGTTTTGAAAGGTGCGGGCGATGCCGAGGGCGGTGATCTGGTCGGGGCGCAGGCCGGCGAGGTCGCGGCCGGCGAAGGCGAGGTGGCCGGAGGTGGGGGCGTAAACGCCGGTGATGAGGTTGAAGAGGGTGGTCTTGCCCGCGCCGTTGGGGCCGATGAGGCCGTGCAGGCCGCCGGGGGCGAGGGCGAGGTCCACGGCGTTGACGGCGGTGAGGCCGCCGAAGCGGATGGTGGCCTGGTCGAGCTGGAGCAGGGGGGCGGACATCAGAGGCGGGCGCGGCCGAGGCGGAAGTTGAGCAGGCCCTGGGGGCGGAGCAGCATGAGGCCGATGAGCAGGACGGCGTAGAGGATCATGCGATACTCGGCCACGGGGCGGAGGAACTCGGGCAGAAGGGTGAGCAGGACGGCGGCGAGGATGACGCCGAGGGTGTTGCCCATGCCGCCGAGCAGGACCATGGCGACGAGCTCGAAGGAGCGGAAGAAATCGAAGCCGCGCGGGTCGATAGCGAGTTTGAGGTGGGCGAAGAGGCCGCCGGCGAGGCCGGCGAAAAAGGCGGCGAGGGTGAAGGCGACGACTTTGTAGCGGGTGGGGTCGAGGCCGATGGAGGAGGCGGCGATCTCGTTGTCGCGCACGGCGAGGAAACCGCGTCCGTAGGTGGAGTTGACCAGGCAGGTGATGGTGAAAACGGTGACGGCGACGGTGCCGTAGGTCCAGGCGATGGTGGTGAGAGGCGGCATGCCGTTGAGGCCGATGGCTCCGCCGAGAGCCGGGGTGTTTTGAAAAACGACGCGGATGATCTCGCCGAAGCCGAGGGTGATGAGGGCGAGGTAGTCGCCCTTGAGGCGCAGGGAAGGCAGGCCGATGAGGAAACCCGCGAGGGCGGCGGAGAGGCCGCCGGTGAGCAGGGCGAAAAAGAACAGGGTGTGTTGGGCGAGGACGGGGTGGGCGGTGGCGGCGAGGGCGGGGCTGAAGCGCAGGGTGCAGGCGGAGGAGAGGTAAGCGCCGACGGCCATGAAGCCGGCGTGGCCGAGGGAGAACTGGCCGGTGTGGCCGTTTACGAGGTTGAGCGAGACGACGAGGATGACGGCCACGCCGACGTTCATCGCGACGTCGAGGTAGTAGGCGTTGAGCGCGCCGCCGAAGAGAGTGACGGCGATGGCGACGAGGACGGTAGCGAGGAGGGCGGCGTGCTGGCGGGGCATGGCGGGGCGGGCGGGCGGGTCAGACTTTTTCGACGGTGAAGCGTCCGAGCAGGCCGGCGGGGCGGAAGAGCATGATCACGATGAGCAGGCCGAAGGCGATGGCGTCCTTGTAGGTGGAGTAAGCGCTGCCGCCGACGAAGGTCTCGGCGGTGCCGAGTATGAGCGCGCCGAGGGCCGCGCCGGGCAGACTGCCGATGCCGCCGAGGATGGCGGCGACGAAGGCCTTGAGGCCGGGCATGACGCCCATGAAGGGGTCGATGGACGGGTAGTTGAGCGCGTAGAGCACGCCGCCTGCGCCGGCCAGGGCGGAGCCGAGGGCGAAGGTGAAGGCGATGACGGTGTTGAGGTTGATGCCGACGAGCTGGGCGGCGCGGGGGTTGAGGGAGACGGCGCGCATGGCCGCGCCGAGGCGGGTGCGGTAGATGATCCATTGCAGCGCGCCGAGCAGGGCTAGGGCGACGGCGATGACGACGAGCTGGTTGCTGGAGACGGTGAGCGGGCCGAGCTGGAACCGGGTGACGGGGAAGACGGCGGGGAAGCTGCGGGGGTTGGCCCCGGCGGTGAGCTGCACGCCGTATTCGAGCAGCAGGGACACGCCGATGGCGGTGATGAGGACGTTGAGGACGGGGGCGCGGCGCAGGGGGCGGTAGGCGAGGCGCTCGATGAGCACGCCGAGCAGGGCGCAAACGACCATGGCGGCGAAGAGCACGGCGAGGCCGCCGACGAGGGTGCCGGAGGGCACGTGTTTGGCGACGTAGGAGCCGGTGAACGCGCCGATCATAAAGACGTCGGCGTGGGCGAAGTTAATGAAGCGCAGCACCCCGTAAACCATGGTGTAGCCGAGGGCGAGGAGGGCGTAGATCGCGCCGAGGGAGAGGGCGTTGATCAACTGCTGGAGAAACTCGCTCACGGGGCGGTGCGGGGGGCGGCGGCGATGCGTTAGGAGACGGGCGGAGGGGGCGGAGGTTTAGGGAGAGACGTTTTGGACGTAGGTGAATTTGCCGCCCTTGATGGTGAGGATGGCGGCGGGTTTGCTGGCGTTGCGGTCGGCATCCATGTCGATGCGGCCGGTCACGCCTTCAAAGCCTTTGGTGGCGGCGAGGGCGTCGCGGATTTTGGCGGGCTCGGCGGAGCCGGCGCGGCGGATGGCGTCGGCGAGCATGTTGGCGGCGTCGTAGCCGAGGGCGGCCATGCCGTCGGGGGTGCGGCCGCCGAAGCGGGCCTGGTATTTTTTCACGAAGGCCTGGACCTTGGGGTCGGGGGATTCGGCGGAGTAGTGGGCGGAGTAGTAGCAGCCGTCGATGGCGGCGCCGCCGATCTGGACGAGTTCGGGGGCTTCCCAGCCGTCGCCGCCGATGAGGGGGGCGGTGATGCCGAGTTCGCGGGCTTGTTTGGCGACGAGGGCGGCCTCGGTGTAATAGCAGGGGAGAAAGATGACGTCGGGGTTGGAGGCTTTGATGGCGGTGAGTTGGGCCTTAAAGTCTTTATCGCCCTCGGCGAATTTTTGGTCGGATACGATGGTGCCGCCGGCTTTGGGGAACTGGACGCGGAAGACGTCGGCCAGGCCGGTGCTGTAGGCGGAGGAGATGGAGGTGAGGATGGCGGCGCGGTGGGCCTTGAGCTGGTCGCGGGCGAAGGTGGCGAGGACGGCACCTTGGAAGGGGTCGATGAAGCAGGCGCGGAAGATCTGGTCGCCGGTGGCGGTGACGGCGGGGTTGGTGCCGGAGGGGCTGATCATGGGGATCTTGAAGGCCTGGGCGACGCCCGCGCCTTCGAGGGAGCGGCTGGAGGTCATCTCGCCGATGAGGGCGACGACGCGGTCGCGGGTGATGAGTTTTTTGACTACGGTGGAGGCTTCACCGGGCTTGGACTGGGTGTCTTCGACCACGAGTTCGATTTGTTTACCGAGGAGGCCGCCGGCGGCGTTGATTTCCTCGATGGCGAGGCGGGTGGCCTTGGTGGAGGAATCGCCGAAGGTGCCGTCCTTGCCGGTGATGGCACCGTAGTTGCCGATTTTGATGGTGGCGGCGGTGGGGGAGTCCTGGCGGTTGCAGGCGGAGAGGAGGCCAAGGATGCTGGTTGCGAGAAGGAGGCGGAGAAAGGCGCGCATGGGTTTGGTCAAGAGATTAGGGGGAAATTCAGAGCACGAAACGGGCCCGGAGTTGGGCTTTCAATGACTGAGTGCTTAATCCGGTTATGGAGTAGGGGGTGTTTAAGTAGGCTTACCATGTTGACTAGATCTTTAGATGACACGCATGGCGGGGTGGGGCAGGGCTATACGGGCCGCAAATAATCCGTAAAATATTAGAAATATTTCCGAAAATAATGGAAAAATACGTTTCGGTAAGCTATCAACAGAGTCCCTTACCCGCAACCAGACCCCCTTAGACACGTTTACCCCCAATGACGTAGGCCCAGGCAATTTACCCCTGTCTGATGTGCTGCTCGTTCGGTGGTTTCGTGACATATCCTTACCTCGCATGCGCTTACCCTGCTTACTCCGCCGTGGCGGATATTGTTTGCGGACTCTTTCCGCACTGTTCGTGTGCTTCATGGCCGTGGGCGTTCCGCTCTCGCTCCTGGCCCAAATTCCCCAGTTTCCCGTTCCGGTCACCATCAACCCCGACCAGTCCATCACCTACAACCCCACCTCTAAGGGCGACCGCATCCCCGACTTCTCCACCGTCGGCTACAACTACGGCAACTCCCCCCTCCCCGACGAACCCGGCGGCTATCAGGTCCCCGTCCTCGTCACCCTCGAACCCGGCACCGGCGACCAGACCGACCGCATCCAGGCCGCCATCGACTTCATATCCGCCAAGCCGCTCGTAAACGGCTTCCGCGGCGCCCTCCTGCTCAAGGCCGGTCTCTGGGAAATCCACTCCGCCAACCGCATCGCCATTCGCGCTTCCGGTGTCGTGCTCAAGGGCGAGGGCGACAATCCGCTCACCGGCACCCGCCTCTACGCCCGGGGCACCACCAACGAAAACGACTCCGGCAACACCCGCAATTCCCGCCTCATCGCCTTCGCCGGCAACGGCAATACCGTCAACACCACCGCCCGCACCTTGGTCGACGCCGTCTACGTTCCCGGTGGCGTCAACGTCATCCCCATAACCGGCCACGCCTTCACCGTCGGCCAGCGCATCCAGGTCCGCCTGCCCGGCACCGTCGCCTGGCAAAAAGCCAGTTTCTACAACACCGCCGCCACCGCCGATACCGATGCGGCCGTAACTTTTAACCGCATCATCACCGCCGTCACCGCCAACTCCATCACCCTCGACGCGCCCATCACCTCTCCTCTCGATCCCTTCTACGCCAACGCCTACATCGTCCCCGTCACCGCCTTTAATAACATCACCAATGTCGGCGTATCCAATATCTACTTCGAAAGCGTCGAGTCAGGCGACACCGACGAAAACCACGTCTGGAACGCGCTCGATTTTACCAACGTCGAGGACGGCTTCGTGCACAACTGCACCGCCCGCTACTTCGCCTACTCCATCGCCTACGTAAACACCTCCACCCGCAAGATCACCATCAACCGCTCCCAGTGCTACGACGGCATCTCCATCATTAAAGGCGGCCGCCGCTATCACTTCGTTTTGACCGGCGAGATGGGCCTCGTTTCCAACGCCCTCAGCCGCTACGGCCGACACTCGTTTATCATCAACTGGCCCGCCGCCCCCGGCCCCAACGCCTTCGTCGACAGCACCTCGTTTCAATCCTACAACGAGTCCGGCTCCCATGCCGACTGGAACAACGGCGGCCTTTGGGACAACGTCTCCGAACTGGCCCCCTCCGGTGTCGGCCTTCAGGTGAAGCTCGAACGGCCCTCCGCCTACTGCGTCGCGTGGAACGTTGTCACGCCTAACATCACCTTCGAGAACATGCCGCTCTCGCCCAACTGGTCCTTCGGTACCACCACGCCCTCCGGAGGCACCCCAACTTGGCGCAACTCCACCGGCCAATCCGCCTCCCTGCTCGGCAAGGCCGAGGTCTGGTCCAACGGCACCAAAATGTCCGTTCGTTCCCTCTACGAAAAACAGGTCGAAACCCGCCTCGCCGCCGCCGGCAGCGCCTATCGCTACCAGGCCAACCCGCCCACCCGCATCGCCTTTCCGCCCGTCATCCGCACCCCCTCCCAGCTCGTCGCCCTCTCCGGCTCCGCCTTCTCCTACCAGCTGCCCGTATCCAACATCGTCGCCGCCACGTCTTCGCCCAATTATCAAGTCACCGGTCTGCCCGTCGGCCTCACCCGCAACGCCACCACCGGCCTCATCTCAGGCACCCTGCCCACCGTGTCAGTTGAAACCAACTACACCCTCAGTGTCTCAGCCCGCAACGTGGACGGCACCACGACCAAGGCCATGACCCTCACCGTTCGGCCCGCCGGTTCACCCAAGATTCCCCTCACCCTTTCGGTCGGGGTGGACATGGACCGCACCACTCCGCTTCTCATCGGCGGCACGAACAGCGCGACCGCTATTCCCGTTCCCATGGTCCCGGCCTCCCGCTTGCTCGCGCCCATGATCGTGCGGAAGTCCTACACCTCCGATATCAACGGCGCCGCCTACACCACCGCCGACGTCCCCGTGCCCGTCCGCGGCGCACTCTCCCTCGAAGGCCTCACCTCGCCGCTCACGATCACCTACAACGGCTCCACCACCCTGCCCACCGCGCCCGGTTACTACGACGTCGTCGCCACCTTGGACGACCCCATCTATTCCGCCACCGCCACCGGTCGCCTGCTCATCACCAACGCCGCCGCCGTCACCGTCACCCTCGGCAACACTACCGCCCCCACCGCCGTTTCCCCCGTCACCGCCACTTCCCCCCAGCCCTCGATCACCCCGGTCATCACCTACGACGGCTCGACTACCTTCCCCGACGCCACCGGTCACTACGCCGCCGAGGCCATCGTGGCCGATTCGGATTATTTCGGCTCCCGCCTCACCCTCATCGGCATCCCGCCCAAGATCACCCAGCAACCGGTCTCCCTGACCGTTAACCCGGGCACGTCCGCCACTTTCTCCGTCACCGCTACCGGCACCCCCAACACCTACCAATGGCGTAAAGACACCGTCGCCATCCCCGGTGCCACCATGGCCAGTTACACCATCCCTTCCGTCCAGCTCGCGGACGAGGCTTCCTACGACGTGGTGATCACCCACCCCGCCGGCGTCACCACCTCGGCCGTCGCCACCTTGACCGTCCTGCGACAGCCCCAGATCACCCAGCAGCCCGCGACCCAAAATGTCGGTCTGAACGCATCCGCCACCCTCACCGTCACCGCCACCGGCGGCTCCCTCACCTACCAATGGCGCAAGTCCGGCGCGCCCATCTCCGAGGCCACCGCTGCCACCTACACGCTACCCTCCGTCCAGGTCGCCGACTCCGGTGCCTACGACGTGGTAATCACCAACCCCCTCGGCAACATCACCTCTTCCGCCGCCATCCTCACCGTCGTCTCCCCGCCCCAGATCACCGTTCAACCAGCCTCGCTCACCATTAACCAGGGCACCTCGGCCACCTTCTCCGTCGCCGCCACCGGCCTGGGCAACACCTTCCAATGGCGCAAAACCGGCGCAGCCATCCCCGGCGCCACCGGCGCCAGCTTCACCGTGTTCCCCGCCTTTTCCTCGGACGCCGGCTCTTACGACGTGGTCGTCACCAACATCGCAGGCACCACCACTGCCACCGCCGCCACCCTCACGGTTATCGTAGCCCCGCAAATCACCCAGCAACCCGCCGCGCAAACCCTCCCCCAGGGATCTTCGCTGACCTTCACCATCGCCGCCACCGGCCTTTCCAACACCTACCAATGGCGCAAGGCCGGCGCACCCATCCCCGGTGCCACCGCCACCAGCTACAGCATCGGCTCGTTACAGTCCGGCGACGCCGGATCCTACGACGTGCTCGTGACCAATCCCGCCGGCGGCGTGGTCTCATCCCCGGCCACCCTCATCGTCATCGCCCCGCCGCAAATCACCCAGCCACCGGCCTCGCGCACCGCCGGTCTGGGCCTCCCCGTGACCTTCTCCGTCACCGCCACCGGCCTCTCCAACACCTACCAATGGCGCAAAGCCGGAACGCCCATTTCCGGGGCCACCGCCACCAGCTACACCCTGACCTCCGTCCAAGCCGGTGATGCCGCATCCTACGATGTCGTCGTCACCAACCCCGCCGGCAGCGCCACCTCCGCCCCGGCCACCCTCACCCTCGCGAGTTCAGGCGTGCTGCAAAAAGCCAACAACACCACCGCGCTCGACCAGTCCGGCAGCTGGACCGGCTCCGTCGTGCCCGGCCCCTACGACACCTCGTTGTGGACCGGCGCTTACACCAACGGCACCGTCGCCATCGGCGCGGGCCTCTCCGTAGGCCGTATCCAACACTCCGCCACCACCGCCATCACCCTGAACGCCGGCACCGGCCCGCTCACCCTCGCGGACGGCGGCATCGAAATCACTTCCACCGCCACGCAAAATCTCACCGTCAACGCCCCCGTCGTGCTCGCCGCCGACCAGACTTGGACGGTCGCCAACGGCCGCACCCTCACCGTCACCGGCGCGCTCGGCCAAACCAACGGCACGCGTTTCCTCTCCCTGGCCGGTCCCGGCACCACCACCCTGAGCGGCATTAACACCCTGACCGGCGGCCTGATCATCGCGCCTCCCGACGGCGGCCTGCCCACCTACAAATTCGGCGGCAACAACCCGTCATCCATCGCCCGCCTCACCGGCGGAGCCTTTCCCGCGCCGATAACCGCCAACGGCCGTCTCGACATCACCGCGCCCATCACCTCGCTCGGCACCATCTCCGGCACCGGTGCCACCGGTCTCATCTGGAACAGCTCCACCACGTCGCAAAATCTCACCTTCGCGGGCGGCAGCAGTTTTTCCATGTTCCAGGTCGGAGCCGACAACGCCCGCGCCGTGCTCCGCCAGTCCGGCACCGGCGGCGTCACCTTCTCGTTCTTCGGCTACAACACCGCCGCCCCCAACTCCGCCCACACCTTCGACGGCGGC
>CANIWJ010000011.1 GCA_947471035.1 Verrucomicrobiota bacterium
CGGCAAATTTCGCCCTCGCCCGGAGGGTTGAGCGGGAAAACGGGTTGGGCCTGCGTTGTCCGAGGCGGCATGGGCCTCTGGCCCACCTCCGCCTCGGCCGCCTAGGCCGAACCCGCTTTCCTGCTCAACGCCACTCCATTGGTTAGCCGGATAGGCTCTAAGGCGGGTCGCAGGATTCGCTTATTTTGGTGCAGCCGGCTTGGTTCTGAAATAGAGACAACCTGCGCCAAAGATCGCGAGTACGATGCCCCCAGTAGAGGTTTACGTTATAACCCAAGGAGCGTTGCGTGTATATTATGGGATCGGCGATCAAGCTGCCGTAGCCGGCAATAAGAATGCCGGTGATCAGGAAGAACCAGCCCATGGGAATCTATCCAGTTTATATCAAGGAGCTTGGTGGGGCTTAATTCCGCCAAAGCCAGTAGCGAGATGGGGTGGGGCGTCATACGTAAAAATGTTTTTCGGTTTATCTAAAACGGGCGGAAGCGACCCAAGGTGATAATTTAAACGAATGCAATGTAGGAATTTAAGGCATATCCGTGCCATTAAGAGCCTCCATGGTTTGCAAATATACCTACATATTTACGCAGTAGATTGATGTTATGGGGCGACTGGCAGGGGATAGGCGGTCTGCCGGTGGTTTTGGAAGAGCCAGCTCGCGGTTTGATAGTTGGCAATCGCGTCATCGACCAGCGGGTGGTCGGCGGGGATGGATGAAAGCGTGTTTTTCGCGGCTCCATAATTGAAGGCGCGGCGTTGACGCACCGGAGCCAAAATCGCGAGGTGTTCTCCGTCGAAGAGACCTAGTTTTTGATAATTTCCAAGGAGGGCGCGTCCGGCGGGCTGGTTGGGCGCGGTAACATCCCAGCCAAAGAAGCGGCTCGGGTAGCTCCAGTTAAGCAAGGCGAGCAGGGTGGGGGCGTAGTCCACTTGGCTGGCGAGGGTCTTGACCACGCCGGGAGCGATCTGGCCGCCGGGAGCATGGATGATCAACGGGATGTGGTAGTTTTGCACCGGGAGTTCAGTGCGGCCGGCGCTGGAGGCGCAGTGATCGGCCACGATTACGAAGACGGTCTGATTAAACCAAGGGTGGGTGGCGGCTTCACGAATGAATTTCCCGATGGCGTAATCGGTGTATTTAACACCGCCAGGGCGTTTGGAGGTTTTAGACGGTAAGTCGATACGGCCGTCCGGGTAGGTAAAGGGACGGTGGTTAGAGGTGGTCATCAGGAACTGAAAAAACGGCTTCCCGGCGGCGTTGGCTTGGTCCGCTTCGCGCAGGGCGCGGTTGAAAAGATCTTCGTCGCAGGCGCCCCAGGCGTTGGCGAAGGTGACTTCGGACGGGGTAAAGGTGGTGCGATCCACTACGCGGTAACCGTTGCCGCCGAAGAAGGTGTTCATGTTATCGAAATAGCCGTAGCCGCCGTATATAAACGAGGTGTCGTAGCCGCGGGTACGGAAGACCGAGCCGAGGGTAAAAAGGCCGCCGTTGTCGGGACGTTTCACCAAAGAGCGTCCGGGGGTCGGGGGGACCGACAGGCTCAATGCTTCCATGCCGCGATCCGTGCGGGTGCCGGTGGCGTAAAAGTTTTCAAAAATCAGGGAGCGGGTGCTCAGTTCGTCGAGGTTGGGCGTCCAACCGGAAGTGGAGCCGTAACGTCCGACAAAGTCCGCGCTGAGGCTTTCGACCGTGATTTGGATGACGTTAAGGCGTTGCTCGGGCTCGGTGGGGCGTGGAGCGTGCACTTGGCGCAAGAGGTCCTGACCGTCTTTGGCGGCGTCGGGCGAGACGGTGGAGCCGTCACGGGCCAAGATCTGATGCATGCGTGAAAAGGCCTGCTCGTTCGGGATCGTAGCGTAAAACTGGTCGTAATCGAGGTGGTTGGAGCGGAAGGCGGCGACGAAGGACCACGGCCCGTTTTTGGCCAGTTCGCGACTGTAGTTATTCTTCCAGCTCGGCAGCAGTTCTTCGCTGAGACCCAGGCCGAGCGCGACAACTACCGCAGTCCAAAGGGCGGCGAAACGCCAGCGACGCCTGGCCGGCGCCACGGCGTGGTCGAGCCAAGTTGTAATCAAGGCGGTGCGCAGGAGCGCAAAGTGAAGGGCCGCAGCACATAAGCCGATGGATCCTAATATTATAGGCATCGGGTAGGATTCGCGGATGTTGCCTATTACTTCTTGCGTATAGACCAGATAATCGACCGCGATGAAGTTAAAGCGGGCTCCGAATTCATCCCAAAAAAGCCATTCCGCCAGGCCGGTGAATAACAGGGCGCATAGAATAAAATAAATAACTCCGTGAACGAGGAGACGGAGGACGCGATATTTAAAGCCGTTGGCCGGCACCAGACTCAGGCCTAGCACGAGCGGGAGTGACCACCAGCCGGCGGCGGCGAGGTCGAAAACGGTGCCCCAGGCGTAAGCGGCCACCAACCCGACGTTCCAAGTCAGCACCTCACTCGCTTGAATGGTCAGGGCGATGCGTGTCGCCAGCGCGAGGGTTACAAATAAGAGTACGAAGAGCACGGCCGCGCCGAAACGATGCTGCAGACCGAGTGCTTTTAGGCGGAGGTAGAGAGTATTCACGTAAATTTTGTGTGACGTTTAAGAGGCGAATAGGTTAATTAAAGCGATGGGAAAACTGCGGGGTGACGGGTGTATAACAAAGTGAAGGCCGTGTTGCTGCCGAAGTGACACAGACCTTCTTGTTTGTGTGCAGTTTACCGGGCTCCGTCACGATCCCGCAGGTAGAAATGCCGGTTTCACGACCGAGCTGAAATCGCTTTGGGTTACACCTTTGGGAGCGTGGCCTTGCTTGCGGCCGGCCGGTAGCGCAAGGCTGGGGTATGCATCCGACCCGCGAAGGCTCCATCCGCCTCTTTCGTTTTCAAGGTATTGAAGTGTTTCTGCACTGGTCGTGGTTCGCGGTGGCTTTTTACACGCTCTCGCAGCGCAACGAGGAGTATGCCTCGGTTTACTGGAACGTGGCGGAATATCTCAGCCTGTTCCTTATCGTTTTGCTTCATGAGTTCGGCCATTCTCTGGCTTGTCGTTCGACCGGGGGCAGCGCCGAGCAAATCGTGCTTTGGCCTTTGGGCGGGGTGGCCTACGTGGCCCCGCCGCAGCGACCGGGGGCGCAGTTGTGGAGCATAGCGGCCGGACCACTGGTGAATGTGGTGCTCGCACCGTTCCTTTTTGGGGCCTTGTGGTGGGCGGGAAAGTCGGACGTCTCGCCGGATTTTCACTCCTGGTTGTTCACCGTGAATCTGATCAACGCCACGATTCTCGGGTTCAACTTGCTGCCGGTCTATCCACTCGATGGCGGGCAAATTCTGCGTTCGCTGCTTTGGTATTTTATGGGTCCGGCCAACAGTCTGCTGGTCGCCACCGTCATCGGTTTCCTAGGTGGGCTGGGTTTTGTCGCTTACGGGGTGATCGAGGGCTCGATGTGGACGGTGGTCATGGCCGCGTTTCTCCTGTTCAACTGTTACCGTTCTTTCGTGTTCGCACGACAGCTCCGCCGCCATCTAGCCGCCCAGCCGGTAACGCTGGACGTGTAACTCCCCGCTCGCCGCCGCTCAGTCGGCAAACCAAGCTGCAGGCGTGATCGCCTCCGTCGCCTTTCGGAATTTCAAAGCCCTGCGTTCCGCCCGCATCGAGCTGGGGCCGTTTAACCTCGTGATTGGGCCGAACGGTTCGGGCAAAACGAGTTTGATCCAGGCGCTCTTGCAACTGCGCGGGCTGGCCCGTCTGCCTTTGCGTGAACCGGTGGCGGAGGCGGAGCGTTTGCCGGAGTCGGCCGAGATCACGTTTGGGTTCCATGCACCGTATGACGGCTTGGAGGCGCAACTGGCCTGCGCGGGCGAGACGCAGTGCGATTTATTACAGGTGCTGCCCCTGCCACGAGGCGAGGGGCGCGATGACTGGGCGGGTCTGCGCACGAAGTTACTGACGATTCGGACCTACTTTTTCGATCCGTTGGCCATCGCGCAGTCCGTTTATCCGGTGACCTCCGGGGAACTGGCGGCCAACGGGGCCAATCTCGCGGCGCGGCTGGCGGGATTACAGGTGCGGGCCCCGACGGCCTACGCGGGTTTGCAAAGCGAGTTGCTGAGTTTGTTTCCTGAATACGCCGAGTTGTTGCCGCAACCGGCGAAGGGGAGTTTCGCGCTGCGACTGGCTGATCCGGAGGAGCCGGTGCTCGTGCCGGCGGACGAGCTTTCGCAAGGCACCCTGACCACGCTGGCCTTGCTGGCTATCGCGCACGACCCAGCGCCGCCCGCCATCGTATGCATCGAGGAGCTGGATCGTGGACTGCATCCACGATTGTTGCGCGGCGTGCGGGATGTGCTCTACCGCCTCAGTTTCCCGGCGGATTACGGCCACGACCGCCCGCCGACGCAGGTCGTCGTGACGACGCATTCGCCGCATTTGCTGGATCTGTTTCGTGATCATCCCGAGGAAGTCATCATCGCGGACAAAGTCGGACGGGCGGCGACGTTTATGCGGCTCTCGGATCGTTCTGATCTGGCTGACTTGCTCGCGGAGGGTGGGTCGCTCGGGGATTTGTGGTATTCGGGTATCTTGGGAGGCGTGCCGGAGGCGTCATGAACGGGCGTCCCTTGCGTCTGGCCTTGTTGGGCGAGTCCTTGGTGGACGAGGCGGCGCTGGGGATTTTGGTCGAGGCAGTGCTGGGCGTAGCGTTTGTGCAGGTGCAGCCCAACCTGCGGGCGCGGGGCTGGCCGTCGGTGCTGCAAATCCTGCCAGCCATCGTGCGGCATTTGCATTTTAACACCGACGCCGACGGGCTGGTGGTGTTGGTGGATTCGGACGATACGGAGCCGCATCCGTCGGAGCACGAGACGGCGGGCTATTTTCATCCGCGCTGCCGACTTTGCCAGCTGCGGGCTACGTTTCGGCGAGCGACCAAAACCCTGCCGCCGGCCCGGGGACGCAGCCGGGTATTGCGCGGCATCGGGCTCGCGGTGCCGGCCGCCGAGGCGTGGTATCTTTGCGGGGTGGAGGATGCGGTGAGCGAGGCGGCGTGGAGGGACGGGCGCGAGACCGGGCGTCCGCCTTACAGCAGGCGCGAGCTCAAGGCCCGGGTTTACGGGACGGAGCGGCCCAACTTGCAGCAGGCGATTCAGTATGCCACCGAGGCGGCCCGTCGCCATGCGCGAGATACGCGTCGGCTGGAATATGATTTTCCCGGATTTGCGGCACTGGCGACGGATCTGCGGGAGTTGGCCCGACTAAACGGTTGATGTAGGGGTGAATTTCCGGCGCGTTTACGGACATGCCTGCTCAATATCTGCCTTCGATCATCGCTGCGCCGGTGCGTTTGTTGGTGTGCTGTCTTTATCGTATAAAAGTGCTGGGAGCCGAACGTCTGCCCGAAGGCGGGGCCTTGTTGCTGGCCAACCATCTTTCGTATGCCGATGTGGCGGTTTTGCAGGTGGCCTGCCCGCGCCCGATCCGGTTCGTGGGTTATGCGGAGCTGCCGCGCACCTCGTGGTTTTTCCGACTGGCCTTTAATCTATCGGGCACGATTCCCGTTTCGCCGAGCAATGCGCTGGAAGCGACCCGGCGGGTGGCTGAGAGCCTGCAACGCGGCGAATACGTGCTCCTTTTTCCCGAGGGTTCGATCTCGCGCACCGGGCAGTTGATGAAGATTCAGCGTGGCTTCGAGTTGATGGCGCGGCGGGCCGGGGTGCCGGTGGTGCCGGTGGCGCACGACGGGCTGTGGGGCTCGGTGTTTTCGTTTTCGGACAACACCTATTTGTTTAAATACCCACGGGTCCGGCGGACGCATGTGTGCGTGGCTTGGGGCGAGCCCATCGCGGCGAAGGAGGCGACTACGGCGGCGGTACGTCAGGCGTTGTTGGATTTGGGGTATCGGGCCTTCACCGAGCGTCCGCAGCTGCGACGTCATCTGGGGCGTGAGTTGGTGCGACGGCTGGCGCGGCGGCCCGGGCACTTGGAGTTTGTGGATCGCACGGCGGGCAGGAAGCCGCTGAGCGCGGGCGAGCTTTTGGCGGCGGCGGCGGCTTTGTCTCGCCACTTGCGGCGCACGGTGGCGGCGCGGCGTATCGGCGTGGTGCTGCCGCCGGGCGCGGGCGCGACGATCGTGAATCTCGCGGCGGTGTGCGCAGGCAAGGTGCCGGTGAATCTGAATTTCACCGCCGGGCGCGCCGCGCTGGAGTCGAGCCTGCGGGTGGCGGAGATTGATACGGTGATCACGGCGAAGGCGATGCAGGCGAAGTTGCCCAATTTTCCCTGGCCGGAACGCACCTTGGATTTGCATACCGAGATGACCGCGCTGGGTGGCAAACGCGCGCTATTGCCCTGGTTGGTGGCGGCTTGGGTGGTGCCGAATCAATGGATCGCGGACTCGCTGGGTCTGCCCAAATATGGCGACCGCGAGGAGGCGGGGCTGATTTTTACCAGCGGGAGTTCGGGCGAGCCGAAAGGCGTGGTGTTGAGCCACCGGAATATTTTGGCGAATTGCTGGCAGGTGGCGTCGCTCTCGATCCTGCCGGAATCGGCCATCATGCTCGCGTGCCTGCCGATGTTTCACAGCTTCGGATTTACGGTGACGCTGTGGTATCCGATGTTGCGCGGTTGCCGGGTGGTGAGCGTGCCCAGCCCGCTGGAAACGGGTAAAATCGTGGAGGCAATTCGTGAAGAGAAGGTGTCGGTTTTCGTGGGCGCGCCGACCTTTCTTCGTCCGGTGATACGCAAAGCGACATCCGCCGATTTGCGCACGCTGGAAGTGGTCGTTTCGGGGGCGGAAAAACTGCCGATGGATCTCTACGAAACCTATCTCGATAAATTTAACATCGAAATCATGCAGGGTTATGGACTCACCGAGACCTCGCCGGTGGCGAACGTGAACCAGCCTGACCCGGCGATTCCGACCCCGACGGCGGAGCGGCAGGCGGGGCGGCGACGCGGCACGGTGGGGCGCATGATGCCGGGCATGACCGTGCGTATCCTGAATCCCGACACCAAGGCGGAGCAGGCGGCGGGCCAGACCGGCATCGTGGTTTTCAAGGGGGACAATATTTTCTCGGGCTATCTCAAGGATACGGAAAAAACGGCGGCGGCGTTTCACGATGGCTGGTTCGTGACGGGGGATCTCGGGCGTTTCGACGAAGATGGATTTTTGATCATTGAAGGGCGGCTTTCTCGTTTCTCGAAAATCGGTGGCGAGATGGTGCCGCACGGCACGATTGAAGCGCGCATCGTCGAGGCGTTTGGGTTGGATGAGACCGATGGTTACGCGGCGGTGGTCATGGGGGCGCCTGACTCCGCGAAAGGAGAACAACTGGTGTTGTTGACCACGCGGGAGGAGCTGACGGCGGAGGCGGTGCGGGAAAAGTTGTCCGCCCTCGGCTTGCCGAATTTGTGGATTCCCAAGTTGGTGCAGCGCGTGGCGAAAATTCCCGTGCTCGGCACCGGAAAGCTCGATCTCAAGGCGGCGAAAGAAATGGCGCTGGCGGCGGCCGAACCGGGAGCGTCCAAGGCCTGAGAAATGACTATGCGTATCGACTGCCATGTTCACGTGATCGGCACCGGTAAACACGGGTCTGGTTGCTGGTATCAGCCGCGCGGGCTTACGCGTGTGGGCGCGCCGATTTTGTTGCGGTCGATGGGCTTGAAGGCGGCGGATTTGGCCGGCGACTTTGAGACGATCTACATCACCGCCTTGCGGGCGCAAATTCGCGAAGCCGGACTGGATGCAGCGGTGATTCTAGCGCAGGAGGAACCTTATCGTGATGACGGCACGCTGCTGGCCGATACGGGGTCGTTTTATGTGCCCAACAATTACGTACTCGGGCTGGCGAGAGCGCATCCGGAGTTTTTACCGGCGGTGTCGATTCATCCGGCGCGGCGGGACGCGCTGGAGGAGCTGGAGCGGTGTATCGCGGGCGGGGCTATCATGCTCAAGTGCCTGCCGAATTGTCAGAACATGGACTGGAATGAACGGCGTTACCGACCGTTTTTGGAACGCATGGCGGAGGCGGGGCTGATCTTGCTGGCGCACACGGGGAGCGAGCGGACGATGCCGGTGTTGCGCCCCGATCTGGCGTCGCCGCGCATTTTAACCCAGGCACTTGAGGTCGGGGTGACGTGTATCGCGGCGCATTGTGGCACGGGCATGATCGCGCTGGATCCCGATTACTTTGATGAGTTCGTGGCGATGACCCGGCGTTATCCGAATCTTTATGGCGACAACAGCGCGCTGGCAGGACTGAGTCTGCGTTTCCGGCCACGGCAGCTGCGGTTGATTCGCGAGGACGCGGAGCTGGCTTCACGGATCTTGTATGGTAGCGATCTGCCGGTGCCGCCCAGTGGGCTGGTGATGGCGGCGTTTGGCATGCTGGGGTGGCGGGATTACGCCGAGTCGAGGCGGCATGTGCAGCCGTTGGCCCGTGATTTGATGCTCAAACGCGCACTGGGTTTTGAGGCTGCGAGTGAAATCCGGTTGGCGGGGGTTTTGCGGCGCTTGGGCCGGTGGCGGGTGCGTGGTTTGACGCAGAGTGAGTCTAGTGGTTAGTGAACGGTATGAAGCGTTCGCGTACAGGATTCCGGCTGGGTGTCGGGGCGTTTTTTTTGGTCTTGGGCGGAGTGGTAGCGTGGTGGTTTTTGGGAGCTGATAATGGAGTGGATCGTAAACTCGTCGTTGGAGCGGGTGGGCCGGAACCCTCGCGCAGGGAGTCGGATTGGGAATCGTTGCCAAGCGTGTCTGCTAAGGAGGATCTCGGGGCTTTGGCGGAGATGTTGAAGGCTCGGTTTCGTCGGCCAAATGTGCGGGCTGACGAAGGGGTGTTGAGCTTTAAAGACGCGGAGGCGCGACGGAGATTTATGGCTCGAGCCGCGCAGGCGGGAGTATCGCCACTGGCGACGATCGAGGCCTTGCAGACCGTGCGTTTGCGCGTCACCGACTACGCGGCTTTCGCGCGCGAACTCGGAACCCATACCGCCGATTTTGCGACGGTGGGAGCGAATGTGGTGTTGGCTTCGCCGACACCTCCGAAGGACCTCACGCGCACGATGGCGGGGGCGGTCCCGGTGGGTGGGGATCTCTTGGCGGCGATCGGGATGCGCGGGGATTATTCCACATTGGGCAGCGGGGTGGTGGTGGCGGTTTTGGATGGTGGGGTGGCCCCCGATCCGGTGCTGGGCGAGCGGCTGCGTTATCTGGATGTGGGTTATGGTCTGGCCGGTGGTGGTGAGGGCGGGGCGCATGCGTTGGCAGTGGCCGCGTTGGTGGCGGGCAACGGGAGCGAGGTGCGCGGGGTGGCTCCGGCTGCGACGGTTCTGAGTGTGCGCGTGACGGGAGCGGATGGCACCGGGGATACCTTTGCGGTGGCGAAGGGTGTGGTGGCGGCGGTCGAAGCGGGGGCGCAGGTGATTAACATCAGCCTGGGCGGCTACGCGACCTCGTCGGTTCTCGGTGCGGCGGTGGATCAGGCCTTGGCGGCAGGCGTGGCCGTGGTGGCGGCCAGCGGGAATGATCAGGCCGCGCGGATGACTTGGCCGGCGGCCTATCCGGGCGTGGTCTCCGTCGGCGCGGTGGATGCGGCGGGACAGCAGGCGATTTTTTCCAATGCGGGCGAGGGCTTGCAGCTGACCGCGCCGGGTTACGCTATCTGGACGGCGGGGCCCGGCGGGACGCGGGTGGCCTTTAGTGGCACGTCTGCGAGTGCTCCGGTGGCGGCGGGGGCAATAGCGGCGTTGATGTCACAGACCCCGGGTTTGGGTGCGATTCAGGCGGCCGACCTGCTGGCCAACTATGCGAATGACGGCGGGGCGGCAGGCGTTGATCCCGATTATGGACGCGGGAGCGTAAACCTCGGCTGGGCTTTGGATCGGGCGAATGCGGCGCGTCAGGACCCCGCGATTTCAGCGCTGAATCCGCATTTGGCCGAGCGTTACGTCGATGTTGTGGTGCAGAATCGCGGCGCAGTGCCGGTGACGGGTTTGGCCCTTGCGGTGGAGATGGGGGCGACGAACGGAAGTTATCCGGTGCCGAAGCTGGCGGCGGGTGCGTCCGCGACCGTGCGCGTGCCGGTGGCGGCTGGCGGCGCGACGGAATCGGGTGCGTTGCGTGTTCAGGCGCGTTTAGAGGTGCCAGCCGGGCTGACCGATAGGGACCCGAGCAACAATCGTCGCGCCGGGGTGATCGCGACGAAGTAAATCAAACCAAGCCGATGGTATAGTTGACGGCGTCGAGCAGTGCGCCCCAGGAGGCGTCGATGATGTTGTCGCTCACCCCGACTGTGCCCCAGACACGGTGGCCGTCGCCGCTTTCGATGAGGACGCGGGTGCGGCTGTTGGTGCCGTTGCGGCCGTCGAGGATGCGCACCTTGTAGTCGCGCAGGGTCATGGTGCGGAGCTTGGGGAAGGTGGGCTCAAGGGCGAGGCGGAGGGCCTTGTCGAGAGCGCCGACCGGGCCCGAGCATTCGGCCACGGTGTGGCGAGATTCGCCATTGATTTTGAGTTTAACGGTGGCCTCGGCGACGAGTCGTCCTTCGGGGCCGCGCTCAACGATGACACGATAGCCTTCCACTTCGAAAAACGTTTTTATCCGGCCACTGGTACGGGCAATCAAGAGTTGGAGCGAGGCGTCCGCGGCCTCGAATTCGTAGCCGCGGAATTCAAGCTCCTTGAGCTGTTCGATGAGGGCCTTCATCTCGGGGGCTTTTTCATCGAGTTCGAAGCCTAGTTCCTTGGCCTTCATGGCAATGGAGCTGCGGCCGGCCATGTCGGAGACGAGCACACGGGTGCGGTTGCCGACGAGGGCGGGGTCGATATGTTCGTAGGAGGATTTGACCTTTTGGGCGGCGTTGGCGTGCAGGCCGCCTTTGTGGGCGAAGGCGCTGGCACCGACGTAAGGTGATTTGGTGTCGGGTTTGAGATTGGCGAGTTCGTCGAAAGTGAGCGACAGCTCGCGCAGACCGGCGAGGTTTTCCGCGCAGCGGGCGGTCTTGCCCATTTTCAGGAAGAGGCTGGGGAGAACAGTGAAGAGATTGGCGTTGCCGGTGCGTTCGCCGTAGCCGTTGGCGGTGCCTTGCACAAGGGTGGCTCCAGCGGCGACGCCGGCGAGGGAGAGGGCGACGCCGAGACCGGAGTCGTTGTGGGTGTGGACGCCGACCTTGTCGGGGCCAAATTCGGCGACCACGCGCGCGACGATGGTCTTGAAATCATCGACCAGGGTGCCGCCGTTGGTGTCGCAGAGCGTGAGGTTGCTGGCACCGCCGGCGAGAGCCGCGCGGAGGGTGCGCAGGGCGTAGTCGGGTTCGGCCTTGTAGCCGTCGAAAAAGTGTTCGGCGTCGTAAATAACTTCACGGCCCTGTGAGGTGATGTAGCGGACGGAGTCCTCGATCATGGCGAGGTTTTCCTCCAGGGTGGTGCGCAGGATTTCGGTGACGTGGAGGGTCCAGGTTTTTCCGACCAAGGTGAGCACGGGGGTGTCGGCGGCGAGCAGGGTGGCGAGCTGGGCGTCTTCAGCGGCGGTGATGCCTGCGCGGCGGGTGGAGCCAAAGGCGGCGAGTTTGGCGTGTTTGAAGACGAGCTTTTTGGCTTCGGCGAAAAAGGTGATGTCGCGCGGGTTGGAGCCGGGGAAACCGCCCTCGATGTAGTCCACGCCGAAAGCGTCGAGTTTTTGCGCGATGAGCAGTTTGTCGGTGACGGAGAAGCTGATGCCTTCGCCCTGCGTGCCATCGCGCAGGGTGGTGTCGTAGATTTTAACGGCGTTGCTCATGTCGGTATGCGGGTCGGATGCAGTCGGTGGGAAAGGGGAACGTGGGGAGTGACGGGTAGAGTTTAAACAACGAAAAACCCCGGGCTGGAGGGCCCGGGGTTTCGGTGAATCGTTGGCGTGCGCGCGGTGCGTTTACGCCCGGATTCCCGGCCCTGGGGGCGGGGTAATAATCGAGGCGGTAATTCGGCGGGTGGCGTGCATGTTTTCAGGCAGAAAGCCCGGGACTGGACGTTTTGTCGAGGGGGGATTGATTGGGCGCGTCCAAGGGTGGCCCGAGCAGGGCGCGCACGCTCCAGGCCCAGAATTGACCGAGATATTCGCGCCAGGCGCGGGTGGAATCCCCTAGTGCTTCGGCGCTCCAACTGCGCCATGCGCGGGGCGGGATGGCGGCTTCGCGTCCGCCTAGAAAGTCGGCGGGGCAGGGCAGGGCGAGCAGCCCGGCGGCGGCGGCGAGCTTCATCGCGCGGGGCAGGTGCCAGGCAGAGGTGACGAGGGCGACGGGTTTTCGGCCGGCGAGCTGGGCGAGCGCGGCGGTTTCCTCGGCGGTGTCGCGTGCGGTGCTGATCTCGACGATACGGTCGCGGGGAAAACCGAGCTCCACGGCGGCGTCGGCCAAGATGCGAGCGTGGGAGGGGTAGTCGTCGTCGGGTTCGTTTTTGGGGCCGGAAACGATCAGGGTGGCCGAGGGGTGAAGCAGGGCGATGCGGATACCTTCGATGAGGCGGGCGCGGGCGGAGACGCTGAGTTGTTGCCCGGCGGGAAGGGCGGGGTTGTCGCCGTGTCCACCGCCCAAGACGGCGACGAAGGCGATGGGTTGCGCGGGTGCCGAAGCGGGCGAGGTTGCACCGGGTACGAAGGCGGCGGGGCAGGTGTTTTGCAGCGAAGCAGTGAGAGCGCGGGAGATGCCATTGTTAGACGCGGCGGCCAGCACGAACCAGCCGAGCAGCAGAGCAAACCAGCCGCGCCAGCGACGACGAAGCGCGATGAGAAGAATGCCGAGGGTCAGCAACCCAAACCCAAGGGGGAGGGGCATGAGCAGAGTGCCGAGCAGCTTTTTTAACCAGAACATGACGCAGTCTGCGCACCGCAGGAGGATTGGCGCGAGCAGAAGGCGGGGTTTTGAAAAATCGGTTTTGACCCGAGCGACGGCTGAACGAACCTTGGTTTCCGTCTTTTGCGCGAAGGGCGCGGTGCCGTTCGCATTTCTTCTCACAGCCAAAACCTACGTAACGCATGTCGCTCGACGATACTCTGCAGGCCCTGCTTCGTTCTTATGAAACCGAGGGGGGGATCAACCATCTGGACGGGAGTAATCTGCCGTCCGACGAGTCGATCAACCGGCTGGCCAACGAGGTCATGCATCTGTTGTTTCCGGGTTTTTTTGAGAACCAGCCCATCGCTCAATCGGATGTTCCGGCGATTACGCGCTCCAGGCTGCGAGCGGTGCACAATCGTCTGCGCGAAGAAGTAGCCAAGTCGTTCACCTTTGCCGGACCTTCGATGTGTCCGGATCCTATCGGCCGGGCTTCGGACGTGGCGGATACGGTTTTGGCGTGTTTGCCCGAGCTCCGGCGCATCGTGCAGACGGATGTGCAGGCGGCCTACGCGGGCGATCCGGCGACGCGGCATGTGGAGGAAATCATTCTGGCCTATCCGTGCGTATTGGTGATTTCGATTCAGCGTTTCGCGCATGAGCTCTATCGTCTCGGTGTTCCGTTGCTTCCGCGCATGTTGACCGAATACGCCCACGAGCGCACCGGCTGCGACATCCATCCGGGCGCACGTATCGGGGCCCACTTCTTTATCGACCACTGCACCGGTGTCGTGATCGGCGAAACGGCGACGATTGGTGATCATGTTAAAATCTACCAAGGCGTCACCCTTGGTGCCAAATCCTTCGAGGTGGATAACGCCGGTAACCCGGTGAAAGGTGTGAAGCGTCACCCCGACATCGGCGATCATGTGACGATCTACGCCCACGCCACCATCCTCGGTGGCGAGACGCGCATCGGGCCACACTCCATCGTTGGCGCGAACGTGTGGCTGCTCGAAAACATTCCGGCCAACAGCATCGCGTATTACAAAAACGAGAGCCTGGTGGTTCGCTCACGCCAGAAGAAGGAAGTGGCGGTCGAGTGCCGAAAGCAGGACGAGTTGCAGGCTTGGAACTGGTCGATTTGAGCGATCAACCGGTCTGGTCAGCCGAAGCGTTTTTGAATCAAGTCATTGATGCGTTCGCGTGAGGCGATGACATCTTCCGGCGAGGTGCGCGGGCTCAATTCCAGAGTCAGCAAATGGTGCGGCTGCCAAAAAGAGCTGATCATTTCGAAGTCTATGTGACCGGTGCCGATGGGTTGATGGTCTTTGCCCTTGGCATTAACGTCATGCAGGTGAAACCCGAGCAGGCGCGGGGCGTTCTTGGTCAGATGATCCTGGTGGTTGATCAGCCCCATGCCGACTTTGATGTCGGCGTGACCGGTGTCGTGCCAATAGCCGCAGGGCGTGTTTTCGCCTAGCGCTTCAAACATCGCGCCGAAATCGTCGTCGAGGGGGAGTTCCTCGAATTTTTCCCGATTCTCACAGCCAAGGGCGATGCCGCGCTCAGAAGCGTAGGTTGTGATTTCTCTGAGACTGGCAAGGGTTTGTTTCCACGCCGGGCCCATGCGGGAGCGCATTATTTCCCCGGCCTTGCGCAGCACGTTGCGGTATTTGGGGTCGGTTTGAGCGACGGTTTCGGGGGTTTTTTCCAAAAACGCCTTCAACTTTCGGGACGGCGGGAAAAGCCAGAATTTCACGCTGCCCAAATGCAGCACACAGACACGGGCTTTGACCTGCGCGGAAAAATCCAAGGTTCGTTTAGTGTGCCGGAGCCATTGATCGTGCTCCTTCGGGTCGGTCGCGGAGGGTTCGAATAAATTCGGTGCGGCTTGGGTGATACCGGCGGGTAAGGGGCAGAAGTTATGGGTCGAACTGATTTTGATCACGCCCTCTTCCACTGCTCGAAGTATACCCGGCAGGAGCAAAATCCGGATGCCGTGGCTCAATTCGGCGTGGGTAAACCCCAAGGCCGCAATCTCTTTGAGCATCGCATAGCCGTCGTTGTGACGAAACGAGTTCCAGCAACTAGAGAGGGCGAAGGAGGGTTTCACGGGGACGATCAAAGCGAGAGTGCCTTAACTGCACAGAGCGTGCTGAGAGCCGAAAACAAAAAAACCGCGCGGGCACGTGGGCACCGGCGCGGCTGGGGAACGAGGCCTGGTCAGCCGTCGTAGCGGGGCAGTGCGCCCTTTATTCCGCGTAACGGCGGCGGAGCATCTGGGTGAAGGCCTGAACCTTCTCCTTGCGACGACGGCGTTCGCAGGGCTTCTCGAAGTAGCGCTTGGCGCGGACATCCTTGATGATGTTTTCACGCTCGAGCTTCTTCTTGAGGCGACGCAGGGCGCGGTCAACAGGCTCGTTTTTGCGGATTTTGATCTCGATGGACATGGTGAAAGAGAGGGTCGGGAGTTGGGAAAAGATGAGAACCAACCGACCGCGCCTGTCGCCGTCAACGGCTTTTTTCCCAACTGGCCAGGTCGCGATTTCCCGCCACCCTTCTTGCCCCTAGGCTCGACAAGCCTCTCGCCGCTTTCACGCTCCCCGCTTCTTTGCCATGATTGCCCATCTCGCCATCCTCGCTCCCGGTCTGCTCGGCGCCTCCGTGGCCCGCGCCGCTTGTGCACGCGGGTTGGCGAAACGCATCACGGTCTGGGCGCGTCGGGCAGAGGTGCGTGCCGCGCTGCACGGTCAGGATTGGCTGCACAACGTGGCCGATACGCCCGAGGAGGCCGTCGCCGGGGCCGACCTCGTCGTGCTCGCGGCTCCGGTAGATAAGATTATCGAGCTCGACCGTCAGATCGGTCCACACCTCTCCGCTGGCGCCATCGTCACGGATGTTGGCAGTGTTAAAGGCCCCATTTGCGCCGCCGCCGCCGGTCACGCTCGCGCCGCCAACACGTGTTTCATCGGTTCTCATCCTATGGCCGGGAGCGAGAAAACCGGGTGGGAACACGGCACGGCATCGCTCTTCGAGGGGCGCGTCACCTTCGTAACGCCGAACGCGGATACCCCGCCGCCTGCGCTGCGCACTCTGGAAACCTTTTGGCGCGCGCTGGGCTCGAGCGTCGTTTCGGTTGCACCCGAGGCGCACGATGAGATCGTGGCCAACATCAGCCATTTGCCGCAGGCCGTCGCCACCAGTCTGGCCTGCACTTTGGCGGCGCGCGATGGGCAATGGCGTCATCTGGCCGGTAACGGCCTGCGCGACACCACCCGGATCGCGGCGAGCGACGCCGCGATGTGGATCGAGATTTTTCAGCACAACCGGACGGCCGTTTTGCAGGCGCTGGCTCGCCATGAGGAGGAGTTGGCGGCTTTTCGCCGTGCGCTCGAACAGTCCGACTGGGTGGAGATTCGCGCCCGCCTGGAACGCGGTAAACTCTGGCGTGATGGGTTTCGCGCTTAATTAAAATCCGATCCGTGTTTCGCTGTCCGAATCTGAAATTCATTTTTTAACCATGTCCGCCGTCGCCTCGCCGCTTCCCGCCCAACTTCCTGTTATTCCGTTTGTCCGTCCGGTCGCTGGAACGGTGGAAATACCGGGCTCGAAGAGCCTGACCAATCGCGCTTTGCTACTCGCCGCGTTGTGCGATGCGCCAGTCATGCTGACTGGGGCATTGTTCAGCGACGATACCCGGTTGATGGCCGAGGCGTTGCGTGAGTTGGGCTACACTGTGATCGCGAATGAGACGGCCAAGACGCTTTACGTGGCCGGCCAGGGCGAGGCGTTTCAATCGGAGTTTCCCGCCGAGTTATTCGTGGGTTTGGCGGGCACGGCGGCTCGTTTCCTGACTGCGCTCTGCGCCGCCGCTCCGCGTGGCGTTTACCGTATCCAGGGCACCGAACGCATGAACCAGCGTCCGATGAAGGGCTTGATCGACGCCTTGCGCGCACTCGGTGCGGAGATTCGCTGCCTCGGGGTCGAGGGGTTTTTCCCGATCGAGATCCATGCTCGCGGCCTGCGCGGCGGTGAGGTGGCGATCGACGCCACCGAGAGCAGCCAGATGTTGTCGGCGTTGTTGATGGTCGCGCCCCGCGCCGCCGCGCCGGTCGAGGTTTCGTTGATCGGCGGGGTGCGCTGGCCGTTTGTGGAAATGACCACGCGATTCATGGAGCAATTTGGCCAGCCCGCGCTGGAGCGCACCGGGCCGGACCGGTTCCGGCTACCCGCTGGAGGGCGTTATGCGTATCCGGGTAAAAACTGTCCCATCGAGCCCGATGCCACTGCTGCCAGTTACTTCGCGGCGTTACCGCTGGTTGTGGGGGGCGGGCTTACCTTGCTGAATCTCCGGGAAGGACTCCAGGGCGATACGCGGTTTGTCGGCGTGATGGCGGAGGTCGGTCTCGGCACCGAAGTGGTTGCGGACGGGTTGCGGGTCTCGTTTGCGATGGGCGCTGCGCGAGGCGGCGTGACGCGGGATTTCTCCGGGTTTTCCGACACCTTCCTTACCCTGGCGGCGATCAGCCCGTTGCTGGCTGGGCCGACGACGATTACCGGTGTGGCGCACACCCGAAAACAGGAGACGGATCGTGTGGCGGGCATGGTCGCCGAGCTGCGACGTCTCGGGCAAACCGTGCACGAGCACGAGGACGGCGACGGCCTGACGATCACGCCGAATCTGGCGGCGTTGCGGGCGGCGCGCGGGGCCGTGATTCAAACTTACCACGATCACCGCTTCGCGATGAGTTTCGGCATACTCGGTTCGTGTGATCTGCACGGGGATGGAAAACCTTGGCTGACCATCGACAATCCGGCGTGTTGCGCGAAGACCTTCCCGGTCTTTTTTGAAGTGCTCGAAACCCTCCGCACCCGCAGCACTGTTTAATTTTATCCTGATGTCTTTTTTAATCATCGCTATCGATGGCGGCGCCGCTGCCGGCAAATCGACCACCGCGCGCGCTCTCAGCTCGCGTTTCAATTTCTTGCATATCGATACCGGCTCTTATTACCGGGCGCTGACCGCCGAGTTGTTGCGCCGGGGCTTGAACCCCGCCGAGGTCACTGCGGTGGAGAGTGCTTTGGCCGAGCTGCCCTTGGGCACAGTGGTGGATGGTCGGCGGGCCCAGATCGAGGTCGGCGGTCGGCTGGTGCCCGAGGCCGAGTTGCGCGGACCGGCGGTGAATGCGGCGGTGTCCCATTTCGCCGCTTTGCCGGCGGTGCGGGCGGCCTTGCTGGCGTATCAACGCGATCAGGCCCGCATCGCCCGGGAGCATCGTTTTGCCGGTTTGGTGATGGAGGGACGCGACATTGGCACGGTGATTTTTCCCGACGCGGATTTCCGGTTTTTCCTGCATGCCGACCCGGAGGAGCGCGCCCGGCGTCGCGCCGCCGAGGGGCAGCAAGACTCCATTGCGGAACGCGACCGGTTGGACAGCACGCGCAAGGCGGCCCCGCTGCTTTGTCCGCCGGGGGCGATTGATATCGATTCCACGTTTCTATCGCTCGACGAAGTCGTGGCGCGGGTCTCCGGACCTATCGCCGCCCAGATGGGCGCTTGATCGAAAAAAGCACCGAACAGCGGTAAACCGCAGGCCAAATCATCCCTTCGTTTTAGCTATGTCCGCCCGAGAATCGTTCGCCCAGCTCCGCATGGAGCCGATGTATGGGTTTTTCCATTATTTCCTGAACTGCGTGCACGAGGCGCTGTTCCGGGGCGAAGTCGTCGGATTGGAGAACTTGCCGGGCGACGGGGCCTTTCTCGTCGCGGCCAATCATGCCAGCCATCTGGACCCGCCGTTCATCGGCGCGGTGATGCCGCGGCAGATGGCATTTTTCGCCCGGAAGTCCCTTTGGTCCCCGGGCCTTGGCGCATGGTGGATGAATGGGGTGGGTGCGATTCCGGTGGACCGCGATGGCGCGGATCTGTCGGCGATTAAGCGCGTGTTGGCCACCTTGGCGGCGGGGAAGTCCATCGCGCTGTTTCCCGAGGGCACGCGTTCGCCTGACGGCAAGCTCCAGCCGGCCAAGGGCGGGGTCGGCATGATCGTGTGCAAATCGAAGGTGCCGGTGGTGCCGTGCCGGATTTTTAACAGCCATATCGCGTTTGGACGCGGCGGTGGTTTTCAGCCTGGCACCCAGGTGCACATCGTGTTTGGCCCAGCGTTGCAGCCGGCTGATTACGACAGCCCGACGGATGGCAAGGAGCGCTACCAGCGCGCCAGCGAACGCATCATGAGCGCCATCGCGAGTTTGGGTGAGCCGCCCTTGGTGGTGGTTTAGGAGCTGAGTTTTAAATTTAGCTTCGGGCAAAATGTCTGGGCGCTTGCACCTAAAGTGGCCCGGCGTAAGCTTATCACGTCGGCGTTCCTGTTCTGCCGTTAGATTCGTCTCTTCGAGGCGGATTGACCGGCCTAAAGTCCATTAACCGGTGCACGGGCACCCCCAGCTCGAAAGGTCATTAATCATGAAACTCTCGCAACTGCTCGCTTCCCGTTCCGATTTAGTGCGTCAGGCCACTTTGGCCAACGCCGCCTTCGCCTACACGACGTTTGCCGCCATGGATCAACGGATCCAGCGCGGTGGTTTGCATGGTCCGGTGCGGTTCCTTGGAATAGATCCCGCCGCCGAACGCTATACGCCGCAGCTCGTCGCTTTGGCCGGTAGCCAAGCGGTGCTAGATGAACACTTTGACGAGGCAGATCTCGTGAAGTGGTCCGATGCGCTGGCTTATGTTTCCGAGGAAGGCACGACCGAGTTTGAGTTCCGTTTGGAGGAATTAATGGGGCGTTTTTCGCCCGCTTTGGAAGATACGCTGCGTCGGGCCGGTGTTCAGCTCGACTCGGCTGGACTCGGCAATACTGAGCCGAACCTCCGTTAGAGTTAAATAGGTTTAGGGTCTGTTTTTAGAAAACGAAAAAGCCGGGGCTTTGCGGCCCCGGCTTTTTTATTGGGCTGTTTAGCGTAAGCCGCAGGCGCGGCGGGCGCGGTCGAGCACGGGGGCGGCGACGGCGCGGGCTTTGGCAGCGCCGTCTTTGAGGGTTTTTTCCACCTGATCGAGGTTGGCCACCAACTCGGCGCGGCGGGCGCGAGCGGGCGCGAAGTGAGTCCAGACTTGCTCGAAGAGGATTTTTTTAAGGTCGCCGTAGCCGAGGCCGCCGGCGCGGAGTTTTTCCTCGGTCTCGGCGGCGAGCGCCGGTTCGGCGACAACTTTGAGCAGGCGGATGGCGATGTTTTGGTCGGCGTCGGGCTTGGGTTCGGCCGGGGTGCGCGAATCCATGGGGATGCCCATGATTTTTTTGCGCGTAGCCTTCTCCTCCCCGAAAAGCTCCAGGGTGTTGCCGTAGCTTTTGCTCATCTTCTGCCCGTCGAGGCCGGGCACGACGGCGGATTCGTCGCGGATGACTGATTCGGGAATGGTGAAGGTTTCGCCGTAGGTGAGGTTGAACTTGATGGCCATGTCGCGGGTCATCTCGACGTGTTGCTTTTGGTCGCGGCCGACGGGCACGTGGGTGGTGTTAAACAGCAAAATGTCCGCCGCCATGAGCACGGGGTAGGTGAACAGGCCGACGTTGGCTGCGATGCCGCGGGCGGTCTTGTCTTTGTAGCTGTGGGCGCGTTCCAGCAGGCCCATGGGCGCGAGGGTGCCGAGCATCCAGGCGAGTTCGCAGACCTCGGGCACGTCGCTCTGGCGCCAGAGCACGGCTTTGGCGGGGTCGAGGCCGCAGGCCAGCCAGTCGAGGGCGACGCCGAGGGTGTAGTCGCGGCGTTTTTGCGGATCGAGCAGGGAGGTCATCGAGTGATAGTCCGCGATGAAGTAGTAGCAGTCGCCTGGCTGGTCCTGCGCGGCGATGGCCGGCTGCATCGCGCCGAGGTAGTTGCCGAGGTGGAGGATGCCGGAGGGCTGGATGCCGGTGAGGGTGCGCATGAAATGAAGGCGAGTAAGGTGGGGCGAAGCGATGCTAGGTTTCAATCCGTGGTTTGGCGATGAGCAGATCGGGTAGGTGGAGGTGCGGTTTAGCCAAGGATGGTGAGCACAATGCCGGTCAAGATGCCGAGCACGGGCACGATTTTTTGGCGACCGTTGGTCTCTTTTAGCAACCAGACGCTGCCGGCAAACGACACCAGGGTGCTGCCTCGCCTCAGGCTGGAGACCAGCGAGACGAGGGCCTCGGGCTTGCGCAGCGCGTCGAAGTAGAGGAAGTCAGCCACCAGCAGGCCGGTTGAGATACCGATAATGCTCCAGCGCCACTGGAAGGTTTTACGCGGCCACCAGCGGAGTTTCCAGCCCACCACCAAAGGTAGAAAAAGAAGCGCGAGGTAGATCGAGAACCAGCATTGCACGGTGGCGGCCGTGAAGCCGTTTCGACCGAGGAGAAACTTGTCATACAAACCGCTGACCGCGCCGATTAGTGTGCCCGCCAGCAGCCAGCCGATCCAAGGGTTTTTATGGAAATGAATGCCTTCGCGAGCGCCAGCTAACGACAGGCCCAAAAAGGACGCCAGCGTCACACCGACGCCGAGGAATTCCAGTCCGGTGGGACGTTCGCCAAGAATGAGCAAAGCGCCAAACAGGGTCCAAATCGGCCCGGTGGCCCGCACCGGCGCCGCGATCGAAAGCGGAAGGCTCTTGAGTGCGAAATAACTACACAGCCAAGAGGCGGCGACGATGGCGGACTTTAGTAGCAGTTGAAGATGTTGCCCGGCGGTAAGGGAATCCACGCGCAGAATGGCCGGTAGCGCCGCGCCGCTGCCGTCGAGGGCGAGCAGCACGAGCCAGATCAACGCACTGCAAACGTTGGCCAGAAACAGCACCGGCAGCACGGCGTTGTCGCGCACTGCGTGTTTCGTGCTCAGGTCGTAGAACCCGAGGAACAGGGCGGACAGTAGGCTGGCGGCGATCCATGGCATGAAAACGTCCAGCTGTGCCAAGAAGCCCAGCGCCGCACAAGACGTGAGAAGCATTCGAACCGTATCTTCCGCGCCGAATCTTCCGTCATGTTTCCGTACTGAATCGTTCCCGACGACTTCTTCAACACGCCTGTCCCAGCCGACAAAGTAACCTATTAGGTTACTTGATGCTTGGGGCGGCGTGGCGGGAGGGTTGGGCGGCGGGGCGGGTGTTGGCGATGATGGCTCGGTGGTGTTTTGCCCTTTCCCTTGCTGCTTGCGCCGCGTGTGCTCTCGCGTTTCGCCATGACGCCCGCCCAGGAAATCGCCCGCCGCCGCACCTTCGCCATCATCTCCCACCCGGATGCCGGTAAAACCACGCTGACTGAAAAGTTTCTGCTCTACGGCAACGCCATTCACCTCGCCGGCTCCGTGACCGCCCGCAAACAGCAGCGCGCCACCACTTCCGACTGGATGGAGTTGGAGAAGCAACGCGGCATCTCCATCTCCTCGACCGTTCTACAATTCGATTACCAGGGCTACGCGGTCAACCTGCTCGACACTCCCGGGCACAAGGATTTCTCCGAGGATACCTACCGGGTGCTTACGGCGGTGGACGCCGCGCTGATGGTGATCGATTCGGCCAAGGGCATCGAGCCCCAGACGCGTAAGCTTTTCGAGGTCTGCCGTCGGCGCGGCATCCCGATTTTCACCTTCTTCAATAAGTGCGACCGCCCCACCCAAAACCCACTGGAGTTGATCGACGAACTTGAACGCGTGCTCGGCCTCGCGCCCTGTCCGGTCACCTGGCCGCTGGGCAACGGTCCTACCTTTCGCGGCGTTTTTGATCGTCGCGCCAACCAGGTGCATCTTTTCGAGCGCACGCCCCATGGCGCCTACCGGGCTCCGGTTAACGTCACCGGCCTCGATGATCCCTTGGTGCGCGCCAAGTTCGACGATCTCACCTACGCCGAGGTGGCCGAGCAGATCGCCATGCTCGACGGAGCCACCTCGCCGCTTGATCTGGCGGCGGTCCACGCAGGTAAACAGACGCCGGTTTTTTTCGGTTCGGCGGTGAACAACTTCGGCGTGCAACTCCTGCTGGAGGGTTTTCTCCAAAAATCCATTCCGCCGACCGAGCGTCGTTCCGTCACCATTGTCACTCCCGGTGCGCCCGCGCCGACCGAGACCAAGGTTATACCGATCGATCATCCGAAGTTCTCCGGTTTTGTTTTCAAGATCCAGGCCAACATGGATCCGAAGCACCGGGATCGCATAGCGTTTATCCGCGTCTGCTCGGGCAAGTTTGAGCGCGATATGGTCGTGACTCATCAACGCACCGGAAAACAGGTGCGGCTGTCCTCGGCGCATCGACTTTTCGGCCAGGAACGCGAGACGGTGGACGTGGCCTGGCCGGGTGACGTGATTGGCTTGGTGGGCCATGACGCTTTCGGGATCGGCGATACCCTGACCGAGGATCGCTCCATCGCGTTTGACGAAATACCGCGGTTTCCGAGCGAAGTGTTTACCTATATTTTTAATCCCACTTCGTCCGACGCCAAAAAATACCGCACTGGTTTGGAGCAGCTCCTCCAGGAGGGCGTGGTACAGTCCTTCATGCCGCGCAACGCCCCGCCGGGAGCGACTTTGCTGGCGGCGGTGGGACCGCTGCAATTTGAGGTGGTGCAGTCGCGCCTCAAGTCCGAATACAACGCCGAGTGCCGGCTCGATCCGACGCCGTGGACGCAACTGCGCTGGCTCTCTCCGCACCCCAGTCTGGCCAATCCGAATGCGCTAGTGGTGGCGAGCGGCGTGGCTTTTGGCGTGGATAAATTCGGGCACCCGATCGTGCTCTTTCCCAACGACTGGACGCGCGAGTATTTCATCGAGAAAAATCCCGATTTGAAACTCCACGAGATGCCGATCGAGCAGACGGTGGAAGCGTAACCGCGATTACGGTCGGTTACGACTGGGGCCCGGTTTGGCGTTCCAGTTGGGCCAGATAAGCGAGCGCATGGTCCCGGCTCGTACCGCACATTTCTTCCGTCGGGCGCAGGCTGGCGCAGACCGCCGGCCGTTCGGGCTGACCGAAAAGCGCGCAGCGCAGGTCGGGCAAGAGCTGTACGCAGGGGACGCCCGCCGGCTTGCCTTTGGGCATGCCGGGTATGGGCGACGTAATCGAGGGCGCGATGCAACAGGCGGCGCACCCCGCGCGGCAGGCCAGCGGCGGGGTGCTCATCGGGCCGGGCTTCACTTCAGGTTTAAGCGTGTCTTAAGGCCGGTATCGGTCGAAGGGGCGAGGAAGACGCGCTCGGCCGCCACGCCGCCCTTTTCCACGAGCCAGGCACGGATCGCCTGTGCCCGCGCTTCGCCGAGTTGTTGGACCTCGGCGTCGGTGATGCGGATCAGGCCCAGCAAACGCGTTTCCATTTCGGCGAGAGTGATGGTGGCCGGGACGGCTTGGGGGGACGCACTCGAATCGGGCTTGGATTTAGCTACGGTAGTCGGTGCGGGTCCGGGGGTGAGTTCGGCGGGCAAGGTCACGGGCTTGTTTGCCTCGCGATTCGGAGTCGGGCGAAAGCGGGTGATGCGTCCGATGCTTTGCGTCCGGCGTGACGCGTCGGCGACTTTGGGGGCGGAAATCACGGGTATGACGACCTTCATGTCGTCCGTGCCGGAGAAGAGCTGCGGGGCCGTTTCTCCTACGATGGGAGGGAAGGCGGCGGCGGCGTATAGTTTGGCCAACATCGCGGTCCGTTGCTCCGGGGTGATTTCGATTTGATCAACGGCAGGTGTGGCGGGATCGGTCTGTTGGCGTTCCGCCCAGATTGCCGTGCGCACCGAACGTTCCAGGCGGAAACGGCGCAGGGCAACCAAGTCGGGCACGGGGCTGAAACCGCCGACGATATCCAGGGAGAGCGCGGGGCGGGAGTTGAGCGCTTTAGCCACGGTCTGCAGTTTCTTCTCTGCCGAGTCGTCGAGCGTGGTGGAGCCCGGGGCGAATTCTTGCCAGCCCAGCTCCTCGCCGCCGCCGCCGAACGCTGCGCCGAGCAGGGAAAACGGGGAGGAGGCCGCCTTGGTCAGAATATTAAGCAACACGCGCCCGACCACACGGCCGATCTTGAATTCGGGGTCGTCGAGGCTGCCCTTCACCGGCAGGTCGATGATGATCTTTCCTTGTGAGTCGCGCAACAAACCGAGGGCCAGCCCGACCGGGAGTTTGGTGGCTTCGGGGCTGTTGTTTTTTTCGCCGAGGAAAAACTGCTCGAGCGTCACCACGTTGCTGGTGTCGATTTTCCGGTCTTGGAGCTGGGCTTTGACCGCGACGTTGAGATTGCCGCGCGCCAGGGTGCGACCGGCGTATTTGCCGATGTAGGGTCCGGCACCGGGTTGCAGGTCGATGCCCTTGAAATCCACGTTCACGTCCACGAAGGCGGGGCGACCGAGCGGGTTTAGTTTGCCGGTGATGGTGACGGGGGCGACGCCATCGACTTTACCCTTCAGGCTGACATCGGCCCGGCCGAGGGCGGCGGCAGACAGGCCGGTGATGGCGCCGGAAAACTCCGTGATCGCGGCGCGGGCGGCCGGGCGGATGGACCTGTCCTCGAAACGGAAGGCGGCCTGCTCGAATGCGAAGCGGTCGATGGTGATATCCAGTGGCTCGGCGGTGGGGCCGCTAGGCACCGTAACGGTGGCGTCGCTCGCGGGGGCGGGGGCGGCGGAGGCGTGGGTTACGGAGGCGATGCTCAAAGTGCCGTCGGGTTCGATGCGAACCGAGGCGGTGGGCTCGACGAAGCGAATCTCGTCGGCGTGAAAGGAAAACGGGGCGCTGGTGAGCTTGATTCCGGTGACGGCCAGATCGGTCCATTTCACGAAATCCTCGGATAGTTTTCCATCGAGCACCGAGAGTTCGGCCAGGCCGAAGTCGCCAGCGAAGCTGGCCACGCCGTCACGCAGGGTGGCGCGGCCCCGGGTGCGCAGAAAGCCGTCGGCAAGGCGCACGTTGACCAGCGGTTCAAGGTAGGGGCTGGAGTTGGCGAGAGCGAGGTGTTCGAGCGTGATGGCCAGATCCGCCGTCAAGGGCTGCGGGATCACAGTGCCGGTCAGGGCGATGCGGCCATCGCGCGGGAGTTTTATCCCTAGTTCAAGCGGTAGGGCGCGGTCGAGTCGGGTCGAGTCGAGGTCGCGCACGGTGAGGGTGAGGTCGTCGATGCGTTGTTCGACGTGGCGTGCAGTCGTGAGGTCGGCTGCGTCGATCCGAACTCCGGATACGCTGATTTCGCCGATGGTGACCGCAGGTTGGGGCGGCGGGGCGACCGGGCTTGGGGCGGCGGTGGGGTGGGGGGCTTTGGCGGCGAGGGCGCGAGCGGAGCCGGGTTTGGGTTCAAACAAACGCAGCAGGTCGATGCCGTTCGCGTCGCGCGCGGCTTTTAGGTCCACGCCCTCGATGGCGATTTTGGTGATGGCAGCGCGGCGGGTGATGGCGTCGGCATTGATGCCGGTGACGGCCAGTCGCTTGAGCACGAAGGCGTCGGTCGTGGCGCCGGGCGCGCCGATGCGCACCTCGCGGAGGACCACGCTGCCGTCGGCCAGGGTGAGCGCAGGGCCGTCGGGTTTTAGTTCAAAGGCGTAGCGGCCGGAGAAATCGACAAAGGCCGAGTGTAGGTCTCCCACCAACTGGTCGTCGAAGTAGGGCGTCAAGTGGGCGACATCGATGTTTTTCAGGACTAGTTCACCGGTGGATTTGACCGGATCGGCGGAGAGTTTGCCCTTCCAGACAAAATGAGCTCCGGCCGAGGTGACGGCCTCGAACTGATATGAGGCGTTGGGTTCGCCCACGGTGTGAAAGTCCGTAAGCGCGAAGCTGATCGGGCCGATGCCCAGCGCGTAAGGCCGATTGGCGGCGGCATCATTGAATTGAATGCTGGCGTCGGTGACCGCGAGTTTACCTACGAAAACTGGGAACGGTTTCTTGGCCTCGGCTTTGGGTTTAGCGGAAGCGGTGGTAGCGGGCCCAGACGAGACCGACAATTGGGCGAGGATGTCGTCGAAGTTGAAGCCCCCGGTTTTGGTGCGGTCGATGTGGGCCTTGAAGCCGTCCAGGGAAACTTCCTCCAGCCGCAGTTCGCCGGCGTAGAGGGAGCTGGCACTGAGGTTTACGTGCAGACGCCGCCAACCGGTGAAGAGGCCTTGGCCCGGCGCCGCGTCGGCGATGGCAAAGCCCTCGATGGTGGCGGAGAGGGCCAGGGGATTTAATTCGATCCGGTCGATCGTAACCGTGCGCCCGAGTCGGGCGGAGAGTTGTTTGATCGCTTGGGCTTTGGCGATGGGGGGCAGACCGTAAAAGCCGAAGAGGATCAGAAAAATCAAGGTGCCCAGGGCGATTAGGGAGCGCCGGAAACGGCGGAAAAACGAGGGCCGGACGCCACGCGCGGCGCGAAGTTCTTGCAGGGAGGGCGCGGAGGCGGAGCGATGGTTTTGGCTCATGGAGCGGGCGACCCAAACGCATCACGCATCGTCCCGCAAGCCGCGCTTCGGATGGGCGATTTGGGCGGAACTGCTGCCCCGGTTTACTTCAAACCATCGAGCAGGGCGTGGAGCTGGGCGGCGTGGTCCTTGGTGTCCACCTTTTCGGCTACGGCCAGCAAGGTGCCGTCCTTGCCGATGACGAATGCGGCTCGGGCCGGACCTTCGTAGGTTTTGCCATACATGGATTTTTCCACGATGGCGTCGGCGGCCTTGGCGAAGAGGTCGTCGGGGTCGCTCGCGAGGGTGTAGGCGATGCCCTTTTTGACCGCGTATTTCAGATGCGAGCCGCAGGTGTCGCGGGAGACGGCGACTAGGTTATAGCCGCGTTGGTCGAATTCGGCGGCGTGGGCGGCGAGAGAGTCGTTCTGCTTATCGCACGAACCGGTGTTGTTCTTCATGTAAACCGAAACGATGGTCGGTCGGGTGAGCAGGTCTTTGAACGCGACCTCGGCCTCTTGGCCGGCGCGGACGACTTTGAGTTTGAACTGGGTTTTGAGTTTTTGACCGGGTTGGAGCATGGCGATGCGCAAGGAGCGGGCTAGCCTGCGCGGGTCAAAGGGGGAGCAGCTTTTTCTTAGCGGAGGGACTTGCCGACGAGCGGATGTGGGCGCAGAACCGTGTTTCGCGTATGTTTCCGTCGCTGATTCAAATCTTTAAAGATAGAAAACTCAGATTGAGTCTCAGCCGCGAGGGATTGCCGGCCGAGTTGATCCGGCGGGCCCAGACGCGGCAGGAATATCGCATGGCGTGGTGGCGTTTGGTGCTGGCGCTGGTGCCGATGGCGGAGGCCTTGGTAGATCCCGCCCGCAGCGGGGGTGTTTTCAGCTATGTCGTGATCGTCTATGCGTTGATCGTGCTTATGCTTGCAAGCAGACGGAGCAGGTCGCCGGTTTGGCGGTGGGTGTTCGCGTTTGGCGATGTGGCGGCTTTGCAGGCCTATGTTTACTTTTACCTCGGCGGACGCACCAGCGAGGCCGAGGCTGCGTATGCCTATGTGGCGACGGCGAATGTCGTGTTGTTGACCAATTCCTTGCGCCTTTCCTTGCCTTTGCTCTGGTCTTCGGCGGCCGGGATCATCGCCTGCTATTTGCTGTATTTCCAAAACAGTATGGACGATACCCGGGTGCGCATCGGCGGGGTGATGCTCCTGCTGATCGGGGCTGCGCTGGCCACGATGATCGTGCGCGGACAGTTGCGTTTGCTGGCCGAGTCGCGGGTCAGCGCACGGCTACGGCGCTTTGTTTCGCCCGAAGTGGCCGATGATTTGGAACGCCGTCAAGAAGTAATCGATGTGCCGACGGCCCGCGAGGTGACGGTGCTGTTTGTCGATATTCGCGGTTTCACTCCAAGCGCGGAGACGATGGCTCCGGAGGCTTCCGTGGCGTTTCTCAATCAGTTTTTTAATCGCGTCACCCTGGCAGTTTACCAGCAACGCGGCACCATTGATAAATACATAGGCGATTGCGTGATGGTGCTTTTTGGTGCGCCGCTGAGTCAGCCAGATGACGCTACCCGGGCAGTGAGGGCGGCGCAGGGGATTCTACGTTCGATCCAGGAATGGAACGTCGAGCGTGCATTGAGCGGCCAGCCGCCAGTAAAAATTGGCATCGGCTTAAACACCTCCCAAGTCGTGGCCGGCGCGGTGGGCACACCGCAGAAACTTGAATATACCGTGATCGGCGACGGGGTAAACGTGGCCGCGCGGGTCTGCGCTTTGACCAAGGAGCATGCCTCACCGATCTTGGTGACCGAGGCTACACGCAAGCGAGTAGCGCTGGAGTTGCCATGGCTTGATCACGGATCGGTTACGCTTCGCGGTCGTAGCCAAGAGCTAAAAATCTACGGGCTCGCCGGCTGAGCGAGGGTGTAAACCCTTGGCTCGAGCTTAAATGTGCCGGGAGTCTTCGGCGTCTTTTTTGACGTAGCCGGTCTCCTGGCGCTGGTGGTTTACCTGGTTCTTTTTGAGGTAAGCCTGGTAAACGTCTTCCGCGCTCATGCCCAGGGTTTGGGCGAGCGATACGAGGAAGTGGAACAGGTCCACGACCTCGACCTTGGCGTTTTGCTCGTCGAATTTCTGATATTTCGCCCACCATTTCCAAGGCACGCTGTCGATCAGCTCGGCGGTTTCCTGCTGCATGGCGCGGGTGTAGTTAAGGATCCACTTGGCCTTTTCCTCGTCGGTGGGCGGCGGCAGGGTGACGCCGATGCGCGCGTTGAGGGCTTCCTGCATGCGAAAGATTTCTTCGAGCTTGTCCATGGTTGAAAAGTGCACGGTGCGAAGCCTCGCGCGGCTTGGCAAGCCCGGGACCTGCGTCCGCTTTTTGCCTTACAAACAAAAGATTGCGCCGGTGGCAGGGTATCATGACTTTCAGGGCAGATCGCAGCCGCGTGAAAGCGCCTCCCGCGCTCCGCCGCCGCGCTCTACCGCGCCGCTCCCACGCTCTTGTGGTGAGCGCGCTTTAACCAAAACAGAAACCCGACATGTCCGCCCATAACCCGTCCGACGCCACGCCCTCCGAGGCGAACGTCGCGACTCCTGCCGCGCCCACCGCCCCCGTCGCTATCGACGGCTTCGGTGCCAGCCGCGGCACTGGCCTGGCCCGGGGCAAACGCCCCGCCCGCCCCGCCACCACTGCCCCGACCGGCTCCGTGCCCGTCGCCGGCTACCAACCGACCGCCGTCCAGGTGATCGTCGCCAAGACCGAATACGTTAACCCGTTCGCCCCCGAACCCGTGGCTGCGCCCGCTCCCGAACCCGCTCCGGCAGTGTTCGTGCCCGCTCCCAGCCAAGCTGCCGTCGCTCCTGCGCCGGTGGTCCCGGTGGCGGTTGCGCCTGTGTCCGAACCCGTTGCTCCCGTCCCGGCCCCCGTGCCGGTCGTGGTGGCGGCGGTCCCCGTCGCTCCTGCAGCCAAGGCCGAACTCAACATCCTGCCTCCCGCCGCGCCTCGTCCGGTGACGAGTTGGGAATCCGCCGGGGCGGCTTCTGCTCCGTTGCCTTCTCCGGTGCCTGCTCCGGCCAAGCCTGCCGCGCCCGCCACCCCGACGGGTGAGCGCCCGGTGTTCCGCATCGAGCGCAAGCCCGTCGTGGCTCGCGAGATCGAGCCGCTGCGCCCAGTCGAGGGCCGTCCCGCCGGCGAGCCTTCGCGTCGCGATGGCCGCGAGGGTGGCCGCCGCGGGGATGATCGTCGTCGTGACGGTGGCGAATCGCGCCGTCCCGAGGCGCGTCCCGCCATGCAGACTCCGAGCCCCGCTCCTACCGGAACTTTGCCCGCCGTTCCGGCTGCGGCGAAAAACGACAAGGGGCCCGGCTTCATGGGCTGGTTAAAGGGTATTTTCGGCGGAGGCCCTGAGGCTGCCGCTCCTGCCGCCGGCCAGGCGCCGCGCGGTGATCGGGGTCCTCGTCCCGAGGGTCAGGGTCGTGGCGATGGTCGCGGCCGGCGTGGTGGTCGCGGTCGCTCCGGCGGCGGCGGTTTCCAAGGCCAGAGCCAGGGTCAGCCCGTAGGCGAAAATCGTGGTCCCCGTCCCGAAGGTCAGGGGCAGGGTCAAGGCCAGCCCCGCCCGCCCGGCGAGGGTGGTAATCGTCGCCGTCATCGCGGCGGTCGCGGTCGCGGCCCTCGCCCCGAAGGCGGCGGTCCTCGCCCTGAGGGCGGCGCACCGCGTCCTCCGGTTTAGGCTTAATAAGCCTTGCCAAGCCCGCTGCGCCTCCGCGCATTTCCGAAGCGTCCGCCCTTGCCGGCGGGCGCTTCTTTTTTGTCCGGTTTTCTCGCTCTCCGTTCCCTTCTTCCCGATCTTCTCCCTCCATGGCCGATCTCATTGTGCAAGGCGGTAAGCCCCTCTCGGGCACCGTCGTCCCATCCGGTAATAAAAACTCGGTGCTGCCGATTTTCTGCGCCTCCTTGCTGACCGATGAACCGGTCACGCTGCGCAATGTCCCGGACATCACGGACCTGAATAAACTGGTCGCCTTCCTGACCTCGCAGGGCTCGCGCATCGAGTGGGATCGCGCCGCCGGCGTCATGCTTCTGGATCATTCCGGTTTCCGCAGCACCCTGGCCAACGACGAACTGCCCTCGGACATGCGTTCGACGGTGTTGTTGTTTCCCGCTCTGCTGCATCGGCTGCACCGCATCACCATTCTGGCCAACGCCAAGGGCTGCTCGCTGGGGGTGCGCGAGATTGATCCGCACTTGGAAATCCTCGGCGCGCTCGGAGCCACGGTGGGTTCGGGCGACCCCTTGGTCATCGCTTTGCCGTCGGGTTTCATCGGCGCGCGCCATTGGTGCGACTACATGTCGGTCACGGTGACGGAAAACTTCGCCATGGCGGCCTCCCTTGGCAAGGGCGAGTCCACCCTCATCAATGCCGCCAGCGAACCGCATGTGCAGGAATTGCTGGCCGCGCTGGTCGCGATGGGAGCGCAGATCGAGGGCATCGGCACCTCAATGATCCGCATCACCGGCGTGACCAAGCTCCACGGGGCCGACATCACCATCGGCAGTGATTACCACGAGATCGTGACCTTCCTCGCGCTCGGCGCCATCACCGGCGGCGAGGTGCGGGTAACCAAGGCCTTGCCCCATCACTTCGATCTGATCGTGCGCGCCTTCGCCAAGCTCGGTGTCGTGGTCGAGCACGAGGGCGATGTCGCCATCGTGCGTCGCGGCCAGAAGCTCAAAATCGTCGAGCCCTATACCAGCAATCTTCTGCCCAAAATCGAGGCCGCGCCCTGGCCGTATTTCTCGGTCGATCTGCTGCCGCTTATGATCGCCCTGAGCGTGCGTTGCGACGGCACCATCCATTTCTGGAACAAGGTTTACGAAAACGGCTTCGCTTGGATTCCCGAGCTGGCCAAGTTCGGCGCGCACGCGGTGGTGAGCGACCCGCATCGCCTGATTGTGTTTGGCAACCGTCCGCTGCGCCCCGCCACGGTGGATTCGCCTTACATCATTCGCGCCGCCGTGGCGCTGGCCATGGTCGCCGCCGCCATCCCCGGCCGCTCGGTGGTGCGCCACGCCGAGATCATCCAGCGCGCCCATCCGCGCTTCGTGGAGAATCTCCGCAGCCTCGGGGCCGAGATGGAGTGGACCAAGTAACGCCATGGCCAAACCCGCCAAAGCCTCCGCCGCCTCCGCGCCCAACGCGTCCGCCTATGCCGCCACTCCGCCCGCCGACGCGAAGGGGCTCAACTACCTCGCCTCGCAGCTGGCCGCGCCCGCCACCACCGCCGAGGCCGCGCTGCGCCCGCTCTCGTTTGCCGATTTCGCCGGCCAGACCAAATCCGTCGAACGCCTCCGCATCATGGTCGGTGCCGCCCGCGCCCGCGGCGAAGCGCTTAACCACATCCTGCTCAGCGGCCCGCCCGGACTGGGTAAAACCACGCTGTCCTTGATCCTCGGCGCGGAGATGGGCCGAAACGTGCGCATCACCTCCGGTCCGGTGGTGGAAAAAGCCTCCGATCTCGCCGGTCTGCTCACCAGTCTGGAGGAGGGCGATTTGCTCTTCATCGACGAGATCCACCGCATCCCGAAAACGGTCGAGGAATACCTCTACAGCGCGATGGAGGACTTCCGCCTCGATATCATGATTGACCAGGGCCCCAACGCCCGCTCGGTTCGGCTCTCGCTGCCGCGCTTCACGCTTATCGGCGCGACTACGCGAGCCGGCATGCTCACCGCCCCGCTCCGCTCGCGCTTCACCCTTCAAACCCGGCTCGATTACTACGACGCCGCCACGCTCACCGGCATCGTCAAACGCTCCTGCGGCCTGCTTCAAGTCGGACTCGACGACGGTGGGGCCAGGGAAATCGCCACCCGTTCGCGCGGCACCCCACGTATCGCGAACAACTTGATCAACTTCGCCCGCGACTACGCCCAGCAGCGCGGCGACGGACGCATCACCCAGACCGCCGCCGCCGCCGCTCTCGAACTGCTCGAAATCGACGCCCGCGGCCTCGACGAAATGGATAAACGCATGCTGCGCGTCATGGCCGAAAACTATCGGGGCGGTCCCGTCGGACTCGGCACCGTAGCCATGGCGGTGAGCGAGGAAGCAGACACCCTTGAGGAGGTGCACGAACCCTTCCTCATTCAGGAAGGCTATTTGCAACGCACCCCGCAGGGCAGGGTGCTCACGCCCAAGGGCTACGCCGCCATCGGACTTAAGCCGCTCGCCGGCGACGCCCAAGGCAGCTTGTTGTGACACCGGTTGCGCCGCCGCCCTCCGCGTTTACCCCAGCGCGATTTCCGCCAGCACCGGCCTGTGGTCGGAAAGCCAAGAGCGCACCACCTCGCAACGCGTGACCCGGAGCTCCGTCGGCACGAGCACGAAATCGAGCAACCTAGTCGGCAAGGGCGAGGGAAACGTGCGCCCGCTTAGCGGGTGGGCGGCGTAGTCGCCGAAATAGTTTAACTCCCTCAGCAACCCGGCGGTGGCATCGCTGGCTTTGCCCGAGGTGTTAAAGTCCCCGCAAACCACCGGCGGCACATTCCAGTAAGGCGAACGTGCGTTGTGGCGTTGGGCCAGGTAGCGAAACACCTGTCCGACCTGTTCCAGCCGCGCCTTTCGCGAGCGGTAGTGCAGATGCAGGTTGATCAGCGGCACCCGACAGCCGCCGACCGTGACCTCGGCGAACAGAAATCCCTTTTCCCCCACCGTGCGTTGCCCGAACGCCACCGCCTCGCCCTCCTCCAGGGCATAACGCGACAGAAAAGCGTTGCCGTAACTCAGCTTAAACAAACCCGTTCGCCGGGTGGTGATGCCGTGCAGCGAAAACGGATAACCGGCATGTTCGCGCAGGTATTCCAGGTGGTCGAAATTCCCCGCCCAGCTCGAATCCCGGTCGATTTCCTGCAAAGCCACCACGTCTGCATCTAATTTAATCAACAACGCCGCGATCCGCCGCAGATGCGCCTGCATCGAGCGCTTCGTCTGCAAGCCCTGGATCGGACGTAACCCACGACCGTGAGCGATGTTAAAAGTGACGAGGCGAAGCCGTGGCATCGAGAAAATCAGGTTAAGCGAAGCTGGGCGAAAAGAATATCAGGAGCTTCCGTGGCGACGTTGTAAAAGAAACGCTAATAGTGCCTATGCACCAAACGCAAAACCCTTTGTTTATTTCCACGCGTAATTTAACCGAGTAGCCCCAAATGAAGTCCAAGTCCCGTCCCTCCCGCCCAAAATCCGCGCAAGAACTCACCGTTGGTCAGGGTTTTCGTTTCTGTCTCTGTGTCGCGCTGGCCTCCCAGCAGCTCACCGCCGGACCGCTGCCGAGCGGCGCTACGGTGGTCAACGGCGAGCTGCGCATCCAGACGGCGGGCACGCGGATGGACATTAACCAGAGTAGCAAATTTGGCATCGTTAACTGGGATTCCTTCAACGTCGGGGCCGGACACGCCGTCAACTTCAACAACGGTTCCGGCGCCACCCTCAACCGCGTCACCGGTCTCGACGCCTCCTCGATCAACGGCCGCCTCACCGCTACCGGCAGCCTCTTCCTGATCAACCGCAACGGCATCATCATCGGGGCCGACGGCCAGGTGCTGACCGGCGGAGCCTTCGTCGCCTCCACCCTCGACATCAGCAACGCCGACTTCCTGCGTGGCGGCGGCTTCAGCCTCTTCGGTAATAGCCCTAAGGGCGTCACCAACCTCGGCAAAATCTCCTCCACCACCGGCGATGTGCTCCTGGCCGGTTACACCGTTTCTAACCTCGGCACGATCACCGCCCCCGCCGGTCGCGTCGGCCTCGCCGCCGGCACCCAGATCGACGTCGTCACCGACGCCGGCTGGCTGAATGGCGCCTACGCCGTCAGCCTCGGCGAACGCGACCACAATGTGACCAATGAGGGCCGCATCCAGGCCCTCGCCGCTGAACTGCGCACCTTCAACGGCAATATCTACGCCCTCGCCGGCAACAACACCGGCCTCATTCAGGCCACTGGCGTGACCGAAAAAGACGGCCGCGTTTACCTCACCGCCGCCAACGGCACCGTGCAGAGCACCGGTACCGTCACCGCCACCCGTGGCACCGACGGCGGCGACATTCGCATCGAGGCCGCCAACGTCGAAAACTACGGCGGCACCCAGGATGTCTCCGGCCAAAGCGGTGGCACGATCACGATCAAGACCGACGCCATCACCAGCGATACCGCCATGCTGGCCAAGGGCGCGTCCGGCGCGGGCGGCACCATCACCATCGACGCCAACCGCGAAATACTCCTGACCTCGGCCGGCCTGCTCGACGCCTCCGGCACGTCCGCCGGTGGTAACATCACCGTGCGCTCCGGCCCCGGAATTAACCTCGTCTCCGCCAATCTCGACGCCACCGCTTCCGAAGGCCAGGGCGGTACCGTGTCCCTGCTCGGCGACCGCGTGTCCCTGCTCGGCGCGACCGTGGATGCCTCCGGCGCGACTGGTGGCGGCACCGTGTTGGTCGGCGGCGGCTACCAAGGCGCACTTGTCCAAGAGCAGGCCAACGCCTCCCGCACCTACATCGGCGACAAGACCACCCTGCGCGCCGACGCCACCGGCGAGTCCGGCCAGGGCGGCACCGTGGTCGCCTGGGCCGACGGCACCACCGAGTTTGCCGGCACCATCACCGCCCGTGGCGGCTCCGCCTCCGGCAACGGCGGCACGGTCGAGACCTCGGGTCTCGCCGGCCTCGGCGTCTCCGGCACGGTGGACGCCTCCGCCCGCTCCGCTTCCGCCGCGAACGGCCAGTGGCTCCTCGACCCCAAAAATATCACCATCGGCACCGTCACCGATTCGATGAACGAGTTCCGCAGCACCATCGAGGGCTTCGGTTCTCGCCCCGGTGCCGATGCCGATACGAACGGCGCCGGCTTTGGCTATTCCGTGTCCATTAGCGGGGAAAATGCCGTTGTGGCCGGCCGCCTTACCGGTGCGATTTACATCTTCGAGTCCGGCGCTATCGCCGCCCGTATTGGTGGTTTCTCCACCGGCGGATACCCCAGTTACCAAAACCCCATCTCCGCCCGCATCGTTGACGACTACATTGCCGTCCTCGACACCAGCGCCTACAACCCCACCTACACCGGCAGCTTCGACTACGCCTACGGGGCCATCTATGCTTTAGCCAAAGGCACCGGCTGGCGCAGCGGTGTGGTCAACTCCACCGCTCCGAATGTCGCCGGGTATGACGGCCAAATCACCGGTCTCACCCCGAATTTCAAATCCAAGGTCGTCAACCCGGAGCAGGCATATAGCCGCGATACCCAGTCAATACGCTTCGGCCACCGCTTCGAAATGGTGAAACACACCGACGGTCGCGTCATGGTTTACGTCACCGACCCCGACTTCGATTCGGACCGCACCACTAACATTAACGTCGGAGCGGTTTACGCCGCCCAAATCCACGACGGCGGGATCAATTTCCTCCAAAACATCAGCTATCAAACCATGCAAACCGGAGGCTTCCCCTCCGTTGCTAATGCCAAGCTCGGCACCAACATGGTCGCGACCAGTGAGTTTGTCGGCGCTAGTTTCGATAACGGCACCGCATTCTGGGACGACTTCTTCCTCTATGATCCGAAGGGGACGATCACCCCTCTCAACCAAAACTTCTTCACCACCAGCTTCGCTCCTGCGGGATCATGGGTCGGCGAAGGTACCAAGTCTTTCTTTGCGGCTAACAACGTCCACATGTTGTCCGTTTTTCGATCGGGAACCGGTCAACTTTCCGCCAATTCCCCCTCCAGTCCGCTCAATTTGAACCGTGGTGGCCTCGCCTACTCCGGCGATACCCTCCTCGTCAGCAGCGATAACGCAGGCAGAGCCCAGGTCCTTTTCTATCAAAACCCCGAGTCCCTCATTAACTACGGGTCAAGCTCCCCTTCCTTCTACGCGACCCCCGGCTACACCTACATCGACCCCACCGCCAACGCTGCCTCCTATATCAGCTCCATCGCCATCGACGGGAACTACGCGATGCTCGGCATGCCCTACGCATCCCCCCTCGCCGCTCAATACGGCCGCACTCAAACCGGCGCCGTCCAACAATTCCGTCGTATCAACGGTACCTGGACCTCACGCTCCGCCACCTCCGACCCCGCCTTCGCCAACCCCTACTATCTTGGCCCCTTAAACGCAGCGGATAAATTCATCGCCTCCTCCAACGGCGTGGACCTCGCCATCGACGGCAACACCGCCATCGTCGGCGACGCTTATTATTGGGACCAAATCTATGGCGGCACCAATTCCGGACGTATCTACGTTTACGAAAACGGCGCTCTGGCCGCCTCCCTCATGGGCAGGGGAATCGGCGCCAATATCGCCATAAGCGGCAACCGCATCGCCTCCACTGGCGGATCGAGCCCCTACCGGGTTCATTTATATGAAAAAGGCGCAGCCTGGCGCAACGGCACCGCCAATCTCACGTCCACCTTCGATGATTCGGCCAATATTCAATCCATTGCCCTCGACGGCACTACGCTTGCCTACGGCTCGCCTCAGGCCGGGCCCAACGCACTCGGCAAGGTAAACGTTTTCACGAACATCGGTTCCGGTCTCTCGAACCCAATTACCCTTCGTAACCCCCAAGGCGTCTCCGGCACCGCCGACAACTTCGGTTCCGTAATCGCGCTCTCCGGCAACACCCTCGCCGCCAGCCAATCGACCCGGCAGCTCTTTGACGCCGCTGCCGACGGCGTCGGCAATTATAACGTCTATCTCTTCGAAAATCTCGCGAATAACTGGGCCACCGCCACCGCCACCCGCCTCGCAGGCTCCACCCTCCTCAGCAACGTCCAGGACAGCGCCGGCTTCGGATTTTCCCTTGGCCTCGACAACAATACTCTCGCGGTTGGTTATCAACGTGATGGTCAGCAATTCGGTGCTAGCCGAGGCGTTTACGTCTTTGAGCGCACCAGCACCTGGGCCAACGCCACCACCCCGGTCGCCCGTCTCACCGCTCCCATCACCGCCCGTAACTTCGGCTACGACGTCGATGTCGATGGCAACACCATCGCCGTCAGCAGCCCCTCTGCCGGAGGCGCTTTTGTTTACGGCGGCCATGGCACCCAGACCAGCTTTTCTCCCGTATTCATCTTTCAAAAACAAGACGGTTGGAAAAACGGCGCCGTTAACCACGTAGCCTCCCTCGTCCCCACTACCAACGAGGGCAGCGATGTGCGTCCCTTTGGCGCAACCATCGCCCTCAGTGGAAATAACCTGATCGCAAGCTCCACCTGGGGTGGTGGCGGCTATCAAACCATTCGCCCCGTTTATCACTTCACCGGCCCCTTCGACTTCTCCAGCCGCGCATCTTTCAGCACCGGCCCCGGCGGCAATCTGAATATCTCCGCCGCCTCCCTCGCCAACTCCCTCTCCCTCGGCACCAACATCACCCTCCAGGCCAACAACGACATCACCGTCTCCTCGGCCATCAACGTAAACAACCCCACCGGCGACGGCGGCGACCTCACTCTTCAGGCCGGACGCCGCATCCTCGTCAACGCCTCCATCACCACCGACAACGGCGACCTCACCCTCGTCGCCAATGCCTCCGGTGCCAACGCCTCCTTCCGCGATGCCGGCGAGCGCGTCGTCGTCCTCGGCCGCGATACCCTAAACGCTTCCGTCACCCTCTCCCTCGGCACCGGCAACCTCGTCATCGCCGCCGCCGACCGCTTCGAAAACCGCACCGGCGCGACTGACCCGTTCCGCTTCGCCACCGTCAACCCCGGCCGCTACCTCGTCTATTCCACCACCCCCAACCAGACCGGCGCACCCGACTTGCCCAACCTTCAAGCCGACCTCGCCACCACTGGCCGCGACTGGGTTTACTACAATCGCGCGTTTAACGCTGCCTCGCCCATCCCCTCCGATCTCCCCGCCGGCGATGGGTTCATCTACACCGTCCAGCCCACCCTCGGAGTCTCCGTCGGCAACGCCTCCATCACCTACGGCCAGACCGTCTCCGCCAATCTAACCCTCTCCAGTCTCACCCTCGGCGGCAACGCCGTCTCCGGCACCGTCTTCGGCATCCCTTCGACCTCCAGTGACCTCGCCAACCTCGTAAACTTCGGCTTCGCCAACACCGTCTCCATCGGGACCGGCGGCCTCGCCAACGCTGGCACCTACACCGGTGGCATCACCGCCACCGCCAAACCGACCGTCACCACCGGCACCGTTTACGGCGTCGCAGTCTCTACCGCCGGCGCGGGCAACCTCACCGTCGCCAAGAAGACGCTGGACGTCCGCCCCGACAACGCCACCCGCACCTACCGCGACGCGAACCCCGCGTTCTCCGCCACCTACACCGGCTTCGTGCCCGGAGACAGCATCAGCGTTCTGGATACCGCGCCCACGCTCTCCACCACCGCCGTCCTCGCCTCCAACATCGGCAACTACGCCATCACCGCCACCGCCGGCCTCGACAACAACTACGCGTTCAACGTCACCGGCCCCGGCCAGCTCTCCATCACCCGCCGCGATCTCGCCCTCACCGGCCTCACCGCCGTAAATCGCGTTTACGACGCCACCGACATCGCCCCCCTGTCCGGCACCGCCACTATCGCGCCCCTCGGCGGCGACAACGTCGTCATCGACACCGCCTTCACCCAGACCGCTTATTTCGCCAGCAAGAACTTCGGCACTGCCAAGCCCGTCACCACCTTCACCGGTTTCAACCTCACCGGCGCCCAGGCGAACAACTACAACCTCGTCTTCCCCACGAATCTCACCGCCAACGTCTCCCGGGCGACCCTCGCCCTCGGCGGCATCACTGCGCTGGATCGTGACTACGATCGCAGCCTCGCCGCCGCCCTGACCGGCACCGCCACCGTCGCTCCACTGGGCTCCGATTCCGTTTCAGTCTCCGGCACGCCCAGCGGCACTTTCGCCAACGTCAACGCCGGCGTCGCCAAGCCCGTCACCGTCTCCGGCCTCACTCTCGGCGGCACCGACGCCGCCAACTACGTTATTTCCAGCGCAGGCATCACCGCCACCATCCGTCCCCTCGCGCTCGACGTTACCGGCCTTGCCGCCCTCGACAAAGTTTACGACGCCACCCCCGCCGCGCCCCTCGCCGGCACCAGCACCATCGCCCCGCTCTCGGGCGACACCGTTACGCTTTCCGGCACCGCTACCGGCGCATTCGCCGATAAAAACGTCGGCACTGCCAAGTCCGTCACCGTCGCGGGACTTTCGCTCTCCGGCACCCACGCCGCTAACTACGTTCTGCGCGTGCCCACCGGCCTCACCGCCGAGATCACCCCGGCCGACCTCGCCCTCACCGGCCTCTCCGTGCTCGATCGCGTTTACGACGCCACCACCGTTGCCGCCCTTTCCGGCACCGCCACCGTCAATGCCCTCGGCTCTGATGTCGTCTCTGTGGTCGCTTCAGGGGCAGCCGCCAGCTTCCTCGATACCAACGTCGGCACCGCCAAGCCCGTCACCGTCACCGGCTTCACCCTCACCGGCGACGCCGCCAATAATTACAATCTCCTCCAACCTGCCGGACTCACCGCCACGATCACCGCGCGTCCCATCACCGTTTCCGGCTTCGTCGCGAACGATAAAATTTACGACGCCACCACCAGCGCCACCGGTACCGGCACTGTCCAGTTCGGCGGCATCCTCTCCGGCGACGACGCCACCATAGACGGCTCCGCCTTCACCATCGCCTTCGCCGACACCAACGTCGGCACCGCCAAGCCTCTCGTCCTCTCCGGCATCACCGTCACCGGCACTGCCGCCGCCAACTACGACGCGACCAGCGCCTTCGGGTTCACCGCCAGCATCACTCCCGCCACCCTCACCGTCTCGGGCGTCACCGCTCTCGACCGTCTCTACAACGCCACCAACACCGTCGCCCTCTCCGGCGGCACCCTTCAGGGCGTGCAGGGCTCCGATAGCATCACCTTCGTCACCGCCGCCCCCACCGGCAGCATGGTGGATAAAAACATCGGCGACGCCAAACCCGTCACCGCCTCCGGTTACGCGGTCACCGGCACCGCCGCGTCTAACTACGTTCTCACCCAGCCCACCGGCCTCACCGTCAACATCGCCGCCGCCCCCCTCAACCTCGTCGGCCTCTCCGCCGACAAGACCTACGACGGCACCCGCACTGCCCCGCTCTCCGTGACCGGCCTCGATGCCGTCTTCTCCGGCGACCTTGTCTCGGCCGATCTCTCCGCCGTCTCCGCCATCTACGCCGATAAATTCGCCGGCCTCGCCCGCCCCGTCACCCTCACCGGTCTCTTCGGCCTCTCCGGCAACGGCGCAGGCAACTACACCCTTGCTCAGCCCTCCGCCCTCACCGGCACCATCGCCCGCCGCGGCATCACAGTCTCCGGCCTCACCATCGCCGACAAAACTTACGACGGCACCGTCTTCGCCGACATCTCAGGCACCGGCACCTTCGGCGGCACCATCACAGGCGACGACCTCGCCATCAACGTCGGTGCCACCACCGTCACTTTCGCCGACGCCAACGCCGGCGTGAACAAAACCGTCGCCCTCTCCGGCGTCACCCTCTCCGGCAACGACAAGGACAACTACACCGCCACCACCCCCACTGGCCTCACCGCCACCATCCTCAAAAAAGACCTCACGGTCACCGGCCTCGCCGCCGTGGATCGCGTTTACGACCGCACCCTCGCCGCCAGCCTCACCGGCACCGGCGCGCTCCAAGGCGTGCTCACCGGCGAATCCATCACCCTCGATGAATCCACCCGCACCGCCGCCTTCGCCGACAAAAACGTCGGCACCGCCAAGTCGGTCACCGTCTCCGGCTTGATCCTCTCCAGCACCAGCCTGAATAACCCCAACAACTACCGCCTCGTCTCGCCCGCGCTCTCCGCCTCGATCACCCCCGCCGATGCCAGTGTCATCGGCCTGGCCGCCGTGGATCGCGTTTACGACACCACCCGCACCGCCCCGCTCACCGGCACCGCCACGCTCGATTTCGGCTCGCTCAACAACGTCCTCGCCTCCGCCGAATCTATCTCCCTGTCCGGCATCGCCACCGGCACCTTTACCGACAAACACGTCTCCCTCTCGCCCAAATCCGTCACCGTCTCCGGCCTAACCCTCGCCGGCACCGACGCCGCCAACTACACCCTCCGTCTCCCGACCACGCTCAGCGCGTCCGTCACCCGCGCCGACCTCGCCATCACCGGTGCCTCCGTCGCCAATAAAACCTACGACGCCACCTTGGCTGCGACCCTCTCCACTCGCGGCGTGATCGCCCCGCTCGGCGCCGACTCCGTAACCCTCGTCACCGCCGCCGCCACCGCTTCCTTCCTCGATAAAAACGTCGGCACCGCCAAGTCGGTCACCGCCTCCGGCTACAGCCTCTCCGGCGGCGATGCGGGCAACTATCGCCTGATCGACCCCGCCGGTCTCACCGCCTCTATCACCCAGGCCGATCTCTTGGTCACCGGTCTCACTGCGCTGGATCGTTTCTACGACCGCACCGCCATCGCCCAGCTTTCCGGCACCGCCGGCATCGCCCCGCTGGGCTCCGATGTCGTCACGCTCACCGGCACCCCCACCGCCTCTTTCTTTGACAAGAGCGCCGGTAAAAATCGCCCGGTCACCGTCACCGGCTTCGGCATCACCGGCACCGCAGCGGGCAACTACAACCTCGTTGCCCCGCTGCTCAGCGCTACCGTAAATCCGCGTTTCGTCACCATCGGCGGCTTGAGCGCCAACGACCGCACCTATGATCGCACCACCGCCGCCACCTTGTCCGGTTCCGCCACCTTCACCGGCTTCCTGCCCGGCGACGACCTGACCTTCGCCCTCTCCGCCATCACCGCCACCTTCGCCGACAAAAACGTGGGCCTAGACAAGCCCGTTACCCTCACCGGTGCCGGTCTGCGCGGCACCGATGCCAGCAACTATTCCCAGGTCCTGCCCTTCGATCTCGTGGCCGATATCGCCGCCAAGCAGCTCTCCGTTATCGGTGCCGACGCCGTGGACCGGGTTTACGATCGCACCCTCAACGTCGTCCTCACCGGCGGCGCGCTCTCCGGCACCGTCACCGGCGACGTCGTTAACCTCGTTACCACGTCCGCCTCCGGTCTGATCGCCAACAAAAACGCCCAGACCGCCCCCAAGCCCGTCACCGCTTCCGGCTACGCCATCACCGGCACCGACGCCACCAACTACGCCCTGCGCCAGCCCACCGGTATCGACGTCCTCATCGCCCCCCGCCAGGTGGATATCTCCGGCGTGCAGGTCGCCGAAAAACTCTTCGACGGTAACACCAGCGCCACCGTCAGCGGCGGCACCCTCTCGAATGTCGTCTCCGGCGACGCCCTCGCCTTGGTCACCACCCAGGGCACCGCCAGCTTTGCCACCGCCGATGTCGGCAACAACAAGCCCGTAGTGCTCTCCGGCTTCACCCTCGCGGGCGACGATGCAGCCAACTACGTGCTCAACGCCGCTCCGCGCACCACCGGCCGCATCCTCCCCAGCCTCAAGGAAATTACCGAGGTCATCCCCGCCGAGGTCCTGCGCGCCTCCAGCACTCAGGCGACCGAAGTCCAGCGCGCCCAGCTGGTCGCCCTCGCCGCCGCCAAGGGTGACAAAATCCCCGTCATCGACCTGGGTAAAATCGTCGAACAAGCGACCACCGGCCTCATCATTACCAAGCCGAATCTCGCCATCCTCAACACCCCGCTCGATCAGCAGGATCAGCTCACCAAAAACTACATCGCCGCCGCCTACGCCGCCGATGCCGCCAGCAATAACCTCCAAACCCAGGCCATCGGCTTCCGTATCGCCAACCAGATCCAAAAAGAGACCGGCCAGCAACTCAACCAGACCGCCAAAGCCATCGAGGTGGAGCGCGGCCTCCGCTCCCTCCTGGTCGGCCAGTTCGAGCAGGTGAACAACCAGCTCGCCCTCGCCAACAAAAACCTCGAGGCCATCGCCGACGCCAAACGCAACATCGCCGACTTCACCCAGCGCCTGGCCGACGCCGCCCGCCTTGGTCGCGGCAGCGAGGTCGCCGAGTATCAGCGCATTATCGACGCCGCCAAAGCCATCGTCGCCACCGAGGCCAAGACCCTCGCCCAGCGCGATGCCCTCGCGCTCGAAGCCGCCAGCGGACGCGAAAAGATAGCCGCCAACGACCGCAAGGTCGCCGAGCTCGAAACCAAGAAAGACGAACTCTCCACCAAGCTCGCCGAGGTCGAGTCGCGTTTGGCCAACGTCAGCGGAGCGATGGCCGACGCCAAAGCCAAGGCCGCCGCCGCCGCCGAAAAACTCGCCCAAGCCCAGGCCGCCGGTGCCGCCGCTTACGCCTCCAGCAGCACCAGCCTCCAGCAGGCCGATGCCCTCCTCGCCCTCGCCGACTCCGATGTCCCGGCCAAAACCGCCGCTACCATGGTCGCCAACGATCCGCTGGTGAAACAATTCGAGTCCAAGGCAGCCACCGCCGCCGAAGTGACCAACACCGTCGGCCAGGGGCTCGCCACCGTCCTCTCGCCCGCCGCCCTGGCCTACGCCAAATCGGTCGCCGACAAGATCAACTCCGGCGGCGTCCTCGACGACTCCACCGCCATGCGCGACTCGCTGGTGAAGTCTGTGCCCGCCCTGCGCGAGCTTCAGACCCAGCTCGATTCCGTCGAGAGAACCCAAGCGCAAGAAGCCGCCGCGATGGAGGCCCGCATCGCGCAAACGATCGCCGCCAAGGCCTCCGTCAGCGCGATGTTCGGCATCACGCTTACGCCTGAACAGCAGGCCCAGCAGGCCGCCCAAGAACGCGCCCGCCTCAACGACCGACTCAACCAGCTCACCGGCGGCGCGCTCGACCTCTCCAAGGTCCCCACCAAAAACGCCGACGGCGAGGCCCTCACCGAACTCGAGCGCATCTCCATCGCCATCCTCAATAAACAGCTCAACACTCCCCAGGGCGCTGCGGGCGAGGCCGGAACTTTCGCCGCCGGCTACAAGGATCGCCTCAACGAAGCCGTTGCTCAGGAGTTCGGCTTCTCCCCCGAACAAGCCCTTAACGACCCGCGCGTCCTCGCCAAGGAGGTCGTCAACCGCCAGCCCTTCAACAGCGACGGCTCGCTCGACAAGGAGCAGCTCGCCGAAAACATGAAGGTGGCCGCCTCCGCCTATGTTAACCTCAGCGGCTCACTCAAGGACGAGGCCATCAAACAGGCCGCCACCCAGGACCCCACCGGTGCTGCCCAGGCTTACGTCGGCGCCGAAAAGGCCGCACGCGACGAGTTCGTTAAAACCTACGGTGCCCAGCCCGAAGACGTCATCACCAGCAAAATCAACGCCCGCATCGACGCCTACAAAAACGCCGATTCGCCCGAGGCCCTCCTGCGCGTCCACGCCGCCAGCATGGTTCCCGGCGGCGAGATGACCATCGAGGCCGCCACCAAGGCCTACAACGACCTCAAGGCCGGCAAATCCCCCGACGCCGTCGCCAAAGACATGGCCAGCAATCTCTGGAACGGAAGCGGCGACGGCCCCTCCGCCCGCGATCAAGCCGCCCAGGCCGCGCGCACCGCCGCCGCCGCGCAGGATGCCGCCATCACCTCCCTCGAACAGGCTGACAAGACCGGCTTCTTCAAGGCCTCCAATACCATCACTGGTGCCGCCGGCGAAGAGTTCGCCAAGACCTTCGGCGGCTCCCCGCAAGAGCTCGGCATCAAGGCCCTCGAAAACCCGGGCGACGCCGCCAACCAGGTCAAAAACGCTGCCAAGGATATTCTTACCACCCCCGACGGCGCGCTCAACGCGGTCAAGGGCGGCATCGCCACCTACTCCAACATGGCCGACGCCACTCTCGCTGCCGCCAAACAGCAGCTCGACGTCGTCGGGGCCAAATTCGGCGACGCCGGCAAGGCCGCCGCCTTCGTTGCCAAGCATGGCATCACCGCCGTCACCGAGGTGAAGAACTTCATGCAGGACGCCGCCAGCACCCTTACCGGCGGCCTGATCGCCAAGAGCGGCCCCTCCAAGACCGAGGTGGAAAACGCCATCGCCTTCGCCAAGGCCCAGGAAGAAGTCGCCCGCGCCGAGAGCCAGAAACGCGAGGACGCCATGCTGCTTCAATACCTCAAAGCCGCCCAGGACATGGCCCGCCTCAAGGCCCAGATGGCCGCCGGCGTGGTCAACGCCAAGGCGCAGGTCGGCCAATACCTCGTCGCTTCCCAGCAACAGGCCAAACAGGAGAAAACCGCCGCCGCCGCCAAACAGGCGGTCACCGCCGAGATCACCCGCGTGGTTCAGACCGGCCTCACCGAAAAAGCCCAGTCCACCAAGGCCCAGGCCTCCGCCGGCCTCACCACCGAACAGATGCAGGCCAAGGCCGCCCTCTGGTCCAAAGGCAGCTAATCCCACCTAATCGCATCCCATGCCTTCCTCTCTCCGCGTGAACCACTCCTTCTCCCTTCGCCTCGCCGCCGCCTGCCTGCTTCTGCCCGCACCCTTTGCGCTGGCCCAAGCCGCCAAGGTCCTCGGCCCCCAGTCTCCCCTCGAACAATACCCCGCGCCCGTGGCCGAGCTGCCCTCCACGAAAGGCCTGATCGATTTCCCCGCCCTCATCGCCGCCCCCGGCGCGAACGACCGCGCCGTGATCACGCCCACCTTGCGCCGCCTCCAACTGGAGTTCGTCGGCACCGCCGCCGCCGCTGCGCCGATCCCCGCCACCGACTTCGTGCTCCTGCAAGGCACCAGCAAGGTGGACGCCGCCCAGCGCGCCGCGCTGATCGATGCGCTCACCACCAAACTCGCCATCTACCGCGACCTGCCGCTCACCCTTGGCGACGCCCGCTTCATCCAGCAGGACATCACCGACATCTACCGCGCCTCGGGCTACCCGCTCATGTCCGTGGTCGTGCCGCCCCAGGAAATCGTGGACGGTCAGCTCCGCGTGCAGATCAACGAATTCCGCCTCGAAGCCTACCGCGTCCAGTATGCCGACGGCCAGGGCGGCTACAGCGCCGAGGCCAAACACCGCAGCAGCGATGCCCGCCTCGCCCGCCTCTTCGACCCCTTGCTCGCCGAGCCCATCCTCCAGCAGGCCTCGCTCGATTCTAAAGTGAAGAAGCTCAACTCCGGTCCCTACCGCAGCGCCCGGGTCGTCTTCGAGCCCGGCCAGCAACTCGGCCAAAGCGTCGCCCAAATCCAGATCGACGAAAAACGCCCATGGAGCCTGCGCGCCGGCTACAACAACCACGCCACTAAATCCTCTGGCACCGACCGCTACTCCCTCGGCGGCGCGTTCGAGAACCCCTTGATCGAAGACCACCAAGTCTCGTTCAACGCTGTCACCGGCAACCGCATCGAAGAGTTCGCCAACTACTCGCTCAACTACACCGTTCCCACGCTCCCCGGCCAGCGCCTTACCGCCAGCGCCAACTATTCCGACACCGCCTCGTCCACCATCCCCGGCATCCCCGGTTCGGCCAGCACCACCCTGCAAAGCTCGCTCAAATACGAGTTGCCAATCTGGGAGCGGGAAAAGTTCCAATGGGGTGCCAACGCCACCGCCGCGTTTAACCAATACCAACGCGAGAGCCTGTTTAACTCCGTCGTGGTCGGCGGCGCGGATTACGATGCCGCCCAGCTCACCCTCAACAGCGTGCTCAACTGGAAGGAGGCCACCGCGACCAACCAGTTCGTGGCGGGCGTGATTTTTAATTTCGCCGGCCTGAGCGCGCGCAACAGCACCGCCGATTTCCAGCAGTTCTACAACACCGCCACCGGCGAACCCACCACCCGCCACTACGTCCTGAACTATGCTCGCGTGCAGCAACTCGGCCCCTGGCTTGCCGCCTTGGACGGCTGGTCCACCGAGACCCAGGTTTCCTGGCAGATCACCAACCAGCAGCTCGCGGGTGGAGACAACTTCTCGCTCGGCGGCGCCAACGCCTTCCGTGCCTACCAATCCAGTGAAGTCAGTGGGGATAACGGGGCCTACCTCATCCAATTCCTGCACCTCAAGCCCTTGGGCGGCGAGCGCCTGGGCTTCGCCAAGACCTGGATACAGGAAGTCGCGTTTTCCCCTTTTTACGAAATCGGCTTTGGCAGCTTTGAGCGCGGCGGCGAAGAGAGCCTATGGGATTACGGCCTGCAAATGAACCTCTCTGGTGCGAAATACTTCTCCACCACCGCCTCCGTGGCCGTGGCAGGGGAGGGCACCCGCGCCACCGGCCGCTACGACACCCAGTTCTACATCAGCTGCAGCCTGGCCTATTGATCCGATGTAGGGCGGGGTCGCCGCACCCTGCCGTCCGATTTAGCCGGATAGGCTCTAAGCCCCGCGAGTTTCGAGTTTTTACTCGGAAAGACAAAAAATGGGGCGGCCAACGGGATTCGAACCCGCGACCCCTAGAATCACAATCTAGTGCTCTAACCAACTGAGCTATGGCCGCCGTAAGGGAGGCGAGAAAACCAAGCACGGCGGCCCGCCTGTCAACCCTTCTTCTTGTTCCCTCAATTTTTCGGGTGTAACACAAAGTGATGTCACGTTTGCCTCCTTGGGCGGGGAGAAGCTGAAACCATGTAGGGCGGGGTCGCCGTCCCCCGCTGCCACATCAGCTCCGCGAGCCCGAACGTTGGAGTCCCGCCTTTAGGCGGTCCGAAGAGCCTATCCGGCTAACCAATGGAGTGGCGTTGAGCAGGAAAGCGGGTTCGGCCTAGGCGGCCGAGGCGGAGGTGGGCCTCTGGCCCGCCTCCCGGTCGGCCGCCTTGCCGGACGGCAAATTTCGCTCCTCGCGCCACTTCATTGGTTAGCCGGATAGGCTCTA
>CANIWJ010000012.1 GCA_947471035.1 Verrucomicrobiota bacterium
ATTCCTTACGCAGCCGTCGGGCCTGCTCCTGCCAGTCGGCGCGGCGGGCGTCGAGTGCACGGGCCGCGCCGATGCAGTGCAAAGGGTCCAGCCGAACGGGAGTCGCAGGCTGCTTAATATCGACGCGAATTATTCGGGATGAGGCCATAAAGATTATTTAGCTGGCTTCCACAAACGCGACCTCTCCGGCGGCAAGCTCGAACGTCGCACTGACCGGACGCTGTCCCAATAAATCGCTACCAGAGGACGGCAGCGTGATTTGGGCGGAGGCCTCGGTGGAGTTGACCACCGCCCAAGCGCGGGAGCCAGAGCCGTCGGCGGCGCGTTGCGGGAAAACAAAAACGCCTGGCTGCTGCGGGTGACGCGCCACCGTGTGGCGATCCACGATGCCAGTGTGCAGCGACGTGGTCGCCGCGAGGTCGAGTTCGCTGCCGAGCGCATAGACCCTGCCCGAGCCGAACGCACGACTCACGCCCCAGGCGAGCCCGCCGAAGCGTGGGTGATCGTAAACGCCCATGACCTCGTCACCGGGCTGCGGTAGATAGGCGATCATGCCGTATTTGCCCGTGGCCCGCGTGCCATCCGCGAGCGTGACCGGCGTTTCGTGCAGGTAGCTCAGATGCGCGGCCTCGAAGCCGAAGAGTTTCTCCAAGTCGCCCTGAATCGCGTTCGTCGGAATCGTGCAAGCGACGGTGCGCGTGCCGGCGTGAGCGCCGAGCACCAGCACGCCGCCGGAGGCAACGAAACGCCGCGCGTTTTCCAAAAACTCCGGTGTGCATGCCATGAGGCCGATGGCGAATACCATGCGGTAGCCATCCAACGCGTCGCCGTCGAACAGGCCGTCTTTCCACACGCCGGCGGCCAGCAAGGCGCGGTGATGGGTGTGCATGACTTCCCACCAGGAAAACCCGCCGCGAAACGTGCCGATGCCATGATCGAGCAAGGTGCGTCCGTGGCGGTCGCTGCGCAGCAACGCGACTTCGGCGAGAGCGGGCCGCCACTCGCGCAAAAGCGGTTCCAAGCGAGGCCGGAGTTCGCCGACTTGGCGAACATCCGCCGCACCGAGCGTCGGTTTGCCGCACGCGTGCAAGATGCAGGGGTGCGAGATCTCGACGCCGCTGCGTTGCTGGCGCCAGAGCCAGTAGGAAAAACCTTCGCCGCCGGAGCACCAACTCGCGAACGCCAGGCTGCGCAGCCAATGACGGGGAAACGGCACGCGGGCCAGGCACTCGGGCGCGGTTTCCATCACCCAGAAGCCGCCGCGACGCCGCCCAAGTCCGCGCATAAAATCAAAATGCATCAACGGGTCCCATAGGCGGTCGGGCGGTTGGTAAACATCGACCGAAATAAAATCCAGATCGGCGGCGAGCGCATCCTCTTCGGTGCACGCGATGGAGTTGTGGGTGATAGGCCGGGTCGAATGCGCGCGAATGAGGTCGCACTGGGCGCGGTTGAACACGACGACTTCGTCGGACATAAAACGCCGGTAATCGGCCTCCAACGAATACGTGTGATGTCCGGTCGTGAGGGGTGCGCGGGCGACCGGAACTTCTTCAAAGGTCTGATACCACTGGCTCCACATATGGGTGCCCCAGGCCTCGTTCAGGGCTTCTATTTTGCCGTAGCGGACGCGCAGCCATGCGGTCCAGGCGATGGCTGCGGCAGGGCTCGTATCCAGGGGCTGATGCCCTCGATATTCGTTGTCGGTTTGCCAGGCAATCAGCGCGGGGTGTTCGCCGAATTCCTCGGCGATGCGCGCGACGATCCCGGCGCAACAGGCGCGGAAGCCCGGGTGGCTGTAGGACGCGTGCTGACGTCCGCCGTGGGTCGCCGGTCGGCCGTCCCGGTCGAGGAACGGGGCGTCGGGGTGTTTTTTCAAAACCCAGAGCGGCGGCGTGGCGGTGGGTGTGCACAGGACGACTCCAATACCTGAGGCGTGTGCGAGATCGAGAGCGCGACGGAGCCATCCGAAATCGAAGCTGCCCTCGCGGGGTTCTAGCCGCGACCAGCAAAACTCACCGACACGTGCGGCGGTGAGTCCGTGTGCGCGCATCTGCACCATGTCCTCGGCCCACACTGCCTCGGACCAAAGATCTGGATACCAAGCGGCGGCATGGTGGAGACGCAAAGGGGCATAAGGGGCTGGTTTCATAACCGACGAGAACCCATGCGGCGTGATTTTATAAGGCGTGCTCACCCCTGATCAGGGTTGAGCTGCCGGGCTGAACGGAACGTCTTGGGGTAGCACGTCCTTCGCGGCGGCACGCGCGGCGATCTGACCGGCGGCTTCGCCCATCGCGACGGCGTTGCCCGTCACTCGATAACTGCCGTGGGCAAAAAAATCTCCGCTGATGCAGCGTCCGGCCATCATGAGATTTGCGATGTCGCGGGCGATCAGTGCACCGGAGGGAATATCATAAGGCTGGGTCTTTGAACCGGCCCCGTGGAGGCCTTTGCCGTCGCGCTTGGGGTTGGTGGAATGAATATCCACGCAGAACGTGGCGCGGCAGACCGCGTCCGGGTGCCGCACGCCGTCGATGAGTCCTTGCAGGTCCACCGTGGCCCGTCCGTGGATGCGCCGGCCTTCGCGCACGCCGAGTTGGGCTCCGGTGGCGACGATGCGCACGTTTGTCCATACGCCACCGAGGGACCGGAGACCGTCGATCAGGCGGTGCAGCTCGGCACGGGCCTCGATGGTCGCGTCGCTGATGGCGGACGCGTCGTCGCATTGCACGCCATACTGGTGGTTGGCCATGAGGGCGAAGAGCCCGTCGTTGATGCGGAAGAGCGACGGATACGAATACGAGGGGGAATTCCCTCCGCGTTCCAACTCAGCTTTGAGCGCGCGATGCGGCACGCCCCAGGGCGCGCCTTCACCGTTGATAAACGGGCGAACCGAGTCGGCGTCGATGCCTGCGAGGATCATCATGAGTGTCATGGGCTGCACCTCGCCGTTTTCGGGGCGGCCGCGGTCGAAGCCGCAACCCGCGAGCGCACCGAGATCGCCGTCGCCGGTGGCGTCGATGAAGATTTTCCCCTGCCAGGCTTCGCGTCCGGATTTAGATTCGGTGATGACGTGGGTGAGGCGGCGTTGCTCGTCGCAGAGCGCGGCGGCGACCCGGGTATGCAGGCGCACGGTCACGCCGGCCTTGATGCACAAGTCATCCAGCAAAGCCTTCATGCCCTCGACATCGTAGCCGGAGGTAGGTTTTCCGTCGCGGGTGACGGCGAGCAGACCGCGCGCGGAGAGTGCGTCCATGATCTCGCGCATGACGCCGCCCTTGTTTTCGTGGTCGATTATCCAGGTCAGCGCTCCAGCGGTCCACACCCCGCCGAGGCATCCGTGTAACTCGATCAACAAGGTGCGCGCCCCGTTACGTGCGGCGGTCAAGGCGGCCGCTACGCCAGCGGGGCCGCCGCCACAGACGATGACATCATAACTGGCGATTACAGGCAGGGAGCGGACGGGTTCTTTAAGAGTGTCCATAGTGTTCACTGAAATTGATCATACGGCTGCTAATCCGATGCGGGCTGGTTCAACCCGTCCATCGCCTGGGATGACAAAAGGCATTGCCGGACGTGCCCAGTTGGCGGCGCTCTCCGAGGGCAGGCGGCCGCACGAAAGTGAGTCGCGAAGGGTGTCTGCAATAGACGCATGGGTAGCAGGTGCCAGATCGTGGATCGGCAGCGCGGCGTGCAATGCGACAACCAGCCGGGAGTGGGCGGCGGCGATGGCGGGAGGACACACCCAGACGTCTTCTCCCTGGGCCCGGCGGCAGAGGCTGAGAAAATGATGGCGTCGCGTGGCCGCGAGATCAGGCAGTGGGTGCCGTGTTTCGGCTCCATGGTGCCAACGAATCCGAATGTCGCGATTCGCCGTCCAACGTATGACAGCCTTTTCACAGACGAGTTGGATGACGGGATCTTCCTCGCCTTCGCAACGGTGGGTGACGTGCACCTGGAGCGTGACATCCCCGGGCAAACGAAGTCGCAGGGCCGCAGTATCGAAGCTTTCTATCTGGCGAGTGCGGTAAAGCTCCGCCTCTCCCGCGAAGGGTTGCGCGGCCTCGTCGGGTGCGCGGCTGGCGAGAAAGAGCGGAAGCATGACGAAGTGGGCGAAGGCGTTGTTGAGCGGGGAATCGAGCACCATCCCGTTGGCGACACGGAGACGGCCCGCCCACGAGTTTCGGCCATAGTAGGACTCTCCTCGCGACCAGAGTCCGAGGACGGACATACTCCGCAGCGCGCCGTAGTCTCCGCGCGAAAAGGCGGAGCGCAGGGAGTGGGCTTCCGGCAGGTGCAAGTCCTGGAAGCCGACCGCGACAAACCGTCCGGGCGCGGGCCGGGCCGCGAGGAGCGTGGCGATATCCTCGGCCGAGGCGGCGAGCGGTTTCTCGACCATGACAGAGGCGCCGGCGTCAAGCACAGCGCTGGCCATGGAGGCGTGGAGGTGAATGGGGATAGGTAAAAAACACAGGTCGAACGCCCCTCGCTCGGCCTCAAGCCACGTGGCGAAATCCGGATACACTCGTGCCCCCAAAGCATGGGCCTGGGCAAGCGCGTCGTCAGGCGTGCCGGACGGGGCGACCACCGAAGCAAGCCGGAGGCGTCCGGCGTGCACCTGTTCCTCGATTAACCTGAGGTGGGTCTGTCCGTAGCCGGAAATCCCGATCAAGGCGACGCGTATCATGGTAGTTGAATCAGCGGGCATGGTGATGCTTCACCCTTCGCGGTGTAACCGGAGTCCGGCGGCGGTGCGGGTGCCGAGCAGATGCCAGCAAGCGCCGTCGGCCCAAATTAATTTGAGCCGGCACCCCTGCGGAGAAACGGTCAGCACCGGGGCTTCGGCAAGCGGAACATCGAGGGAAAAAATCCACGCGTGCGGATCCTGCTTAACGGGCAGAGTCCAATGTTGAGCCCCAGCGACTGCCTTAAGCTGGGGCTTGATCATCGGGTCGGCTGCGCACGCATAGGCATGTAGAAAAGCGGACGAAGTTTTGAGCAATAGTCCGTCGGGAGCTGCGATCACGCTTACGTTCGCAGGGCCAAGGATGCGCAGGCGGTCGGCGACATTACAGACCGGGTCGAGCGATTCAGGCAGAGTGCGCAAACAGGCCACGCGACCTCCTTCCTGAAAGGACGCCGTCTCACCGACTGGCGGCGGAGGCTCGCGACGTGCAGAGAGGCCGGAGCCGAGGTAGCCGGAGCGGCGATCCATCGCCGGGTGGCAGCGGGTGACACCGTTTTCGGTGGCGGCCCACTGGAGAAAAGCCCAGCTGCCGTCCGAGTGGTGGAAAGCCAAAGGGAAACTCTGCCAAGCCAATCCCCAGTCTGCATGCTCGATTCCTGCCATGATGGGAAAGTGGCTAAGGCTGCCCAGGCGGGCTTGGCCGCGCAAAGCTGCGCGGCCAAATGCGCCTCCGTGCGCCGGAATGGCCAAGTCGGCGGAACTGGAGACACGTGGAAAAAGTTTCTCCCAGCCGCGCTCGTGAAAAAGATGTCCGCAGAAGCACCGCATGTAACGGGTGAGTGGCAACGTGTCGGCGAGCCCGGCATCGGCGAACTCATCCCAAGCACGCACCTGCGAACGGTAGGACGGCACATCGGGCGCCGCCGTGAAAGCGTAGCTGCGAATGGCCGGCACACGCGGGCCGCCGGCAAACGCATCCTCGATGGCGAGCAAAGAGTGCGAGAGCTTAAGGGCCTGATTGCGCAGGCCTTCAGGCAGCTTGTGCGAGAAAAGCAGCAAGGCCGATAGTTCGGTGAGCATGACCGTGCAATAGGTGTCGCTCAGGTGCTCGCCCCAACCCCACGCGGTGTCTCCGAGCCAGTAGTCGGCGGCGTCGTGACAAGCCTTGAGAAGTTCAGCCTGCCACTCGGCGTCTTCGAGATCTTCTGCGAGCCACCATGCGCAAACGAGATCGCCCAGGTGTTTGTTAGCATAGCGGTGGTCGCGGTGGAGGGCTGCCTGGCGAAACCAGGTGGCGAGGCCGGTTTTCATGGCAACCAGGTGCTTGGCCATGACGGGGGTGATGCGCTCGGGCCAGGCGCGTTCGATCAAGAGCAGTCCTAGTCCGATGAAGAAGGCCGCGTTCGTGTCTTGAGGGCGATCTTCCTCCAGATACCAACGAAAGCAGCCAGCGAGATCGCCGGCATCGGCGGGCATTTGCAGCGAGGCCAGAGAGGTGAAGACACGCTCGGCTACAGCCGCATCCCAACGGTCGAGCTGCCCATCCACGATGAGTCGGACAACGGCCTCGGGTGCTGGATGGACGGCATCGAGCATGGAAACCGCGCGGGTGTGGCCGGGGCCAGAGCGCAACCAGAGACCGGCGGATTTGTCCCAAGCGAGAGAGGGGGGGTAATTGGAAGGTAGCACTGAACGGCAGGCTGTGCGCGGTGAGTCGAAAAGGGGAGCGAGCGGACGTGTTACTCGTAGCCTGGGCGAGGGAGGCACAGGATCGACAGATTTGGCTCTCCCGGGCGGGACACCAGCACATTGCTCTCGGCGGGGCCTATGATCGCGATGTCGGTCGTATTACCTGGAGCGTAAAGCATAGCCGCGACGGCGCTACAAGTAGCGTATCGCGGGCTCACGCTTGTCTTGGCGAGGCACCTCTGGCGAACCAGTATCCCACCAGTGCTCTTAATTGAAACCCAACACAAACGCATCCCCTGGCGCTGGGTTCTGCTGCTAATCCTGATGAGTCAGTCGCGCATCCTCGTGATGTTCGCCGTCGGCAGCATGACCTTCACCATGCGGAAGTTCATCGAATCGCCGCTGATCATTAACTCGGTCGCCAGCCTGGACATCGTGTTCAACCTGCTAGTCGCCGCGCCCTGTCTCTACTACAGTGACCGCATCTGGACGCGCTTCGGCAGACGCCTTCCCTTCGTCGTCACTTCCTTCGTGATCCTCGGTGTGGTCCTGCTCCTGCTTCCGCTTGCCGGTTCGGCCGTGCCTATGGCGGTGCTGGTCGTGCTCTATCTGATCTTCTGGGACGTCGGCTCGACCTATGACACGCTCATCATGGAGATCATCCCTCCCGAGCAGCGAGGCCGGGCGGCCGCGATCCAGGCATGGTTCCTCAATGCCATCATCATGCTTTCGGCGGTCGTGATCAGCGGGCGCTTCGATGACGTAGCCCACTCCGCAGGTTTCACCCTGCGGGGGGAGGAACTCATCTATTGGTGGGGTGCGACCTGCCTTTTTTTCTGCACCTTGATGCTGGTGCTCTTCGTGCGCGAGCGTCGGCCTGTAGATCCGCCGCCGGCCGACTTCGGCGGAGGCGTGAAGGGAGCCTTCACGAATATCTTTTCCGAGAAAACCCTTTGGCCCGTTTACCTCCTGGTTTTTTCCACGGTGCTCATGCAAACGGGCCTCGGTGCCATCGACCCATTGTTGATGACGGAGCAGTGGGGCTACTCGAAGCAAGACATGGGCACGAATGTGTTTGTAGGCGGCATGATCAACCTCGTGCTCGTGATCCCGCTGATAGGAATCCTCACCGACAAAATGGATCGCCTGAAGATGTTCAGCATCGGCGTCGTAGGAACGATCATCGTGCAGATCACCTACTACGTTTTCGTGCAATTCGTGTTGCCCGACCGCCGCCCGTCCATCGCGCAAATGATCATCTTCGGCCAGACCCTTTCCATCGTCGGACAGTTCTCCGGGATCGCGATGCAACCGCTCATCTACGAATACATCCCACGCGACAAGATGGGCACCGCCCAAGCGGGTCTCAACTTCGTGCGCAGTGTCACCCGCCTGCTTACGCTCAACGGCATCGGCCTCTGGGTGACCACCTACTCGCGCTGGTTTCTGCCCGAAGGACGCTACGACTACTTCAGCGGTTACCTGTTCATGATCCTGATGAACGTCATCGGCTGTGCTTTCCTGGTTTACTTCGCGTTGAAGGTGCGTTGCGGCCAGATCCTCCCGCTCGGGCGCACCGGCTTTCATCCGGTCGAGGATAACGCGAGCCCTGGCACCCCGCCTGCCGTTCGATCCCAATCCTAAGCCATGCCCACCGCTCTTCGCCTCTCCGTAATGCCGCTCGTGGGGCTAGCGTTTTTGCTCGCCGCCTTTTTCTGGGGTCAACGTGAGTTCAAGCTGCGTTTCTTCGGCGAATCCGCCGAGGGACGCATCGTCGGCATGGTGCTGCAACGCGCCGATAATGCCGATCTGCTCACCGGACTCGACATCGACTTACGCCTCAGCCTGGCCAGCGGTCAGCAAATCACCGCCCGCTACGCCAACGGGGTCCTTACCCGGGCGACCGCCGACGATGAGGGTAACAAGCACGCGAGCGCGGATGCGCTTGTCGCCGAACTTTCCGCCGAACTCCGTCGCGTCCTTAGTGAAGCCGCTAGCGGCGATGCGACCGTGATCCGCTGGGCACTCCAACGCGAAGGTCGCCGCTCCGATGATCCGCGACGCGTCCTCCGCATCGAAAAAACCGAAACCGTGAGCGGCTGGTTCGGCGTGCCCATCTTGCCCGAAGTGCTCGACTGGCACGAAGGGCGCCTCCAACTCCGTAACGAAGCGATTTCCCCCGAGACCGCCAAAGTTCCCGCCTATAACGAAAAAGGAATCGTGCGCATCCACGCCGCCTTTGACCGTAGCGATCTGAATGCAGTGCAGGCCCAGAAGGGGGAAACACTCGTATCCTACAGTTATGAGTTAAATGGTGAGTCGATCGTTCCGACCCGGAAAAACTTCTTCCTCTACGCTGAACCCTACACGACCGAGTTCCGCCCTGTTTTTGCCTATAACCACGCTGGCAAGGGAGTCGCCCGACTCTCCCACATAGGACGTCAAGGTGGCCCCACGCTTGCGCTGCGCCTTTTCGAGCCCTGTCTAGTCTATGTTGATCCGCAAAAACCGGAACAAGCCGTGGTCACCGCCGTCCCCGGCCCAGTGGCAGGAGCGCCGCTCACGTGGTTCAGCAGGCTGTGCGAAGGCATATTCGCACAATGGGGCACGGTCGCACTGATCGCGTTTGCCGGCACGATGTTTATCGTAGTTGGCCTTCTCTACGTCACTCTCTCGATCTGGCCAAGCAAGAGAATATAGTCGTTCACAGCCGGCCCGTAGGTTGGTCCTCAATTCAATGTCCGGAGGAACCATGCAGGGGTGCAACTCCACGCGTGGCAGTAGCTGTTGAGTTGCGCGTTTTCATAGGGGGAGGCGAAGTGGTTGTCGGGATCAAACACCTCCCAGAACGTATCCGCGCCGAGATCGAGCATTTTGCCCCAATATTCCTCCAACAAGCGTTGGCCAGTTGCGTGGTCGCCGACCAGATGGCACGCGTGGATCACATGATGCCAGAGATACGGCCCGGCAGGCCGCAGATGCGCCGGATCGTTGAGCGCTTGGTGTAACACCGCGCGAGCTTCCACGTCCGTCACCACGCCGGCGAGTATCATCCAGGCAGTTGTCGCCAGCGAGCGTTGTGCGTCCGGTCCACTGATGAAACTGCCGTCGGCGGCCCGCCATTGTTCGCGGGCGATACGGGTCAACGCTTCGGCGCGGGCGTTAAGTTGGTTCATTCCGTTTTCATCGCCGACGCCGTTGGCGAGTTTGGCCGATTGACGCAATGCGTAGATCGCCAACCCGAGCAGCGCGCCTTCCCGGTGCAGCGCCGGTTGCCAGTCAATGAAAGCCCAGCCAAACGGCTCGCCCGGCGGAAGTTTCCCGTTCGCATCGAAATCCGCCGTTATGGTGGCCACTTGATGCCGCGCTAACGGCCACAGGTCGTGGGCGGTGTCCCAATCCATGGATGCTTCCGCGTAATCCAGAAGCGTCGGCGCAAAAAGGAGTGCGTAGTCCACCATCAGGTTGCCGGAGGCTTGCGGCTGAGGATTTTCAAAGACGCAGGCTTCGACCAGGCCATCTGGACGCGCCAGTCCGGCGAAAAGCAGGAGACAGCGTTTCACGAGGTCGAACCGGCGAAACGTAACGGAGTTGGCTAGCGCCTGGAGCCGTAGGTCGCCAAGCCAGAGGCGGCGGTCGCGCTTGGGGCCGTCCTCAAAAACGGAATGGAGACAGTTTCGCAAAGTCTGCACGGCGACGGTGTCGATACGCGCTTGAAACGGTGTGAGGTTGGCGGGCGGCGGAGGGGCGGCGTCGAACGTGGCGGCGGTGAGCCGGGCCGAAAGGCCGGTCAGCCGGAGACGGTGGCGGGGCGAGAGGCCGGCGACGATGATCCTCACGTAGCGAAAGGCGTAACGGCGCGGCAGGACAACCGCGGCGGGCAGCGTGTCGAGATAGAGCGTCTCCTCCTGGAGCCAGGTGCGCGCGAGCATGTTGCTGTGGAACGGCTCCCTCGGCGCCGCGATCTCGAATGGCAGTTCGCCGAGGAGCACGCGGAGGCACACGGGCGCGTCGAGACCGGGCGTGACGCTTTCCAGGGAGAACACCGGAGCGCCGACGCCATGGGCGCCGAGGTCAAAGTCGCTATAATCGCCCTCTCGCAGTTCGCGGTCGAACACAGAGGACGGCGGTCCCAGAGGTTCGGCACGCCAGCCTTGGAAAGCGGACGTATCCGCGATGAAATTCACGGCGCGGGCAAAAGGAACCACCCGGGTTTGCGGAGCGGGTGCCAACTCGGCGGCCTCGCGAAGCCAGCGGGCGCGGTCTGCGGATGAGGGGATATCGACGGTCTTCATGGGCGGATGGTTTCAGAAGGGTGCGGGCACTCCGGATTCAGCAGTGTCGAGCCGTCCTACCGGCAGGCTCCGCCGACATCGGTGCGTATGAACTTCGTATAGGGTGCGTGGGGAGATGCGACGATGCCAGTCACGTAACCGCCGCTGCCTACGCGAATATAGCAACATTCGTAAGAAGTATCGGCGCGGAGCCCAAGTTTCGGCCAAAGAAATAGGCCGGCGTCAACAGCCCATGAGCTGAATCTGTTGCGGGATGGCATAAGCGGGAAACGGAATGCGTTCATGGGCTGGAAACGCGGAGGCGGAGAAAGCGGCGGACTGACTCGGTCAGGGTAACGGTGTCGGCTACGATGACCGACTGTCCCACCACGCCGGGATTGGTGGCGACAGTGCTCCAAGTAGCCAGGTCGCCGGAACCCTCGACCACGTAGGTGACGTCGGCGCGGGCGCGGAGGAAGCTTATCTGCAATCTGGATTCTGAGATTTGAGATTCTGCAGGTGGTCTAGACGTGGAAGATTCCGGAGCGGTGCCGAGGGAGTATTCGAGAAGATTGGAGATGCCGTCGCCGTCGGTGTCGGCGGTGCCGGGCAAGGCGGTGTCGAGGTCGTAGTCGAAGAGCCATTGCTTAAAGCCGGACAGGCTGGAGTAGGTCTGGACGGTCAAGGGGGCAGTGTATTCAGAGTAGATAAAATGGTTCTCGGTGGCGCGCAGCGCGCGGATGCGGAAGGCTTGGTCAGCACTGGGCGTGAGCCCGGATACGACATAGCGGGTGGTATTGGCCGGTACTGTCACCAAGTCCGACCAAGTGTAGCGGGTGCCCGTCAACTGCACATCAGCAATCTGCATGCTGTTGGCCCCGGCGGCATCGGCCACAGTAGAAAACACGATGCGGTATTGGGAATAGGCGACGGTGTTGGTGAAGGTGAAGGTGCGGGATTGCCCGCGCTCGGTGAAGGCGCCAAGGGCGAGGTTTTGCACGATGGGCGTGAAGACTACGCCATCTTGCGAGCCCGAGATCGTGACAGTGGCGGGGTCGCGGGCCGGAGAGTCGTTGGCCGAGGTGAGCGTGATCGCGGTGGCGGTAGCGGTGGCGGGGAGCATCACGGTAAGGCCGGTGTTAAGTTTATCAAAATTAAGGTATTTGGTGCCGGGGTTGCCGTCGATGGCTTTGGAAGGGGATTCCTCTCCGGGGTAATTGGACGAGCTGCCGACCACGGTGTCGTTCGGAGAAAAAATCGGACCGGGTGCAGAAAGTCCGCGTTGTTGGAGCTGGTAGCCGGTTTCATCGGTGGCGAGATCGGTCCAGGTGAGGCGCACCTGGGTGGCGGCGGGCGCGGCGGCGAGGTTGATGGGCGCGGGCAAAGGCGCGGACGGGCGGACGTAGTAGGCTCCGCGACCGCCGGTGCCGATATAGACCTGCCCGTAAATCTCGGGGTCGCCGGTGAGCGACGACGACATGGTGTAGTAAAACGGCAACGACCAGTCGTCGGCGCTGATTTTTTCCCACGTCGCGGAGGCGGCGTCGCCGGGCAGCGCCAACGCATCGGGCGAACGCCAGAGTACCCAGACGCCGTTGATTTGGGCGACGCCGTAGAGCGCGGGCACGGTCTGGCCGGGGGCGGCTTTGCCGAGACCGCAGGCTTTCCAGTTATCACCGTCTTTGAGTTGTGTCCACGTGGCACCGGCATCGAGCGAACGCCAGAGAGTGGAACGTCCGCTGGCAGCCAGACCGACGCCGATGAGCACGCCAGGCTGACCGGGCACGGAGTGGAGGGATTTGGGCGGGCAATCACTGGTGCGGAGCTGCCAGGTGGCGCCGCCATCGGTCGAACGGTAGAGCCGGCGAATCGGATAAGAACTCGTATCGCGGACATAAAACGTGTCGGGCGCGGTGCGATCGGCGATGAGTACTATCTCGGTGGTCCAGTCGCCTTCGAGCGCATAAAACGCCGGATCGAAACCGGTGCCGACGGTCCAGCTGGAGCCGCCGTTGGTGGAGTAATAGGGACGGTTGTCGGTGGCGTTGCTCGCGCTCACGCAAACGAGGCGGGCGGGGTTGTTGGAGGCCACGGCCAGCCGGGTGTGGCGGTGTTTGATCACGGACTGATCAGGGATTCTTTTCCAAGTCGCACCATAGTCGTCAGAATAAGTCAGCCAAGGTTCGCCTGCTCCGAAGGGGATGAAGCCGGAGCGGAAAATGTAGCGCGGATCACTGGCGCAGTGGTCGAGCGACATGCCCTGACCTTCGTCGCCGGCATTCGAATCCCAGAGGTTGGCGGTGGGCAGGCGGTAGGTCGGGGACGAGTCGAGATCAGTGTGGCGGTAGCCGACCATATCCATGACGTTGGAGATGAGCGGCTGGCCGGGGAGTTTGAGCAGGTTACAGTAGATGAGCTCGTCGTGACCGGCGTCCTTCGGTGCCCAGGTGGTGGCAATCTGGCCCTGGGTGGTGGTGCGCCAAGGGCTGTTGCCGTTGGTCATCCAGACGGTTTCGGAGGCGGGATCGGCAGGATCAAGCAGGATGGCGGACGGGCCGAAAATGAAGCCTCGCGCTTTGCTGTAAGGCACATCGGGAGTCTGGGCGAGCGTCGGTGTGACGTTGGCCCAGGTAACGCCGGCATCGAGACTACGGAAAAAGGAGACGTTGGTGCCGCCGTGCCAGCGGCTGACGAAGACGATGTTTGGTGAGCGGCGGGAAAAAGAAATGGAGCCGTAACCCATAGCGCTTTGCTTCACGCCACCGATCACCGGAGTGACGTCGGTGAACGTGTTGCCCCCGGAGCCGGATATTTTCCAGAGCGAACCGGCGGTGGGGTATTCGCCCTCGTTGCTGAAGCCGATAATGACGTTGCCGTCTGCCGAGACGTCGCCGCGATGAGCGTAGTAAGCGGAGCCGCCGGGCAGAGCGGAAAGAGTTGACCAAGTGGCCCCGGCGTCGCTGCTGCGATAGACGCCCGCACCGGCGGCGCTGATGTAAAGGTGGCGGCTAGAGCCGTCGGGCATGATGCCGCGGGTCGGGTCGATGAGGACCATCGGGATGCCGACGGGCGAGAAGGTGGAGTCGTGATTAAGGAAGGTGCCGCCGGTTGGAGCGGAGGCAACCTGAGCGAACGTGAGACCGCCGTCGGTGCTCTTGAACAAACCCTCGGCGCGGGTGCCGACGTAAACGACGGAAGGCTTGTTGGGGTCGATGGCGATGCGTTCGCCAGATTGACGGAAGTGGCCGTTGCCGTTGACGGTGATGTTGTTGTTTAAAGACGTCGCCTGCCAGGTTTCGCCTCCGTCTTTGGTGCGGTAAACGACGCCCTGGGGCGAGGTGCTGTCGCGGCCGCCGGACATAAAAAAGGTGGCGGGATCGGTGGGATCCACGGCGATGCTCTCGACCAGGCTCACGCGCTCGTCGAGCGCGCCGAGCCGGTCGGTGAGGGAGCGCCAGCGAGTGCCGTCCCAGCGGTAGGCGCCGCCGACGTCGGTGCGGATGAACTTCGTATAGGGTGCTTGGGGAGATGCGATGATACCAGTCACATAACCGCCGCCGCCCACGCGGATGTCGCGCCACTCGTGGGGCTGGTTTGCGCCCGAAAGGGAAATCAGGGATGAGAAAAAACCGGCGAGCAAGGAAAGCGGCCGGAGCAGGCGGGAGATGGTCATGAAGCGGAAAAAATCACGGGCTGGAGACGCGCAGGCGCAGGAAACGGCGGGGCGATATGGAGAGGGAAACGGTGTCGGCGACGGCCACCGACTGCCCCACCCCGCCGGGATTGGTGGCGACGACCGACCACGTCTGGAGATCGGAAGAGCTCTCGACCACGTAGGTCACGTCGGCGCGGGCGCGGAGGAAACTCATCTGGAGACGAATTTCGGAGTTTAAGTTGGAAGTAGAAGTGGAAGGGCCGGAGCTTGGCGCGAGGGGATGGGTGCCCAAGGAGTATTCGAGGAGGTTGGGGACGCCGTCGCCGTCGGGATCGGCGGTGGGCAGCGCGTTGTTGCCGGTCAAACCGGCCTCGGCTGCCCAGTTGGCGAAAGGCACCTGGGTGAGCGTGAGCACGAGGTCGTTTCCGCTGAAGCCGAGCGTGCCGGTGTAGCCGGAGGGCAAGGACACGGACGGAAGCGTTCCGCTCAACGACGCCGTGGCGTGCAGCAGCACGTAGGCGCCGGTGCGCGGCGCGTCGCCAGTCGCGGAGACAACAACGGTGGATGCGCCGGAAAACACGACCGGCCCGGTGTCGAAACGGTCGTATGATGCGGGAGCGGTCGCCAGCGTGAAGGCCAGCTTCGCGCCGGCCGCCACGGTGAGTGCTCCGCTGAACGCCCCGGTGCCGCCGATCGTGCCGGTCGCCGACAAGGTGACCGCGCCGGAGCCGGTGGCGGAACCGGTGGTGTTGTTGAGCAGCAGCGTGCCGTCGCCGACCGTGGTGCCGCCGGTGTAGGTGTTCGCGCCGTTGATAACGACTGTGCCGGGGCCGGTCTTGGTGACGGAGAGCGTGCTCTTCTGCCCCGCACCAGCGGCGGCCTCGGTGATCGCGCCGGTGAAAGTGGCAACGCCGCCGCTTGCGGCGGTGAGGCGGAGGGCCTTGGGTGTGGCGACCGTGTCGGCATACGCGCCGCCGGTGATCGCGCCGGTGAACTGAGAGGCGTCGGCGGTATTGCCGCCGAGGATGTAGTCGTTTATCGGGATACTGGAACCGCCGTTGGAGAGGTTGAACGGACGCTCGATGCGGAAAGCCCCGTCGGCGAGGACGGCGACGGATATACCCGCGCCGGAGTTGGAGCCGTCGGAGAGATTGACCGCGCTCGTGGCGGTGCCGAGCACGCCGGAACCGGAAAGGGCGTCGCCGCCGAGCAGCAAGGTGCCGCGGGTGACAGTGAGCGAGGTGGAAAAGGTGTTGGTGGCATTCGACAGTTTTAGCGTGCCGCGACCACTGCCCATTTGTCCGCCGTTGATGAGCAGAGGGCCTGCGCCGCTCGCGCTGGAGACCGGTCCGGTGACGGCTAGCGAGGAGGTCGGCTGGGCGACATGCAGCTCGAAGCTGCGCGTGGAGGAACTCGCGCCCCAGGTGAGTGCGCCGGAGAAGGTGGCGGCGGTGTTAGGAATAGACACGCCAAAGCGGGAGCGGCCGGAGCCGCCGGGGCCATCGGTGGCGGCGATGTCGCGTGCGAGGGTGTAGTCGCCCTCGATCATGAGCGAGGCGTTGGCGGTCGCTCCGGTGGCGGCGGTGCCGAGGCGAAGCGCCGAGGTATCGACGCCGAGGATGCCCGGAGTGAGACCGTCGCCCGCCGCCACCGAGCCTCCGAGCCGCAGAGTGCCTGCATCGATCTGCGTCGCTCCAGAGTAGAGATTGGCTCCGCTTAAAGTGAGGCTGGCGGTGCCGCGCTTATGCAGGCCGTCGGAGCCGGCGACAACGGAGGAGAGCGCGACGCTTTGCGAGCCGGTATCGACGACCCCGGCCCCACCGCCGAGGACGAGGGCACCGCCGGTGAGCGTGTAGGTGCCGCTGGTGTGAGCGAAACGGAGGGACTTGGCGTTAAGCTGCGCGGCGAGCGCGACGGTGTCGGCGGTGCCGGAGAAATACGCGTCGTTAAAACGGGAGTTGTTCCAGATTGCGCCGGGCTGCGCGCCGGGGGCGGCGGACCAGTTGGTGTTAAGGAGACTCCACGTGCCCGCACCGCCGGTGCCGCCGCCGCCGGGATTCCAGTAGGCGGCGGCCGGGCTGGAAATGGTGATGCGATAATCGGTGCCGACGAGGGCCTGCGAGACCTGCCAGGTTTCCAGGTCGATGCCGGTGACGCGGTCGAAGTCGCGCCCGATGAGCTGGCTCACGCCGGTTAAGAGCGTGTAGGTGCCCGCGCCGAAACCCGGGCCCGGGACGATTTGCAAGGTGCCGCCATTGAGGATCAGGGAGCCGTTGGCTCCCAGTGTGAGGTCGATGCGGTCGCTGCTGGTGCCGAGATCGGCGACGAGCGTGGATTGGCGATCAAGGATGAGGTTACCCCGGCCGCCTAACACCAAGCTCAACACGCCCGGACCGGCGTCGCCGGGGCTGAGGGTGCCCGCGCCGGAAGCGACCAGACCGGTGCCAATACGCACGGAGGAGTCAGCTTGCGGGGCGAGGCGGCCGGCGCCGGCGAGCGTGGCATCGTCGAGCACCCAGACGGGTCCCTGACCCAGGCCGGAGCCGCTGGTGTTGTTGACGGTGACGGTGCCGCCGCGCACGACCACGCTGTTGGTAAAATCGTGTCCGGTGGCCTGGGTGAGCTTGAGCGTGCCGGGCCCGGTTTTGATGAAACCGTAGGTGGCGTAGGGTACAGGCAGTGAGCCGGAGACGGTCGTGGTGCCGGACGCGACGTCGTAAAGGACGGAGCCCTGGCTGTTGCCCGAGTTCACCAAGGCGGAAGTCTCGCCAGCGGTCTGGGTAAGAAACGAGCCGGTGGACATGCTGTGGAGGTTGCTCGTGACGGTGAAATTGAGCAGCTGCGGATCGGCGGGGACGGGGCCCTGGCCGTTGGCGTAAACAACCAGGGAGACACCCATGCCGGAGGCCTGCTGGACGGTGTTTCCGGTGATCTGGACCTGCGATAAGGTGATGGCGGCGCCTGCGGGGACGTCCCAGACACGGGCATGGACGGAAGTCGTGTGGCCCTCGAACAGGTTTTTTTGGACACGAACATCGCTGGTATTGTTTTGCTCCGAGAAAATCGCGACGCCGTAGGAGCTGCGGCCAAGGGTATTGCGCACGTAGTTTCGGATAACGGAAACATCGTTGGTGGCATAGCCCGCGGCAGTCTCGGAAGTGATATAGAAACCGCCCGACGAGCCGGGGTTGAGAATGTAATTATTGAAGCTGTCCACCTTGGGGATTGCGCCGATTTCGACGCCCAAATTTGAGGCTATAGGATCGAGGGTCTGGTCGATGACGTTGTCGTAGAGCAGCACATTCCGATCGGTGAAAACACCGGTGGCGGGCAAAACGAGGGAAACCAGGCCGGTGGCGGTGTTGGCGTAGATACGGTTTCCGCCGGCGGAGTTCCAAAACTCGTAATTCAAGTCCACCACTTGGGAGATGTTATTAAAGATCTCGACGTTTTTGGACCAGCCGGAGCCACTGCGGCTGCCCCCGGCGTTGGATTTCACGGCGTAGGCCTGCGGCTCGATAAAGGTGTTGCTGTAGATCTTGGCTCCGTCCACCACGTCGAGGGCGATGGACGAGCTGTAGTAGGTGCTTTGAAAACTGCCGGTGTTGATGAACGTGCAGTTCCGCACGACGATGCCACCTATATAGTCTCCCGCTACGGGTGGAATAGCGTCGTAGATATTGCCGCCACCGAGAATCTCGATGCCGTAGTTGTAAGTGTAGCGAACTACGACGGAATCGACCGTGATGTTGTTGAGACGTCCGATGGAAATGCCCTTGTCGACCTGCTTGGCGTTGCCGTCCAAGGTGAAGCCGGAGAGGGTCTGGTTGCCGTTGGCGATGGTGCCGGAGACGGCAGGCCGCAGTTGGATAAGTGTGCCGGTGATGGTCTGGGTGGTGACTGTGACTGCGGCAGAACCGGCGCCGATGACGTTTACTCCGGGACGGATGTCACTGCGTGCGGTCTCGACGTAAGTGCCGGGCAGCAGGTTGATGGTGTCGCCCGCCGTGGTGACCCGACCCGCCGCGTAGGCGAGCGTCGCCCACGGGCTGGCAAGCGAGCCGTTGGACGGGGTATTCACTCCGCCCGGGCCGACGTAGAAATCTGCGGCCGAGACCAAAGCGGTGGTGAAGCTCCATACGAGAATCTGCAGAATGAAGCGGGTGTCGCGGTTCATGTTTTTTTAGGAGAAAATCCGCGAGGGTATCGATCAGCAGCCGACCTCAAGGAACTGCAGTGACGACGAGGTTGAGGTTATTGCCGGATTGCTGGAGGGTGGCCGACCAGCCGGAGGGCCGGCTGAGCGTGGGAAGCGTGCCGGTGCTGCCGCCGGTTGCGGTCACGAGCGTGCAGGTGCCGGTGGTCGCGCCGGAGGTGGACGTAATCATGAGCGTCGAAGAGCCGGAGAGGGTAAGCGCGCCGCCGACGTTGAGGCGGCGAGGACGAGGGCGAGAATTCGGATTATCATGGAGATAAAGGGTGGAGAGACTGGGCGGGAGGATTAGGGTGCGGGACGCACGTAGAAACGGCGCAAGACCGGGCGGGCGGCGGCGCGGGCCTCGACGAGATGGTGAGCGGCTTCGGCGGCGAGTTCGGCGGCAAGGGGTTTCCAGGCGCGGTATTCGCCGGGCTGCTTGGATTGCCACGACGGTTTTTCGAGCAGACGCGCCTCCCAGGCGGCGAGGATGGGTTCCATCGCCGCGAGCGTGACCGGGCGGGGCAGCGCGGAGGCCTGGCCGTGCTCGACCTCGGCGAGGCGGCGCAGCTTGGCGAGCGCGGCCCAACGCTTGTCGAGGAGGGCGCGGACGGTCTCGGCCTGGCGGCGCTGGGGGGTGTCGAATGTGGCGAGGTCGATGCCTCGCGCGAAGTCACCGGCGTCGAAGACGCCGATCTCCTGCTCGTCGATAACGAGCCGGTGGCGTCCGGCGGGCAGACCGACGAGGCGGAGTTCTTCTCGGTTGAGCTCTGTGGCGAAGGGCACCCAGTCGAGGGCCGATCGGGCGTCGGCGGCGATGGGAAAGGGCAGGCCGGAGGCGACGTAGGCGAAGCGAAGTCCGGCGGGCGCGTCGCGTCCGAGGAAGGAAACGACGGCACCAACGGCCGACGATACGACAAGGGTGTCGGCGCGCAGCTCGACGCGGGAGAGCGGCGAGCCGCCTTGGGCTTTGAGGATGTGGTAGGCCATCGCGAGGTGGCCGGGAGAGCCGGGGTGCACGCGGTCGCGACCGATGATGGTCGAGGTGGGGTCGCTGGCTTGAAGGCGGAGGTTGAGCTCGGTGAGCGACGCGTGCAGCTCGACGAGACCGAGGCCGCGTTCGGCGGCGAGGGCGCGGGCGTGCGCGGCACAGGCGGCGAGGGCGGAGTTGGCACCGGGGAGATTGGGCGTGTCGAGCTTGGCGGTGTCGTCGAAGGGGGTGGGCGTGAGAAGGATGACGCGCACTTTGGCGGCCTGGAGGCGCTCGACCAGGGCGCGCAGGTTTTTTCCGTAGGTTTCGAGACGGGCGGCGCGTTTGGCAGGGACGGCGGGATCGGCGGAGAGTTCGGACGCGTAGAGCTCGCGGCCGCAGTCGTTCATGCCGAGCATCACGGTGGCGACGGTGGGCGCGGGGGCGCCGGCGGGCACGATGTCCCAGTCGAAACGGCGCAACGCACCGGCGGCGGAATCGCCGCTGATGCCGGCGTTGAGATAGGTGGGCGCGGAGTCGGGGGCGCGCAGGAGATGGAACAGCTCGACGTGGCGGGCATAGCCGCCGCCCTGGGTGATGCTGTCGCCGATGGCGAGCCAGCGGTCACCGGGGACGAAGGCGGCGGACGGGGCCTCGGCGCGGGCGGAGGCGACAAGGAGAAGCGAGACGAGGAGGAGGCAAGTGAGGAAGCGCATGGGATGGCGAAGGGAAGTCAGGGGGAAGTGACGCTGAGGCGGAGGAAGCGTCGTGAGTTTATGGAAACGGGATCGGTGACCGTGACTTCCTCCCCCGCCCCGCCGGGGTTGGTGGCGATGACGGTCCAAATGAGCAGGTCGGAGGAGGCGAGGACTTCGTAGGTGAGGTCGAGGCGGGCGCGGAAGAACGTGAGCTGAAGGGCGGTGCCCGAAGGAGTCAGAGCACAGACAGGAATGTCTGTGCCACTCGCAGACAGGGGGTCGATGGCGAGGGCGTATTCGAGGAGGTTGGGGATGCCGTCGCCGTCGGGGTCGGCGGTGTCGGCGGTGTCGGCGGCGGCGGTGAGGACGCCCCAGTGAGTGCGCCGCCAGGATTGCAGCGCGGTCGCCTGAAACTCGTAGGCCCCGGCATCGGGCGAAGGTCCGTCGGACCTAGGCTGGCCGAGCTGATCGAGCACGGGGAGCCGGTTGTCATTGGCAAGGTCAATAGCGGGGCTTTCGGCCAGCAGCCGGAAATCGGCGGTGTCGAGGTTCACGCCGGGGGAGACGAAACGCGGGTCGCCGGTGCGGCTATTAGTGCCGAGACGCTGAGCGAGGGGGCCACCAAAGTAGAGATTTCGGTCGTAGGTGACGTTGATGTTAAGCGTGGTGGAGGTCATGGCGCGACCGTCGGTCGGGGCCATGATGTTGCCGATGAGGGCGACGTCGGAGCTGTTGTAGGCGTAGATCTCGCCGTAGTTGAGCACGACGGAATTTTGCCAGGACGTGTTGCCTACGATGTCCACATGGTCGCTCAGGTAGGCTTGGATGCCGGCGCCGCCGTTGCCGGCAACGGCGTTGTTGGCCACGAGGGTGCGGGCGGTGTAGGCGCCGCGGGTTGAGCCGTTCTGGGTGTGGCGGGTGTCGTCGATGATGATGCCGTTGCCGTCGCTCAGAGCGTTGGTGACGTCCCACTTCACGAGGGATTTGTTGTTCCAGACCTTATTGCCGACGATGCGATTGTGGTAGCCAGACACGGTGTCGAAGTGGCGCGGTTGATACAGGCTGATGCCGCTGTTGGCGGAGCGGGACCACCAGGCGTTGCCGACGATGAGGTTGTTTTCGACCGTGAGGTAGTCGGTCTGGAGGGTGGCGATGGCCCCGCCGGGACAGGCCTCAATGCGACAGTTTCGGATCGTCCAGTGGTGGGGGACGTTGGTGCTGTAGCGTCCGTCGATGGTAATGCCGCCGCCGTTGAAGCGCGCGGAGGCGGAGGGCAGCGCGGCATCGGCGTCAGCCTGGGCTTGGGTAATGGAGTAGGCTGGGCCGACGATGGTAAGCCCCTCGATGAGGATGTAGGAGGCCTCGGTGGAGCCGATGCCGCCCCAGCCGGTGAAACTGAGGACGGGCGTGTGGCCGGGATAGGCGCGGATGGAGGTGGGTTTGACGGCGGTGCCGCTGTCACCGGGGTTGAGCCAGAGGATGTAGTCGGTGCCGGTGTTGGTGTGGGTGCCGTTCATCACCCAGATGGTGTCGCCGGCCTGAAGCGGCCACTCTGCGCGCTGGAGGGTATTGAAGGGCGTGGAGGGACTGGTGCCGTTGTTGCTGTCGTTGCCGGTCGGGGAGACATAGTAGTCCGCAGCCGACAAAAATGCGCGCGTAAAAAGGCACACAAGAATCCAGCGGGGTGCTTGGAAGAGGGGCATGGGGACGGAAACGAGAAAGCAGGGAGTGACGAGAAAAGCTTAGGACAAGGCGTGGCGGCGTGTTTGCCGGATTGTTTGAAGAATTTTAAAGATCGGGTAAGCGCTGGATGCTCTTACTCGGATGCAAGCCCACGGCTGGACTCGTCTGATTAACTCGGAAGATTAAGATTCACGCCGGGAAAAACGGGCAAAACCAGCTTTGAGCTACGTGTAGCGTAATGGATAATTAGCAGAGTTTTTACCAGGCAAGTTGGTTAGCTCGGGGCAGGTGCAGGAATCGTTTCCGAGGCGGGAGCTGCATAAACCCTGCGAATCGGCATCAGGGCACGGCGCTGACGACCAGTTGGAGCGCGCCGCCGGATTGCTGGAGAGTGGCTGACCAGCCGGAGGGCAGGCTCAGCGTGGGCAAGTTCCCGGTGATGCTGGCAGCGTTGACCAAAGTGTAGGTGCCGGTGGTCGCTCCAGAGGTGGACGTGATTGTGAGCGTGGAAACGCCGGAAAACGTAAGCGTGCCACCAACATCAAAGCGGTCGTGCGCGCCGGGCGCGGTCGAGATCGCAAAGGCGAGCTTGCCGCCGCTGGCCACGGTAAGCGCGCCTGCCACGGTGCCGGTGCCGCCTAGGGTAGCCCCGTTGTTCACGGTGGTGATACTGGTGTAGGTGTTTAGGGCGTTGAGTTGAACGACTCCGCCACCGGTGATGGCGACGGGAACGATGGTGGCGGCGGAACCGCTGGCCGCGCCGTCGGCGATGATGCCGGAGAACACCGTGGTGCCGCCAGCGGCGGAGGTGAGCTGGAGCTGGCGCGTGCCTCCGACGATGCGGCCGAGGGTGAGGTTGCCCGTGAAGGTCGCGGTGCCGGAGGTGTGGTAACCGCCGAGCACGAGGTGGTCGGTGCTGGTCTGCGCGGCGGTGGTGGTCTGCTGGGTGGTGATGCGACCGCCGACGTTGTAGCCGTTGGTGAGGAGTTCGGCGGAGCCGGAGGCGGCGTTGCTGGTATTGCCTAACGACCAGCCGCCCGACGTGCCGTTGCCCACGGTGTTATTGAGGCCAACGGCACTGGAGTGGTTGAGACGGAGGACACCGACGCGGTTCCACACGCTGCCGCCCGTGCCGATAGTGAGGCCGGAGCCGTTGCCCGAAAGGGTGAGCGAGCTGGCGACGTTGCCGGCGGTGGAGAAGCGCAACTGCTGGTTGCCTAAGCTCCCCGTGAGCGTACCGGTGGTGGTATAGGCTTGGGCGGTGGCGTCGTTGAGGAGGAGCGCGAGGCGCGGCGAAGTGCCGCCGGTGGCGGTTTCGTTGCCGAAGACGAGGTTGTTGGCAAAGGTGCCGCCGCCGGTCTTGAGGATAAGGTTGGTGCCTAGGCCGGAGGAGGAGTCGCTGGCGTTGAGGGTGATCGCGCCGGAGCCGGCGTTACCGATGTGGCCGGAGAGGCCGAGGTAGCCAGAGTTGACGGTGACGCCGCCGTTGAAGGTGTTGGCTGTGGTGGACCGCAGGTAGGTGCCGCGGAAGCCGCTGTTGGCGGTGCCGCTGCCGTCGTTGGACGCGAGGGTGGAGAGGACGAGCCCGCCGGAGCCGGTGAGCTGCGAATTGAGCGCAACCGAGGCACTGTCGCCGGTGGCAGATTGGGCGTTGCCCGCGCTGATGGCCAGCGGAGAGGAGAGGATGATCTGGCTGCCGTTGCCCTGCGTGCCGAGGCTGTAGCCACCGGAGCCGCGCGCAGTGAGCGTGGCGGGGGCGGAGGCGACGGCGAACGTGAGGGTCTGGTTGCCGTTGAAATTCACGTTGTAGGCGTTGGCCCCCACGGTGGTGTGGTTGAAGGTGATTGAGCCGACGGTGACGTTGGCATCGAGATTGATCGCGCGGGCAGCAGTGGTGACGGGGCCGAAGGTCACGCGGGCATTGGCGCGGTCGGGAAAACTCGCGGCGGACCAATTGGCGACCGTGGACCAGTTGCCGGCGGCATCGACACTCCAGACGTAGGGCAAGGTAGCCGTGGAAACCTCGGCGCTGTCGGCACCGGTGGCGAAAGTGTTCACGGCAGCGACCACATAATAGTAGGTGAGGCCGTTGAGACCGGTGTTGTCGTCGTAGGTCGGTGACGTGAGGCCGGTGGCAAGGGTCGTATAGGGACCGCCGGGCGAGGTGGCGCGGCGCACGATGTAGCTGGCGGCCTGCGAGACGGCGTTCCAGGTGAGCTGGACGCGGAGGTGGCTGGGGCTGGCGACGAGGCCGGTGGGCGCGGCAGGCGTCCAGCTCGGAGGCGTGGTGACGGTGAGTTCGGAGGTTGTGCTTCCTTCGCCTTCCGCAGCGGTGGCAGCGTTGATGACGTAGTAATAGGTGATGCCGGTGGCGACAGAGGAATCGGTGTAGCTCGTGCCTAAGAGGTCGCTGGCCAAGGTCGTGTAGGGGCCGCCGGGCGAGGTGGCGCGTTTGATCGCGTAGGTCTCGGCTCCGAGGACGGGTGACCAGGTCAACTGGGCAGCGCCGATGGCGAGAGAGGCCGAGGCGGAAGCAGGCGCGGCGGGCGGGTTGAAATTGTCGGCGACCTGAAGGCGCAGGAAGCGTCGCGGATGGCCGGAATCGACGGGCTGGGTGTCGCGCACGGTGACTCTCTCGGTGGCGAAATCGAGGGAAACGGGTGAGCCGACCTGTTGGGCGACGGGATCGAGGGCGGTCCAGTTGACCAGATCGGGGCTGGACTGGACGGTGTAGGCGAGCCGGTTTGGCGCCTTCTGCCGGCGATAGGCGAACGTAAGGTAACTATTACCAGAATACGGCGTCAGGGTGACGACAGGCAGGTCGGACAGGGTGGCGGAGGAGGGATCGAGGTTGAGCGCGAAGGCGAGCTTGTTGGCGATGCCGAGACGCGGGACGAGATTGGTCTGTGCGCCGGTGACGCCGCGCGCGGCGGCCCAGGTGGCGTAGCTTTGTTTCTGGACGAGCGAGAAACCGCCGAGGTCGAGGGTGCCGTTGTTGAGGAGCGTGCCGTTGGCGAGGGAGATGTCGCCCCGGAGCGTGAAAGATTGGCCGGGGGCGACGGTGTAGGCACCGGCGGCGGTGCCGACGAGGAGGTCCCAGGCACGGGCGACGGGCGTGACGCCGGTGGCGGAGCGTTCGAGGGCGACGCGATAGACGCCCCCGGCCGGGGCGTTGACCGTGCCGGAAAGCTGGCCAGTGGTGGCGTTCAAGGCGAGGCCGGGCACGGGCTGGTTGCCGGAGACGAAGCGGTAGGCAGGAGCCGGGGCGCGGAGGCGCAGGATGAAGTCGGCGTTGAGCTCGGTATTGGGCTGGCCGGGGGTGGCGAAGGAGGGATCGGCGGCGCCGAGTTCCCACTGGCCGGTAGTCTCGTTGCCGTCCTCGGTGCCGCCGGTGTAGCGGTAGGTCTGGCCCGCCGGCAAGTAGGGCAGGATCGGGTTCATGGGCGGGACGCCAAGCGGGTTGATGTCCGCGAAGCAGATCGAGTCGAGGTAGGAATAATTGGCGGCCCAGATAGCGAGGCGCGCGCCGGTGGCTCCGTTGAGCGAATCGGATAAATTGATACCGCCGGAAGCGCCGTCGGAACCGTTCACGAAAACGGGGTCGGTGGCCGAGAGGACGAGGCGGCCATCGTCAAACGGGTCGTAGTCGTCGGGCGGCACGAGGCTGCTCTTGTCGGTCGGATTGTAGATGAGGATGAGGGTGCCGCGCGGGATGTTTTGCCAGAGGGGCACGTCCTTGCAGAAGAAGCCGCGGAAGATGTTGGTGAGGCCGCAACCGACCATGTTGAGGTCGCGCAGGACGAGGAGTTCGACCCATTCGCCGCCGGTGGTGCCGGAGCCTTTGGAGAACTCGTTGAAAACGATGCTGCGACGCAGCACGGGAAGTCCGGTGGCCAAAGGGAGGTCGGGGGAGTGATCGAAGGCGGTGCCGTCGCGGGCGAGCTGGAGCGGACGACGGGATACGGCGACGGGGGTGGTGTAAAACGGGTTGCCGTCGGCGGTGGCGTCGGAGGGAGAGAGTCGGCAGCGCCAGAACCGGCCGGCGTTGGCGTCGGCGGCGGGAAGGGTGGCGGCGGTGAGGCCGGTGGCATCGGTCCACGCGCTGCCGTCGAGAGACGACTGCCATTGGCAGGCGACGGTGACGGCGTCGTTTTCGGCGTCGGTGGTGACGACTCCGGAAACGATGAGGGCTTGGTCGGCGTAGGCGGTGGCGGCGGGCGTGACGGTGGCGGCGGCGACGACGGGAAGCTCGTTGTGCGGGACGGCGGTGTCGTCGGTGAGACCGTTGTTGTCGTCGTCAATGCCGTTGTTGGTGCGATCCACGGCGGGGAGGGCAGCAGTCCAGCCTTGTTCGCCGGGGTTGGTCCAGAGTTGGAAATTAAGAAAGACGGGACCGACGGTGGCGGCGGATTCGTTATAGACGACGATCTGGTAGGTCGTACCGCGCACGGCGGCGAAGGAGATGGATCCGTAGGCGGAGGTGAGCTGGCCGACGGCGGGGTAATTTTTCGCGACCTCGGTGAGCGCGGTGAGGGTGGTGCCGGTGTAGGCACCGACGCCGCTTCCGTAGCTGCTGCCCTGGGTGGTGAAGGTGACGTTGGCGGAGGCGGGGGCGGTCCAGCTCCACCAGACGGAGGCACCGGAGACGGGCTCGCCCACTTGGGTGATGGCGCCGTTGAGATCGGAGGTGACGCGTGCACTGGTGCCGGTGAGCGGGATGCGGTCGGCAAAGGCGTCGTTGGTCATAGCACCGGGGGTGGAGCCGAGCTGGAGGGTGCAGTTGTTGCCCTGTTTGCCGTTATAGCCATCGACGGCGAAGAAATAGGTCACACCCGCCGTGGCCGAGAAACGCAGGTAACTGCCCCGGTAGGGCGAGAGGTCGTCGTTGCTGGCGATCTCGGTGAGGGAAGTGACGGTGGGTGAGGCGGGATCGGCGGCGGTGTAAACGGCGAGCAGGGTGTCGAGGAGGCCGGTTAGCGTATCGAGCTGGTAGTCCTGGGTGGCGGGGGCGGTCCATTTGAACCAGACGGAGGAAGCGCCGTTTTTCCCGGCGTGGCTCGGCTCGCCGGGCTCGGAGCTGGCACCGACGTTGTTGACGTTGACGCTCACCGGGTTGCCGGAAAGCGGAGTGGACGCGGCGATGTTGTCGTTGGGAGGAGGCGCGGCGATACTGAGCGTGACGCCACCCTGGCGGCCCTCGAAGCCGTCCACCTTGATGTAGTAGGTGGTGCCGGCGGTGAATGTCTGGCGGATTCGGCTGGAGCTGAGGTAAACACTGGCGCTTAGGAGGCCGACGTCGTCGTTTTGCGCGACCAAAGTAAGCGCGTTGACAGCGGGGCTGGCGGAATTGTTGGCGGTGAAAACGCCGAGCACCGTATCGATGGCACCGCCGTTGGTGGAGAGAATGTATTCCTGCGTGACGGCGGGCGTCCATGTCCACCAAAGCGAGGCACCGCCTGGGTTGGTGGTGCCGTCCTTGGTGGGATAAAGCTCGATGAGCTTGGCGTTGGCGGAGGGATAGACGTCGGCTTTTAATAGGGCGGGCTCACCGGCCTCAGTCAGGGCGTTGACGTTGGAGACATTGGACACGTAAGGCACGGCGACGACGAGATTGGCGTTGGCGAAATCGTCGCCAGGGGGAGGCTGCGAGAGATTAACCATGACCATGCCCTCGGCCGTGGTGGCGGCGGAGCTCGCGCCGACGGCAAAATAATAGGTGGTGCCGGAGGTGACTGCGAACGTGACGCGACTCCAGGTTTGGGTGACGCCGCCGACGGGAGCGTAGTCGTCGTTGGAGGTCACAGACGTGAGCGAGTTAATCGACGAACCGGTGTAAACCGCGAGCACGGTATCAAGCGGAGCGAGGCCATAGGTGATATCGGCACCGTTGACGGACGTAGTCCCGTATGAACTGCCTTGGGTGCTGACGATCTGGTTCCCGTTGGCGGGGGCGGTCCATTTGAACCACACGGTATGGGCGGCAGGCGAACCGGCGTGGGCGGGTTCGCCCGATTCGGCGGTGGAGGCCAGGTTGGACGAACGGATGGTGAACGGTGAGGAAGACGGGATGAGTTGGGCGGAGGCGAAACTGTCGTGAGCGGGCGCGCCGGTGGTGGTGGCGAGGGCTTTTTGAAGATTCACACGCCCCCCGGTCTGGACTTTGCCGGAGAGGTCCGCAACGGGGTCCACCGAGCGGTAGAGGCGGTTGATGATCTGACCGTAGGTCTCATCGGGAAACTGTGCGCGTAGGAGGCCGATAATGCCGGCGGTGAGCGGCGTGGCCATGGAGGTGCCGCTCATAGTCGCATAGGAAGTGTCGGATTCGATGCCGAGGGAGAGAATGGAACTGCCGGGAGCGCCGACGTTGACGAAACCGTAACCGTAATTTGAAAAACCAGATCGGGTATCGGTGCGGGTGGTGGAGGCGACGGTGACGATGTTGTCCAGCGGAGTGACGGCGGGATAGGTGGGCGTGCTGGCGAGGTTGGTGTTATCGTTGCCGGCGGCGAAGACAACGACCGCGCCGTTGCGCTGGGCGGCGAGGAGTTGGTTTTCGATTTCCACCGAGGCAGAACCGCCGCCCCACGAGCACGAGATGACATCGGCCCCAGCCTGTTCCCAAGCGTAGTAGAGCGCCTCGGCACCATCGGAGTTGGATCCGCCATCGGGACCGATAAATCTGCACGCCGCGATGCGGGCGGACCAGGCGATGCCGGCGACGCCCTTGCCGTTGTTGCCCACGGCGGCGATGGTGCCGGCGCAGTGGCTGCCGTGGCCCTCGGTGTCCATGGGGTCGCCGTTATCGGCGATGGCGTTCACGCCGAAGACGTCGTCGATGACGCCGTTGTTGTCGTCGTCGATGCCGTTGCCCGGAATCTCACCGGGATTCGTCCACATGTTGGCGGCGATGTCCTCGTGGGTGTACCGCACGCCGGTGTCCACCACGGCGATGACGAGAGGGTTGGGCCCGAAGGCGGGGTTGTTGGGTCCGGAGCGACTCTGGGTGACCGTGGCGAGGGCACTGGTGCGGGTGTCCCAGCCCTCGGGCGCGTCCACGTCGGCGTCGGCGGTGCCGCCGCTCTGGCCGGTGTTGTGCATGCCCCAGAGGGAGCCGTCGGCGTAGTTGGGGTCGTTGGGCGTGGCGGAGGGATGGACGATGCCGTCGATCTCGGCGTAGCGGACGAGGGCGGATGCAGCGGTGGACGATGGCGACGAAGCGGACTTGGCGAGCGAGGTGAACGGAGCGGATGCGGTGAATTTTTTGAGCGTGGCGAGGACGTGATCGACGGTGTCGGGCGTGGAGACGGGGAAGGCGAGGAGAGCGGTGCCGGTGCCGGAGATGCGTTTGCGCAAGACGAACGGAACGCCGGTGGCGGCGGAGAGCTGTTCGACAGTGACGTCGGGGGCGAAATTGACCATAAGCTGGTCGGCGACCATCTCGACGCGCGAGACGACTTCGGGGGTGGGCGACGTGGCGGTGGCACTCTGGCGATAAGCGACGGTCTCGACGATTCGGATGGCGGGGAAACGGTAGCCCTCGACCCGCACAATGCGGTCCACGACGACGGCGGGAGAGCCCTCGAAGTCGCCCTTTGTGTCGCAGCGCATCATGACGTCGCCGCGCGCGTAAAGGCCGGCATCGGACCAGAGTCCGCCAATACGCGAGGAACCGCGACCGGCGGGGGAAGGACCGGAGGCGGACGGAGCGGAGCCGGTCCTTGCCCGAGGAAAAACCTTGAGCACCGCATCCATGGGAGAGGTCAGCGAACCGGAGGAGGCCGGAACGAGGGCGGCACCGGCGGGAGCCTTGGCAACGACAGCTGGCGAACGCGTAGCGGCTGCGGTTTCCCGTGACGTCGACGGACCTCGCCAAAGCAGAACACCGACGAAGGTGGCCAAGCCGAGTCCGAGCAGGATGGGGTAAAAACGGGAACGAAAACGAGACATGGGAAAGCGATTGAAGAGTCAGTGAGCGACAGGACTGGAAAAACGGGCCTAGCGAAGGACTAGAATAACGCCGGACCGAACGAAGGACGCGTGATTGGACTGACGTAGATACCGCGCATGTTGGCGTGAAGCTGGAGTATCTGCATTTCGTTCAGAATCTCGTGGCCAAGCTCGCCTAGCCTGACGACCGCCTCGTCAAAAAGGTCGCCGGCGGCGAAGCGATCCTCGATCTCCTTGATGGCGCGGAGATGTTTCCGGAGAGCGGTGGGGAACGAAGCAGGCGGGGAGGGATCGGCGACCGGATGCGAAGAGACCATGGGATACGCGGGCTTGGGGTTACAGCTGCGGGTTTGGGGAACTCTATCTCAACCGATTGCCGACAAATGATAACAGCGGCGCGACGCTATCAGTAGCGTAAGGGACGCGTCGCCGCGCCCTCCCCCGTCTGGTTGCGCGGTGACACACGGGAAACGGGGACGCAGGTGGCACGCGTAAAAGGCATTATCCGTCCTGCATCAAGGCCGAGCGACCGCCGCCACGCAAAGGGTGGGGCAGGAAATGAAACAGGCGCACCGCGGGGCGCAGGTGGAGTCTCAGGCGTGAAGCCCGACCCACGTCAATGGGGACGACGTTGCGACAGCATCCACTCGAAGAGACCGGGATACGCGTAGGCCGCCGCCTGCGAATCGCCATGGGTTCTTCCCGGTAGCAGTGTCAGGCGAGGTTCGCCGCCCGCACGGCGCACGGCCTCGACCATGATCTCGGCCTCGGCCGCCGTGGTAGTCGGATCGTCGGCACCGTTGAACACCCAGAGCGGCACGTCACGCAGCCGCGCTGCGTCTGCGGGGCTGCCCATGCGTCCGCCGATCGGCACGACGGCCGCGAACCGTTCCGGCATATCCAGCGCCACTTCCCATGAGCCGATTCCCCCCATGCTGAAACCCATTAGATAGACGCGATCTGCATCGATGTCGTAGGTCTTCATAAGTGTGTCGATCAGTTCCGCAACGGCCGGACCGCGCCAACTATCGCGAGACTGGGCATAGACGATGATCGGTTCGGGGCCGGCCAGATTGGAAAGGGCTGCCAGGGTTTTTTCGGCGTCGGTGTCCGAGAACTGGCCGGTGCCGTGCAGGTGCATGATGAGTGGGCGCGGTCTTGCGCTTGCACCTTCCGGCAAGTGAATTTTGTAGCGCAGCGCCTGACTCCAGCCGCTGGCGCGGCGCACCGCGTGCCACCAACGCTCGGTTACTCGCGCGGCCTGACTCGGGGTCGCGTCCGCACCTTGTAAAGCAAAAGCCAGCAGGCGGGCCGAAGTCTCGTCTGCCTGCGGGGGCACGCCGGCGAGGTCCGGCAAATGATAAAACTCGTTTTCCAGCACCAGCGGCTCGGTTCGGCCCTTCAGCGTGAGCTCGCTGCGTGCAGCATAGAGTCCGGGCCCTTCGGGTTCGTTCACAGTTTTACCCTGCGCATCGAGCCAGCGGGTTTTAATCACCGGAGAAGCGCCGAGCAGTCGCGTGACGCGGTCGGCATCGATGAAGTTCAATACCGGGAACTGCCGGCCGGCGAAGACGTGTTCGGGAAACTCGGCGCGCGCAAAGGCCAGCGCGGTCTTGTCTACCCGACTCACGCGCCATCCGGCATTGGCCGTGATGACCGCCGATGCGGCGGCAGTCGCGAGGGTGTCTCGCACGATGAGGGTCGTGTTGTCGGGCCCATTGAGGGTGAGTGGGCCGGTGTCGCGACCGGCAGGTAAAGCGAGCGTGCCGGTGGCAAGCTTGCCGGAAGCGGTTGGTATTAACAGGCCGAGAACCGCATCGCCTTGCCGCACTGTCCACGTCGAGCCCACCAAACCGGCAGTGCCGATTATATTAACGCGTCCCGCATCGGCAGCGACGTCGAGTGCCGTCCAAGCGACCGGAGCGTCCAGCACGGCGGACAAATCGGGCGCCGCCAGTGTGAGCGTATAAAAACGGCCAGCGTCGGGCGCGGGTTGCCAGACGAAGCGCGTGCGCACACCCAGGCCGTTGTCGTCGTTGACGAAAAGTCGGGTGGCGACGGTGACGCCGGGCGCAGGTTGAATGCCGAGCGAGGCCCAGGGCAGGCGAGCCTCGACCACGTAGCCGTCGGCGTGGGGTTTTACCGCCCAAGTCACATCACGGGGCAGCGACTGGAGTGCGGCGGGGCGGTTGTCGAAGACGTAGCTGCGGGGAGCGGGATGCGCAGCGTGGTCGCGCCCGGGGCTGAGGACGAGCTGGAGGCTTTCCCAGCGGGTCGCGTCGGGGGCGAGAAACAGCTCCACGCTATCGAACATGTAGGCGGCCGCCTCGGAGGGGGCTTCGCTGGGTGTCTTATCCGTCACCTCGACCCCGAGTAATAGGCCGGCGTCATCCCAGGCAAACCGGGCCTCGACGTGACTGCGCGCAGGATCGGTCGGTAGAGGCGAATCCGACGTGAGGAACGGCAGGCGCAGGCCGCGCGTCCCCCAATCGGCGAGATCGCCGTCGGGCGTGATTCCGTCGATACGCGGGAGTGCGGTGTCGGCGAACAGGAACGCCGCAGGTGAGATAAAAATCAGGCCTAAAAGGCATAAAAGTCGGGAAAACATGGGGGAATTGGAGAAAGGGATATACGTATACGCACCGCCTCAGCCGCTCATAGTTCGCCGCCGCCATTGGCGCGATAATCCAGGGGCGGTTTGGCATCGGCGGGCAACAGGGATTGATAGGTGCGGCCGGCCTTGCGGCGTTCAAAATCCGCCGCGACCTCGGCGCGGAGCGCGGCGTCGGACAACAGATCGACAGCGGACAACGCGAGCACGCGGGCGGCGAGCACCATGCCCTTTTCACCGATCGACATGCCGCCCGCCGCGACGACCTGCCAACTGTGCGCGGGTGTGCCCGGCACGAGACAGGCGGTGTTCATCTCACCCGTGGGCGCCTGCCAGCTGACGTCGGCCACATCGCTGGAACCGCTGGTGGTTTTTTCCATGATGGGCTGAATGTCGCGCTCAGTGCCTAGCGCGCGGGCGCTCGCGGGCAGCGTCGTGTGGAGTTTTTCCGCGAAGGCATGCTCCTCCGGCGTGTAAACGATGCCGCCCGAGGCGCGCAGGTGGCGGTCGTAGAGCTTCGCCAGCGGCATATTGGGGAGGCGGGCGTAATTGCTGTTAACCACCGTGACGGCCATCGTGGTGCCCGTGCCGAGCGCGCCGGCCTCGCCGCAGGCCAGCACGCGTTTCCACAGGTCGCGCAGCTCGTCTGGATTGGCGTGGCGGGCATAGAGATAGAGCTCGGCGTCAGCCGGCACGACATTGGGCGCGCCGCCGCCGCGCGTGACCGTGTAGTGGATACGCGCGCCGTCGGGCATGTGCTCGCGCAGCATATCAAGGGCGTGGGCGGTGAGCATAAGCCCGTCGAGTGCGGAACGTCCGGACCACGGATTGACCGAGGCATGGGCGGCGACTCCGGTGTAGCGGAAACGCGCCGAGACGTTGGCCAGGTTGCCAGCGGCAATGGCGAAATTGGCATCGCCCGGATGCCAGGAAAGAATGGCGTCGCAACCGGCAAACACCCCGGCGCGAGAGAGGTGGACCTTGCCGCCGCCGCCCTCCTCGGCGGGGCAACCGAAGAACTTGATCGTGCCAGCGCCGCCGGTGGCGACGAGGGCCTCTTTTACTGCGATTGCGGCCAGCGCGGAGCCGGCGCCGAAGAGATTGTGGCCGCAGGCATGACCAGAGGCCGAGTGATCGGTGGCGCTGCGCTCGGGCGCGGCGTCCTGGGCCATGGCGGGCAACGCATCGTATTCGGCGAGAATGCCGACAACGGGTTCGCCTGAACCGTAAGAGGCGACGAAAGCCGTGGGGATGCCGCCAACGCCCATCTCGATGGTGAATCCGGCAGCGCGAAGCGTCTCGGCGAGGCGGGCGGCGCTGCGTTGCTCAAGGTAGCCAAGCTCGGCCCAGTCCCACAATAAACGGGCATCCTCGTTGGCGCGGGGGGTGGCTCGTTCAATGGCAGAGATCACGGCAGAATGCGAATCGGCGGAGGCGGCGGACAAGGGCGAAAGCCACGACACGGTGGCGAGTAAAGCGCAAGAAAAGCGGACGGAAGCTGCAGGGGAACGAGTCTTCATAGAAAGCCGGTTGTCCGGCGGGGCAGAGTGAAGGCCAGGAGGGGGAACTAACGACCCCGCAAGTGCGTTATCTGTAGCGTAATCACACGGCCCATTACATTTAGCCTTAGGGAAGGAACGGCTCCGTCCGGTCCTTCTAGAGCCCTCCGAACCTTCCGGACTCTGTGAGCTCGGATCGGAACTCCGACTCGGCTCTGTGACCAATCCGAAAAATAACCCGATACGAACTACTACGATTTGCCCCCTTTACGAGAGGCGCCAGGCACAGATACCGCATCGGCTAGAATCGTTTTAATCAGGGACTGGTAAGGGATGCCTTGGCTATGCGCGGAGATCTTCAACCGGTCGAGCACTGAGGAAGGCAGGCGTAGGGATATGGGGCTGGCGGTGGGCTTGAGGTTGGCAAAGACAACGCGACGGGCGGTCGAGAAATCAGCGGGCTGTGTGGAGTTGTCGGGCTTAACGTATTTTTTCATAATCAGACCTTTCTTTGCGGCTGGCAGGGCGGGCGGAAATGACGCGGACGCGAGCCCCGCGAAGCGTAAAAACAATGCGCAGGACGCGGCCGCGTTCACTCAAGCCAAAGACGAACCAGCGGGGTTCGGCGTCATCGGGGCGCGTGGCGTCCAAGACGACGGGGTCTCGGAAGAAAACTTCTTCGGCCTCTTCGTTGGAAATATGATGTTTTTTGGGGTTTTTAGTGGTGTTACCCGCATCCCAATCAAAGCCGGTAAGTTTGGAAAAGTCGGGCGACATGTAGCGGATTTGATATACATTAAATGTGAACACCATAGACACAAGCCGAACTTCCACATTGACCACACAGAGCCCAGCCGGAGATCCACCGAGTTCCACAGATCCGAGCCAAAATTGTCTGAAATTGATTTATAAAACGGGATTTTTCACAGAGGGCGGAAGAGGTTGCACAGAGAGTCACGGAGTAGCGGAATTTCTCTGAGCAGCCTTTGTGTCTCGGCGTCTTTATGGTGAAGTTACTAGAATAAAAAAGCCCGCCACCGGCAGAGCCGAGGGCGGGCGGGGAGCGATCAGATCGCGATGAACGTGACCGCCTCAGGCAGCCGAACGGCGGCGGCGGGTGGCCGCGAAGCCAAGCATAACAGCGCCGGCCAACGCGGCGTAGGTCGAGGGCTCGGGGATGGCGGAGGCAACCGCGGTGATGAAACCGGAGCTATTCATACCTACGGTGTTAAAGCCCGCAATAGAGATCAAGGCGAGCTGGCCGCTGGTCAGACCAGTCGCGCTGGAGCCGAACTTAAGCGAGGAACCTGACACGAACGTGCCCGAGACTGACAGCGTGTTGCTACCCCAGTTGTTAGCCGAGCTGTCGGCGAATACGAATGCGCCACCGCCCGTGAGATCAATCGCGCTGTTTGCCGTGAGCGAGAGTGAGCCCAGCGTTGCACTGGTGAAGCCATTGGAGGCCAGAGTGCCGCCCGCCAGAGTGATCGCACCGCTAGCTGGCAAACCACCGTTGGCGCCGAGCTGCAGGGTGCCGGCGTTGATAAACGTGCCGCCCGAGTAGGTGTTGGTGTTAGAGAGGCGAACGATACCGCCACCCACCTTGTAAACAGGAAGAAACGCCGAAGCAGAGCCGCTGACTGCGCCGTCGGAAATCACGCCGCTGAACACGGTGGTGCCGCCTGCGGCAGAAGTGAGTTGGAACTGGCGCGTGCCAGCGACGATGCGCCCCATAGTGACGATGCCGCTGAAGGTCGCGGTGCCGGTGGTGTGGTAACCACCGACCACGATGTTGTCGTTACTCGTCTGGGCGGCGGTGGTCGTCTGCTGCGTGGTGATGCGGGCAGCCACATCAAACCCGTTGGTCAGAAGTTGGGCGCTGCCAGTCGCACCGTTGCTAAAATTGCCCACATTAAAGCCGCCGGAGGTGGTGCCGAGCGCGTTACCCGTGGTCAACGCGTTGGCATGATTGAGCATCAAGATACCGGAGCGCACATGCAGGGAACCGCCGGTGCCACTCGTCAGGCCACTGCCGTCACCGGAAAGCGTGACCGAGCCAGCGACGTTGCCCGAGGTGGAGAAGCGGATCTGCTGATTGCCGATGGCACCGGTAATGGTGCCGGTGAAGATGTAATTTTGAGCGGAGGCATCGGCGAGCGAGATCGCAAGACGCGGGGAGCCGCCAGCGCTGGCGCCGGAATTACCGAAGACAATGTTGTTGGTTAACGTGCCGCCGCTAGTCTTGAGCGAGAGGACGGTGCCGATGCCCGCGGAGGAATCGCTGGCATTCAGCGTGATCGCGCCGGTGCCGGCGTTGCCGATATGACCGATAAGTCCGAGGTATCCCGAGTCCACGGTGACGCCGCCCGAAAAAGTGTTGGCCGTAGTCGAGCGCAGGTTAGTGCCGCGGAAACCGCTGGTAGCGGTGCCGGTGCCGTCGTTGGAGCTGAGCGTCGAGAGAATGAGGCCCTTCGCGCCGGCGTTGCCGTCCACGATCTGGGAGTTGATGTTGAAACTGCCACCATCGCTAGTAGCGCCGCCACCGCTGCCGGCGCTGATAGCGAGATTATCGTTTAGCACCACCTGACCGGCCCCTTGAGTGCCGATCTGATAACCGCCCGCACCGCGAGTTGTGACGGAAGCATTGCCCGAAGAGACGTCGAAGGTCATCGTGCGACTCGCGTTGAACGTCATGGAGTAGGCGTTCGCATTCACGACGTCTTCGTTAAAGGTCAGAGAGCCGACTGAGACGTCAACATCGAGCGTCACGGTGCGGGCGGCGGTGATGAGCGTGCCGAAGGTGACAGCAGCATCGACGGCGTTGGGCACTACGCCGCCGGTGAGGCTGGTCCAGCTTCCGAGGGTGCTCCAGTTGCCGGCGGCATCGACGTTCCAAGTCCCGGTGGTTTGGGCATTTGCGACACTCGCCATGAGGCTGGCGAGCGCGAGGAGGGTTTTGTGGTACTTTAGGGACATAAGAAAAATAGAAAAGTAGGGGTTGGCTGAGGATTTTTAAAGAAAAATTAGCAGTATAATTATCAGCGGGGTGTAACACATAGTGATGCCAGGGTCGTGATGCCCGGCCAAAGCTTTCAGGTGAGCACCCCTGTTGGCCGTCCCTAGGCGTGTCTGGGTTTAAACTCCGCCCGTCGCCAAGGCCCTGCGGGGTAAGCGTGGAGCACGGCTGGGCCTGCGTTGCGAGAAGCGGCATGGCCCGACGGGCCACCTCCGCCTCTCGTGCCTAGGCCGAGCCGCGCTCCACGCTCCCGCCGGATTGAGTTTAAACCCAGACACGCCCTGGCCAATTTCTTATCTCAGTTCCGAACCCACTTAGTTCTACTTTGTTAACCCCCGAGGTGGAGTTCCCGCTCATGTGCGCTTCACCGTTTTTTTGGCCGGGGACGGCCAACACTACAAAAGAAACAGGCCATTTTTGCTGGTAGGAATGTGTAGCGTTGGCCGTCCTCGGCCAATCTCCGAGGGCTTTTGGCTCACTTTAACAAAGTAGAACTAGTGTTTATGAGTGAACATTAGTGGTTTAAAATCGGTCTGATCGCTTATTCAGCGAGCTTTAGCGGTTTAATAAATCTGATCCGACGGTTTTCTTATCCCATTTGTAACCGTGCCACCCGCGGTTAATCCCTTTCAATCAACCTCAAAGTAGCAAACAACGGGCGGACCCATTCAGACTTAATAAATACGATTCTACAGAAGATAACCAAGGTAACGGAGATACGTGTGTTTTGATACGGCCTTCTATTAAACCCGGAATCCGCGATTGGAGACGGCAATCTGACATAACCTGCCGGGCATATAATCGTTCGATCACCCGCTGCGCCCGGCACTGCCCGCCGCTGCGGGCACCCGTGGCGGGCGGCCCTGCGGGCCAGCGCACCAAGCGGCGCTGCCATCTCCGCGCTGTCGCGCTACGTCGATGCACTTCCAGTGCATCTCGGGCTTCTCTTACGATTAGCCATCGCCCCCAAACATTCGGACTTGCAATGCCGCACACCTGGTTTTTCGTAGGAACATGCCATCCCTAAGCACATACCTTGCGGAGGAGGCCTTGTCCTTGCCGCCTACGGAACGTACTAAGCTCGTGGAGGTTCTGGTTGATAGCCTGTACGGAATCCAAGTTCCCGATGCCGATCTTGCTACTCTTCTGAAGGCACGTTCACTTGCCCTCAAAACCGGGGAAGACACCGGCCTCTCATTCGAGGAAGTTTTTGGAGAGCCCTTGTGAAGATCCAGTTTTCTTCAAAATTTAAGGACGACTTATTGGTGGCGGACACTTACTACTTCAGAATCTCCAACCGACTAGGTTCTGAGTTTCATGAGAGAATAAAGGAAACTATTAGAACGGTGGTTAGGTTTGGTGGAGGCGATCATATTGGTGCCCATGGATACAAAGCTCGAAAAGCTGAACCGTTCCCCTACATAGTTTACTACGAGAGTGATGGCGAAGATCTGAATATTATAGCTTTGGTTCACGAACGCCGGCATCCTGATTTCTTAAAGCAAAACCAGACCTAACCAGTAGCTACTTCGGCACGGATCCCGGCACCAGAAGACCCGGACATAAAGAAACCGCTAAATTACGCTAACCCTCGCTAAATCAGAGGTCTGTTTTGACCTTCCGGGGCTTGTTATTAGCGAGCTTTAGCGGTTTAATAAATGGTATTCTTATCCGGTTTTTTATCCGCGCCATCCGCGGTTAAAAACTTTCCTGAGATTGCATAGTAGCATGTTAAACAAAATAAAAAGCAAAACACTTGAAGCCGCGCCGATCTTAACCATTATCCAATCCATGCCGCTGCTTCTGCCCATTGCCAAGATGACTACAACCGATAAATTGCGTGCCATGGAGGATTTATGGTCTTCACTTACCTCAGAAGATGCAGCATTTCCGCTTCCTTCGTGGCACAAGTTTGCGCTCCAAGAGACAGAAAAGCGTATAGAATCCGGGGAGGAAACATTCATCGACTGGGAAGTTGCGAAGAAATCCCTTCGTCGGAGAGCTAAGTGAGAATCGCGATCTCCAAGACCGCAGATCAGGATTTAATCGCCGGGTTTCGATTTTATAAAATTAAGGGACTCGAAGTAGGACACTATTTCATGGATTCGCTTATATCTGACATAGACTCCTTGGTGCTCTATGCGGGAATCCACCGTAAGGTTGATGGTTATTACGTCATGTTAAGCCGCCGATTCCCATTCTCGATCTATTATAAAATCGAGAATGATATCGTTCGCATTCGACGGGTTCTCGATTGCCGCAGGGATCCAGCGTGGATAAAGAAGGCACTAAAAAGAGGCTAACAAGGCGCTAAGTTTTGACGTTAGAAACACTTTCCATAGCCCAAAAATAGCAAAAACGGCCCGACCCAATTGGCTTTCTGCATAGCCCAAGATAATCGTACTTTAGGAACCGGATTTTTAACCACAGATTACACAGATAAATACCGGATAAAACCCCCGGCTTCTCGACTCTGCTGCCTTATATCCGGTTCGTATCTGTGCAATCTGTGGTTAAACTCTCAACGTTTCGAGCTGTTAGAATCCGGCCTTCCGAGGCTTGTTTTTAGCGTACTTCAGCGAGCTTTAGCGGTTTAATAAATAACCTATTCGACGGGTATTCTTAATCCGGTTTTCCTCCGTGCCCTCTGTGGGCCCGCGCTCCGGCTCGGCTCTGTGTAACCAGTCCGCCTTCCGTTTTTCAAAATTTCCGCGTTTCCGCATTTCCGCTTTTGGTTTCCGTCCTCCCGCCTATTGACAAAACAGACCCGTTCCCGCAGCTTTCTTTTCATGGAAACTCTCCTTGAGCGCTATCCAGAGATCCTGCAATCCACTACCGATCAAAAACTTGAGCTTATTGATGAGTTGTGGGCATGCGTTCGCCGGGACGACAACATCGCCGTGCCCCCCGGCCATCAAACTGAGCTGGATAATAGATTGGCGACTATTCTTAAAGACCCCTCGCTCGCACTCGACCCCGCCTCCGCACGCGCGTTGTTGAAACCCGAAAAGCGGAGTTGGAACCGATGAGATGCGGCAAGATGCTGGAGCAGATGGTCGTTTGTGAATCCCCGAGGTGCACTGGATAGTGCATCGAGCGGGTGAACAAATGAGCAGATGCCCAGCAAGTTGCGCCAGATCGCGGCGATCAACTTCGCTTTTCGGGTTAAACGTCGATGAAGCCGCTCAAAGTCGCTCGGTGGGTCGTGCAGCAGGACCTCCAAGCCATTTACGATTACCATTCCGCGAATTCTATTTCCAAAGCGGAACGTATTGTTGAAGAATACGACCATCTTATTGAACTCCTGAAATCGAATCCACTTTTGTTTCGTCGCAGGGAAGGAAACTAGTGCTTGATTGCGGATATAAGCGATAGAATGGCGGAGTGATTTTGGCTGCGGCCAAGGCGCCGGAAAGGAAGGTGTGCCAGCGGCACATATCCTTTCCGGCAACGCCGGCCCCAGCCCAAAGCGCCCGTTAGACTATCGCTTATTTCTGCAATCAAGCACTAGCGTGTCTATGCCTTTGAGAGTGGCACCTATTTGCTTTACTATACGGAAACGGAAAACTTCTGGCTTGTTACAGGCCTATTCCACGCCTTGCGCGACCCCGACTGGATACAAGCGCGCTTGGGTGATCGTATAGAAAATTATAAATAGCCGGGCGTAACATCAAGACACGGACATGGAGAAACCGCTAAATTACGCTAACCATGCTCAACCACTAATGAACACTTATAATCACTAATAATACCAAACCTATTTTTCAGGATTAGTGTTTATGAGTGAACATTAGTGGTTTAAAATAAGTCTGATCGCTTATTCAGCGAGCTTTAGCGGTTTAACCCGAAATCCGAAATGGGCACCGGCGATCTGCCGCAATCTACTGGGCATCTTATCGTTCGCTCACCCGACTCGATGCACTTCTAGTGCACCTCGGGGTTCGCTCACGATCATCTGCTCCAGCATCTTACGACATCTTACCGGTTCCGATTCCGGATTTCGGGTTTAATAAATCTGATCCGACGGTTTGGCACAAAAAAGCCCGCCCTGAAAAAGGGCGGGCCGAAAGAAGGATCGATAAAGCCCGATTAGACCGAGCGACGACGACGGGAAGCAGCCACACCCAAGATCGCCAGACCGGCCAGCGCCGCATAGGTGGAGGGCTCGGGGATGGCGGAGACAAGATTTCCAGTATAGGCAGTGTAGCCGCCTTGCCAAGAAACCCCCGAATCTTGCAAAGACAAAGTAATTGAAGAGCTAGGTGTAGCAGGTGCAACCCAAGTCCATGACGCTGCTGACGCAGTAGCTTGATAAGTAGATGTTGCGATAGAAGTATTGTTGTAAAAACGAACCGCCAGAATAGCATTTGATGCTGGATAAGATCCACCTGTAACAAAGTCTAATAAACCAGTGTAAATTTCGCCATTAGTACCTCCCTCAACATTGAAGTCCCCGATCGATAACGTGCTATAGAGTGAGGTGCCTTCGCCCGCAATAGGCGTGAAAACGCCAGAAAACAAACTGCCGGAAGTAGCTGTAGTAAAATATCCAATTTGAACTCGAGCGCCATCACCATCCGAAGTGCTGCCACCTGATAAAAGGGTAGAGTTATTAGATGATTTTAGCAATACACCATCTGATCCAAAGGAAAAAGAAGTAGTATCCGCTGAATAAGCAGAAGCACTAGCTAGAAATAATGTTAGAATTAGTTTTTTCATATTACAACGTTATGTTACAAAGTGTATGGAGTGGTGTGTGTGACGACGCTGTCCTTGTAGGCAGGATTACTACGACGTAAAACGAACATAGGGGAACCAGCAGGAATAGCTGTCGCGTCTTGGTTTAAGCCGGAGCCAGCCCTCCGCCAACTAGTACCATTATGAAAATATACTTGCCAACCAGTTCCATTCCATAAATAGACACTGTCAGCAGCAGCAGCAGAAGCTCCAGTTTGCCAAGCATTTGATGTCCTGAAACCCGAATTAGCGAAAGTCATATCCACTGGAAAAGGATTCGCCAGAAACGTAGATGCATTAGGTTTAATAAACCTACGAGCAGATGCGCTCCTAACGTTTCCCGTAATAGTCAGCGACAAATCAGTAATATCTTTACGCTGAATAAATAATCCCACATCAAGAGGTATAACCGTATTATTTTGATTCAAGCCAGATCCACTGCGACGCCAGTTAGTGCCGTTATGAAAATAAGCAAGCCAACCGGTACCCGACCAAATAAAAATAACATCAGCTGACGCTGCAGTAGTACCTGACTTGAAAGGCACAGATGAAGTGCCGAACAATGTGCCAAGCGTATCCAAAGGAATTACTGATACTGTCTCCGTGCCTGACAATACTGTAGTTAAGTCTACGCCGTCAGTTTGAACTGTTAGTTGATTAGTTGTATTACCTGTAATAACAAACATTACACCTGCATAGGTTCCAGAAGTAATGCGAACCCCATAAGGAGCATCAACTGCTGCAAACGCGCCACTGGTCCAATTCGATGTGGATGAAGTTATTGTGTTGGTTGAAACGGAAGAAAGAGTAGCTATTGAAACTGAGCTTTCCTCTAATTGTAAAGAGAACGCCTTTAAACTATTTGCTGGAAATGTCGTACTCACAGCCCCCACTGGCGTAGTGGTCACGGACTGGGCGGAGGAGAAAGTGGAAAAACCAAGGCCAGCCGCGAGGGCGGCCATGAGTCGGACGGCGGGGGTGAGCGCTGTTTTCATGGGCTGAAAGGAGTGTTTGCTCCGAACCCCGTTGGCAACGCCAAATTCTGGCAAAGCCCAAAAAAACCGCCCCAAGCCCGGATTTCATGAGTTTTTGACAAACAGAAAAACAAAAGCGGAAATGCTGAAACGCGGAAATTTTGAAAACGGACGGCAGAGGGTGGAACCGCTAAATTTTGATAAAGCTCTCTAAATCAAGCGGATTTAAACGGTTTGATTTAACCGCTAATGCCACGGCTCAATGAGCGCGGCTGGGCGCGAGTGGTTTCACCTTGCGAAACCGCCGTGTTCGACGTGACGGCCAATGGCCTCGCGCAGGGTGTGCCTGGTCTTTCCATCCACCGAAAACAACGAGGAACCTGTTTATAGTGGACGATTTTAGCGTTTTTTTAGCGAGGGTTAGCGGTTCAAAAAAACTTCAGAATATTTAACCACGGATAGCACGGATGGGCACGGATTCAGAAAATCGATCTTTGAAGTTAAGCCCCTGTTTAAAAGGTATTTATCCGGTATTTATCGGCGTAATCCGCGGTTAAAAATTCACGGCGGCCCATAGGCATTAACTTAATTTTCCGCCATGTTTCTGCCCCTATTTTTCTGCCAACAGACAAGGTCACCTCAACTTTTCACCCGCGCAACGACCGGCCGCGTCTCACTTGGGGTAATTCAAACATGAATCAGAGATACGGGTTTTTGCAGAAAAATGGAGGCAGAAATATAGAAAAAGACATCTGATTTTAAGCCGATGTTTTAAAGGTATTTATCCGGTATTTATCTGTGTAATATGTGGTTAAAATTCCGGGCCCGATGTAGAACCGGGCGGTGACCGGTTATGCCGATGCGCGGCGGCGGCAAACCTCAAACCGCACCGGTCGGCGACCGGTGCTACATGGACGGACAGGGCGGCTACAGGTCCAAGGCGAAGCGCAGGCCGGCTTTGACTTTCAGGACTTCGCTGGCCGGAAGCTTGCCGAGGTGTCGGCCCAAGTCATGAAGACCCATGGACACAAGGCCCTGCAAATTCACGACCCCCGGCTTGTCCAGCCAACGAGGCTTGGGGATTGCGATTTCGTAGGGCGATTCCCGGCTTGAGGTGGTAAAGGGGGCGACCGTGCAGGTGGCGCGGGCGGCGTGGGGATCCTGCCTGGAAACCACGACGCAGGGCCGGGTTTTGGCCGCCATACCAAAATCCACGAGAAAGACATCGCCCGGGGCGGGGGCGCTCATGTGTCCAGGGAGTCCCAAAGTTTACCCACAAAGGCCTTCGGGGCTTGAATCGGATCGGCTGGCCTTAAGTCGAAGGGGAGGCCGTCCACTTCCTCAACTTTGGCGAGAAACACGTTTACCGCCTCGCTGGTGGTGAGGCCGTAGCGTTTGAAGATTTTTTCAACGTGGAGTTTGCGGCGGCTGTCCACGCGGGCGCGCAGGAGGGTTTTTGCAATCGTGGCCATAATGAGCACACTTGGGCCTAATTTGAGCACCGGTCAAGAGCGGGGGAGGAAAACGAAACGCGGAAACGCGGAAATTTTGAAAAACGGACGGCAGAGGGTGGAACCGCTAAATTTTGCTAAAGCTCTCTAAATCAAGCGGATTTAAACGGTTTGATTTAACCGCTAATGCCACGGCTCAATGAGCGCGGCTGGGCGCGAGTGGTTTCACCTGGCGAAACCGCCGTGTTCGACGTGACGGCCAATGGCCTCGCGTAGGGCGTGGCTGGTCTTTCCACCCACCGAAAACAACGAGGAACCTCTTTATAGTGGACGATTTTAGCGTTTTTTTAGCGAGGGTTAGCGGTTAAAAAAATCTTCAGAATGTTTAACCGCGAATAACGCGGATGGGCGCGGATTCAGACTACCGATCTTAGAATTCAACCCCCGTTTTAAAGGTATTTATCCGGTATTTATCGGCGTAATCCGCGGTTAAAAATTCCGGGGGATTGTTGGCGGGCGGCGCGGCGGGGTGCGGCGACCCCGCCCTACATCGGCGGCGAGCTATCTGCAGACGGAAGCTTACACCGAGGGCACTTGAGGTTGGCACAGAGGCCACGGAGTCCGAAACCAGCCCAATCCTCAGGCCGTGGTTTTCCTCCGCGACCTCCGTGGGCTGCGCTCCGGCTTGGCTCTGTGTAACCTTCCGTTTTCCCCGACTCTGCTTTGCGTTAAAATCCTACGCAGCAGCTGATCACAGACCGAGCAAATCGCGCAGGGCGGCTTTAACCTGATCGAGCTGTGCCAAGGGCAAAGTGCCCAATTTGCGGAGCAAGGCATGGTGATCAATGCTGGCTAAGCCCTGCACATTGACGGCTGAGGGTTTCGGGAGCCAGCGGGGTTTGCCGATATCGACCTCGCCACGATAGCCCCGGATCTCGGAGGTCAGGGGTGCCACCACCACGAGCGCCCGGGCGTCGTCGGGTTGCGGGTACGCCAGGATGAGGACGGGACGCTGTTTAGCCACCATACCAAAATCCACGATCCAGATTTCGCCCGCGAGCGGCTCCGGCTCAGTAGGCACCGAGGGTGTCCTCCCATTTTTTGCCTTGGTCGGCCGTGGTAAGCAGCCGTCCGGGATGGGCGGTGACGGCAATGGGGAAATCTTTTTGGATTTCTACCTGGGCGAGAAAGATGTTGAAGGCGTCGCCGGGCTTCATGCCGAGTTTGGCGAGGATTTTCTCCGCGTTGCGGAGGCGGGAGGTGGGAACGCGGGTGCGAAACAGGGTAGTCGTTTCCATGGCTCGAAAGTGCTCAAAAAGCCTCAGCGGTCAAGCGCGGGGAAGCTGAAAGCTGGTAGAGCTAGTAGAGCTGGTAAGGGCGGAGGAGGGGCGGCGGAGCTGGGAAGGGGTTTCACAGAGGGCACTTGAGGTTGGCACAGAGGCCACGGAGTAAGGAGCAGGGAGCGACGTAAAAACCAAAAACGGAAACGCGGAAATTTTGAAAGCGGACAGCAGTGGGAGGAACCGCTAAATTACGCTAAAACCCGCTAAGTCAGAGACTTTAAAACGGTTTCAATGGATTGATTTAGCGTCTTTTAGCGAGCTTTAGCGGTTAACCTCACATTCATCACGTCATGGTTTTTCTCGGTGACCTCTGTGTGGCTGCGCTCCGGCTCGGCTCTGCGTAAACTTGTCCGCCCTTCCGCCCTTCCGTCCTCCGCCCTTACCAGCTTACCAGCTCCCCGCTCCTCGCCTTACGGCTCGCGGTTGACCGCGAGCACGGGCGCGCCGTCGCGGGTGAGGGCGAGGTGGGTCTTGCCGCTGGCAGAGGGGGTGAAGGCGAGGACGTCGCGGCCGCCGGGGTGGTTGACCACCACGGCGGTGCGGTCGGCGTTCCAGCGGGAGGCGGGCACGGGCTGGCCCTGGCGGAAGGCGTGGATCAGCACTTTAAAATCGGGCGCGATGGCATCGGCGGGGATGACGAGGGTGCGCACGGGTTGGTATTTTTTGGGGTCGGTGGGGGGCTGTTCGACGATGCGCGGGGCGAGCGCGGCGACCTTGGCGGCGGGGGCGAGGCTGCGGTTGAGCACGCGCACGAGGAGCATGGGCTGGCCGTCGGGGATGGCGGCGGCGGGGTCGAGCTCGGGGGCGAGGGCGGTCTTGGCGCGGGGGGCTTTCTGGTCGGGGTCGGCACCGGTCAGATAAACGTCGAACTCGGTGTCGGTGGTTTTGACCACGCGGGCGATCTGGATGTCGGGCTCGAGGGCGAGCGTCCAATCGTAGCGGTGCACGGCGGCGTCTTTCTGGATGTCGTCGAGCACGAGGATATAGGGGGAGGGGCCGCGCACCAGGCCGGCGGTGCGGAAGGCTTTAAGCACCGGGTAATTGGGCTGGCGGGCGACGGGGCGCACGGCTCCGGCGGGCTGGATCCAGTGGGAGGCCTGGCTGATGGGCAGGTCGAGGTAGGCGTAGGGGAGCTTGAGGTAGCTAAACTCGTTAGTGGTGTGCGGCTCCAGTTCCCAGCCGGGGGGCACGGGGACCTCGCCGGCGCGGACCGTGGCGGCGGTGTAGAGGCCGCGCTTGGGGTCGAGGGTGCGCCAGTTCCAATCCCAGGCGTATTTGGCGTCGCCGACGGCGAAGGTGGCGAGGGGGGCGTCGGCGTAGTCGAGCAGGCGGCCGGGCACGGTCTCGTTTTGCGATTTGCCGTCGATGCTGACGACGCTGTTTTGGGTGGTGCGGAAGCTGGCGTAGCCGTTGGGCGACCAGACGCGGCCGGCCCCGGCGACCATGATGGCGTTGCGGTCGGCGAAGGGGTGGCCGCCGTTGGCCTGGCGGACGTGGAGGTTGAGCATGGTGGCCTCGCGGTCCCAGCCGCTGCGGGTCATGACGAGGGCGCGTTCGCCGCAGAAGAAGGTGTTGCCCAGGCCAAGCTTGGCGGGGTCGGAGTTGGCGGGGTCGAAATCGGAGGCGAAGATGGCGGCGAAGAGCAGGCCGTTGAAATAACCGTCGGGGCGGTCGGGCACGCCCTCGTAGTTTTCGCCCATGGACTGGCGGTAGACCCAGTCAATGATCTTGTCCTGGGGGAACAAATACTTGAGCCCGATGATGTCGGCCGGGGTGAAGCCGCCCTTGCCGGCGCGGCTGCCGCCGAGCAGGTCGTACTTGTGGAAGCCGCTCTGCATGGGGTTGGAGCTGTGGGGGAGAAACTTCGTGGCGTAGGCGCGCAGGTAGGGGTGGGCGGCGAGATTGTCGAAGCCGTAGGCCTGCTGGCGCATGAGGAAGGGGATGACGCCATCCATGCCGAGCTGGTTCTTGGCCTCGCCCTCGTAGGTGGCGCCGGACTGGAACCAGCCGTAGGTGAAGAGATTGCGCCAGCCGCGATACATGCCGCGAACCTTGAGGTCGTTAAAGCCCGGCTCGCCCTCGATGGCGAGGACCTGGAAGAGCCAGTAGGAGAAGGTGGCCCAGTTGCTGCGCGAGCCCTCGGCGCCGTTGAAGGTGCCGTAGTTGTCGTGCGACCAGGTGTTGGCGGCGAGCTCGGCGTGGATGGCGGCGCGCTGTTCGGGGGTGAGCCAGGAGAAGATAAAATCGTAGGTGAAAGCCAGTTGGTAGGTGCCGACGGGCTGCGCGGGGGGGCGGAGGGGGACGGCGGGGTTCTTGGCCTGTTGGGCGGCGCGGGCGGTGTCGCGTTTGGCCTGGTCGAGTTTCAGGGCGGTGAGGGTGGCGCGGGCGAGATCGCGGGCGGCGGGTTCGTCGTTGGCGATGAGGCAGCGGAAGGCTTCGAGGGCGAAGGTGTTCCAATAAAAGGCGGGAAAGTCGGTGGCGGTGCCGTCGATGAGGGCGCGGTAGGCGGCGGCGGCCTTGGGGTGTTTGTTGTAGGCGAAACCGTTTTCGCGGGGGATGCCGAGGCGGTAGAGGGGCACGGGGCCGCGCAGACCGCCGAAGCCGCCCTGCCAGACGTCGGGCTGGGCGTAGGGGGCGGTGTCGTCGTAGTTGCCCTTCATCATCTCGGTCCAG
>CANIWJ010000013.1 GCA_947471035.1 Verrucomicrobiota bacterium
CCCTCCACCCCCACCATCGCCTACAACGGCGTCATCGCCCCCCTCGCCCCCTACGCCCTGCGCGGCACCCTCTGGTATCAAGGCGAGGCCGACGGCAGCCGCGGCCTCGAATACCGCGCCCTCCTCCCCCGCCTCATCGATGGCTGGCGCGCCGCCTGGGGCCAGGGCGACTTCCCCTTCATCACCATCCAGCTCCCCGGCTGCTACGACGACAAGATCCCCGTCGCCACCGGCGGCTGGCCCTTCGTCCGCGAAGCCCAGCTCCTCTCCCTCTCCGTGCCCAAGACCGCCCTGGTCGTAACCAGCGACATCGGCGACCCCAAGGACGTCCACCCCGACAACAAGATCCACGTCGGCGCCCGCGTCGCCCTCGCCGGCCGCCAGCTCGCCTACGGGGAGAAAATCGTCGCCTCCGGCCCCCTCTACGCCGGCTCCGCCGTGGAAGGCTCCGCCATGCGTATCCGCTTCACCGAGACCGGCGGCGGCCTCGCCATCGGCCGCGCCCCCTGGGTGGCCAAAGGCATGCCCGCCCTGCCCGAGGACAAACTCGTCGGCTTTTACGTTGCCGGTGCGGACAAGAAGTGGGTTGAAGCCACCGCCAAGATCGAAGGAGCGACCGTGCTCGTTTCCGCCCCGTCCGTGACCGCCCCGGAGGCAGTGCGCTACGCCTGGGCCGCCTACCCCCGCGCCAACCTCGCCAACAAAGAAGGCCTGCCCGCCTCCCCCTTCCGCACCGACGACGGCCCCAAATAAAACCTTAGTCCCGCCGCACCGGTAAGCGAGCGTTGCTAAATTACCGAGGCCATTGGCCGAGCCATCGCACCCCTTGTTTCGCTTCGCGAAACCGCTATTCCGAAGCGGTGCTCATTGAGCCACCGCATTAGCGGTTAAAACCCTGTCTTGAATATTGTTATCCTTGCAAGGCTCCAGCTAGGGCGCGTCTGCGGTTGCACCGACGCCCAGACGCCATGAACGTATCTGCATCATGACAACCACTCTGGTGCTTACCCTGATCGGCCGGGACCAACCCGGCCTCGTGCGTGTAGTGGCCGCCGCCATCGCCGAGCACGGCGGCAACTGGCTGGAAAGCCGTCTCTGCCGCCTCGGTGGCGAATTTGCCGGCATCGTCCGGCTGGAGGTCGAAACCACCCGCGCCGACACCCTGACCCAAGCCCTGCGCGGCCTAGCCGGCCTGCGCGTGGACGTGACCCGCGAAGGTTCGGCCCCGCTCCCCACTGCCGGCGCGCCCGCGCAACTGGCCGCCCTGGATTTAGTAGGTTCGGACCGGCCCGGCATCCTGCGCGAAGTCTCGGCGGTCCTGGCCAACCACGGACTCAACGTGGAAGATCTGTCCAGCGAACGGGTGGAGGCCCCGATGGGCGGCGGGAAACTCTTTCAACTCCGGGCCGTGGTAAGCGTGCCCCCGAGCTCGGTGCTGGCGGCCGTGCAAGCCGACCTCGAAAAACTCGCCGCCGACCTGATGGTCGAGCTCAAGCTCGACCGTGTTAAGTAGGCGTAGTTGGGTTAAAACTCAGTCCTACGGGTGCGTGGAGCGCGGCGCGGCCAAGGCGCGAGAGGTGAAGGTGGGCCAACGGGCCATACCGCCGAGGGCAACACTGGCCCAGTGCCGTTTCCCCCTCGCTCGAAAAGCGTCAGCGATAGTCTGATTTATTTACGAAACACGGCCTGTAAGCCAAAAGCTGAGCTTAGTCGCTGGAGACAGGAAAAGTGAGCCCGCATAAGGTTGGGCTCACCCCTGATATCAAGCGCCCTGCCTACGACGGCGCAGGGTCGAAAAGCACAACATGCCCACTCCGGCGAGCGCAGCATAGGCCGAGGGCTCGGGGATGGCGGAGGCCGTCAAAAAGCCTGAAGAATCCAATGCCACGTTATTAAAGCCCGCGATGCTGATCGACGATAGCTGAGTCCCGGTGAGCGTGCCCGCCGAGCTGCCAAATTTGATCGAACTTCCGCTCGCAAAGGAACCGGTAACGCTCAGCAAGCCACCATTCCAATCCAGTGCACTACTATCCGAGAAAATTAATTTGCCACCAGAACCAATGTTCAAAGTGCCCCCCGCAATTGTCAGATCCAGCGTGCCCAGCGTCTCGGTAAACGTAGCCACATTAAAGATGCCCCCATCCAAGGTCAGAGCGTTGGTATTTACAATACGCTCGCTAGCACCGATAGTAAGTGTCCCGCCTCTAATAAAAGTTTCTCCGGTAAAAGTATTTGCTGCTCCTAGAGTCAAGGTGCCCGCCCCAGTTTTGGTAAGCGTGGTGCCGGTGCTACCTACTCCCGAGGAATTATTAATAATACCATTCAAAATCAAATTACCTGCACCACCAAAAACCCAGCCATTGCTAAAAGCATTGACTTGTGAGCCAGAGCCTAAAGCTCCAGATATAGTAAGCGTTTGACCAGAAGTCGTGACATCGATTCCAGATGCCGCGGACCGACCATCACGAGTTATAGTGCGATTGGTGGAAGCCGTCGTTCCTGTATATTCCAAAAAACCATCGGTAGTATTGCCCAAAGTGATTGCGGTGTTCGTGCCACCATCACCCGCATTACTTGCTACGCCAAAATTACCTATGGTGGCAATTTGCAACCGACCGCTAGGAATCGCAAGGGTATTGAAGGTGTTGTTGCCACCGAACACAACCGTGGATCCTAGGTTATTAATCGAGACGGTCGTATCAATCGTAACGTTTGCCCCAAAAGTATTGCTTCCACGTAAATCAAAGGTGCCGGTTCCTGTAACCGCCAACGTGTAACCTCCATCGCTGAACGCCCCATTCATTTGTAAATTGGCATTACCACTAGATGGAGCGGTAATAGACCACGTTTGATTTGCCCCCAAAGTAACTGCGTTAGCAAAAATAAGATTCGCCCCCGCGATAGTGCTGCCCTTCGTAACGCCACCAGAACCAATAGTTAAAACCTTACCTGCGGTATTAGATATCTGTAACTGAAAGTCGGAATCAACGGTTTGATTTATTCCCTGCACGGAAAGGTTGTCACCTAGTGAAGACGTGCGAGTGGTGGTCAGGGTGGCGTCTACTTCAATTATATCAGCTACGCCCGGCACGCCACTATTGGGCGTGTAACTACCTGCGAGATTTAATGCGGTCGCGTTATCAGCCTTAATAAACGTGGTCGCATTCGAAATTGATATAGTCAATGAGGCCATGGCCGCCAAGAGAACAGTGCTGGCCCGGAGTGTCGAACGAACAGAGGGCTGGGTGACGGAACGGTAGGATACGGATTTCATAGTCATTAACAGGGCAGGGGGATGAGGGCGCACAGGACGGCGAAGGGGGCGAAGCAGGGTTGGGGCAGCTGAAATTAAACGATATAGCCTAACCCACTTTAGGGTATCTCAAGTCGATTCCATTCATTTTTTGAAAAAGTTACATTCCTCTTGGCACCGGGGTGAAGCAGCGGGTCTTGGGATGGCAGAGATTTCACGCAGGCCCCATCATCGACCCAAGCTCTGAGAAATTTAGCAAAAAACTTCAAAACCGCTAAAATTGGGTTTCGCGCGCTAGAATCTATCCTTAACTACTGGCCTGCATATTTTTGAATTTATTCTTTTGGTTCTTCGCTGTTTTCAATGGGTCCAAAGACCAGGAAAGAACCGCTAGGCGCTGTCTTCAAAATAAACCGATGCTTCGTGAGCGGAAAACCATGCTCGGCCAAGGCGACCGAGGCGGAGGTGGCCCAGCGGGCCATGCCGCCAAGGGCAACGCCGGCCCAGCGTGGTTTCCCGCTCACCCGTAGGGCGTAAGCAGAGCGTCGGGGTATTTTGAAGACAGCGCCTAATGCGGCGAGCCAAAGTCCGCCGCCGAGACTTCACCTGCCGATCAAGTCGGCCGACGCGGTCGATTTCTCGGCCAATGACCTCGCTGGAAAAATGGACAATCACTGATTCAAGCGGTCTTTACTCTATGCCGAGGCCATTGGCCGTGACGTCAATCACGGCCGTTTCGCAACGCGAAACCACTCGCTCCCTGCCGCGCTCATTGAGCCGCGGAATTAGAGGTCAAACCAAAGCTACCCACTTGAAAACAGCGAGGAACCATTTTTTTCGTGGCAATAAAACATGCAGACTTAACCACGGATTACGAATGGGCACGGATTGGTCGGTTTTATCTGTGCTAATCTGTGCCATCTGTGGTTAAGAAATCAGTTTCTATAGATTTATAATCATGAACTTATGTAATAACGCAGGGTGTGCGATCGGGTTCGAGCGAGATGTGGGTTTCCATTGGTTTGGGACAAGGTGGTCCGGGCCACGCCTGGCATTGGGCATGATGCCACAAAAACGCCCCGGCCATTAACGGCGCGGGGCGAAGGAAACGGGGCGGCGGCGATGCCGCTCGCGGCGAAATGCTTAAGCAGCGCGCCGACGACGCATCGCCGCGAAGCCCAAGATGCCCAAACCGGCCAGCGCCGCGAAGGACGAAGGCTCGGGAATGGCACTGACAGAGTAGGTTAAATCATTGGAATTGAGCGCAAAGCTGCCTGCATATCCCACGGGCAATAATGCGGTAAAGTTACCAACGCTAAAGGTAGTTCCGGCAAAGCTGATAAGTTTGTAGTCCCCGATACCACCCGAGGAACCAGAAAGATCGATGGTCCAAGTGCCCGCACCTCCGCGGGTAAGGCTGTTGGTCAGCGAAAGAAGCGCGGTGCTGTTTCCGGGGGTCGTCAAGTCAAAGGCAAGGATGCCGCCGCCAGTGAAGGTGAGTGAATCGGAGGCGTTGCTAAAACTCTTCATATCCAGCTTGGCCCCGCCACTCGAAATCGAGATGGCGCTGGCAGAAGGCAGGGTGTTGCTGGCACCGAGCTGAATGGTGCCCGCACTGATGGTGGTGGCACCGCTGTAACTGTTGGCGCCCGACAAAATCTGAATACCGCTACCAGTCTTGGTCAGTGCCACCGTGCTGGTAGCTGCAACCGTGAGACCCAGGCTAAGTTGCGTATTAGCAGTGGTGCCATCGAGAATCTTACCGCTGAAATTACCCGAGGTGTTGTTGTTGCCCACGGTAATCACAGATTGGCCGCCATTGGTGGCAGTGCCATCAGTATCGAGATTGGTCACGGTACCCGCGCCATTCAATCCAGCCAAATTTGAACTGCGTGAAGCCGTGTTGCCATCACTCGTATTAAAAATACCCCCTGCTTCGACCGTAAGGGTTGGGGAATTGCTGCCAGAACTAAAGTGACTGGAGGTTCCGGTCGTCGTGATGACGTTTGAACCAATAGTCAGGCCTGCGTTGTTGGTAAAATTAGCCGCATTCTGGATATTAACACCCACCCATCCACTGCTGCCTACGGTATCCGATACGAAACGCAGCGTGCCATTGGCCACGGACGTAGCCGGGCCATTCGTAATTTGATTAAAGCGAATGCTAGTGGCCGATAAAGCCGAACTCACGGTTCCAGTGCGACCAAGAGTAACCGTGCGGGTGGCGCTCCCCAAGTCCATCGGTCCACCCAGGCCGAGACGGCCGTTGCTACTATTGGTGCCAACATTCACGGCAAAATCGCCCGCCACGGTTATACTAGGCGCGCCGATATCCACGCCGCCATAAAGCGTTCCACCATTAATGGTCAAGTTGCCGGTGCCATTCGCACCGGAGGTGATTACGCCACCCGCCGCCAAAGAAGCCGCCCCAAACTTAACCGTCGCCCCACTGTTAATCGTTAAACCACCAGTGAAAATACTGGGACCGCTTAAGCTTATGATACCACCGCTGCTGTTACCTGCCAAAGTGAGCGCGCCACTACCCGAAATAATACCGGTCACCGTGAGCTGCGCCGTGTTCGCAGTGCTACCCGCCGTCCATGTCTGGCTGCCGTTCAACACTGTATTCGCAACGATAGTGACGGTACGAGCAGCCGGCAAACTGGACAGGTTGATTCCTCCAGTTCCAACATACACCGAAGCACCACCGCCACGAATCGCCGGAGTAGTTCCGTTTGTAGTAAAATCAATGGCTGATCCGGCAAGGGTGCTGGACAATTTTAAAGTGTCGGTAGCGGCATTGACGACGTAATAGGGGGTATTAAGTGCCAAACCAGTCGGCGCGGTTCCGCCCGATAGGTAAACGAGCTGGCCATTGCTTAGCCCATGACCAGCCAGCGTTAGCGTATCGCTAGAAAAATCGAAGGTGAATGAAGTGCTTCCATTGTAGGCACCTTGAATTGTATTATTACCGGTCACCGAACCGCCAAAGGTAATACCCGTGATATTGAGATCGGTCGTGCCGGTTGACACGGTAAGTCCACTGGCAGCATTCCAATTAACGGTATCACCAGAAGTCGGAATCACTGCACCCGTCCAACTGCCGGTTTGGTCAAGGGCAGTGTTATTGTTGGCCTTATCAATGGTTGCTGCAGTCACCGATAACGCGGTCATCGCCGCCAAGAGAACTGCGCTCGCGCGAAAGCTGGCGCGGATGGAAGACTGGGCAATGGAACGGTCAGATACGGATTTCATAGTCAATTTAAGGGGTGCAAGGCTGGGGGCGAACAGGACGAGGATAAGGGGAAAACAGGGCTTTACTGGCGGTAACTGCTCCCAAGACATTAACATTTTTCCCGCAAATTCAAATGTATTTTAATTATTTTCTGCAAATAAAGGTAAAGAATCTTTATTCCAAACTCCGGTTCTTTTCCAAGTTCATAACTAGATCGGTAGATGCGCATTTGTCCTGTTTTTGCTCTGTTCCTTAGCTATTTTCTGCAAAGACCGGGCAACACGCGGGAGACCGGCAGCCATAAATTCGTTCGGATTTCTTGCCCTGAACTCAAAAAAATCCAGCCTAACCTACCCTACACCCTATGCTTCGCTTACCTCTCCTCTCTCGTCTGGGCCTTGCGCTCGCCTGTTTCCTCCCCCTCGGCCTGGTCGCCCAAGACACGGCCCCCGCCACTCCACCGGCTCCGCCCGCCGCTGCCGCCCCTGCCGATATTCGTATCGTGCTAAAAACCACCAAGGGCGACATCGCCGCCATCCTCTTCGCCAGCAAGGTCCCGATGACTGTGGCCAACTTCCTGAACCTCGCCCAAAAAGGCTTCTACAACGGCCTCACCTTTCACCGCGTGATCCCCGATTTCATGATCCAAGGCGGCGACCCAGAAGGTCGGGGCTCGGGCGGCCCCGGCTACAAGTTCGCAGACGAATTTCACCCCGCCCTGCGCCACTCCAAACCCGGCATCCTATCCATGGCCAACGCAGGCCCGAATACCAACGGCAGCCAGTTCTTCATCACCCACGTGCCCACGCCATGGTTGGATGGCAGTGATGGAAAGGGATATGTAACTGGCGGCATTTTTGTGCCGCCAAGGAAAGGCCACAGCGTCTTCGGCGAAGTCACTGACGGCATGGCGGTGGTAAACCAGATCGCCCGCGGCGACAAAATCACCCAAATCGAGATCCTCGACTCCACCGCCGCCCTCTTCGCCGCCCAGAGCGAAAACCTCGCCCGCTGGAACGCGGTGCTGAAGAAGTAAGCCCTCCACGCCCCGCCAACCACTCCGCCGCCGACTCAAACATCAAGTAACCTATTAGGTTACTTTGTGCTGGGGGCGGGGTGAGCGAAATCAGCTTTTCACCCGCGCGATCCAGCGCGTGTTCATATAGTGGGCGGCCTGATCGCGCATGCCGTAGCCGACCAGCCACTCGTCGCCGGAATACACGAAGCCCGTGGTAGCCGGCTTCGCCAGCGCATCCGTGCGCAAGCGGTGCATCATCGTCACCGAGCGCACCCGCCGCGCGCCTTGCAACCGCAGCCAGCCCTCGACGTGCAAAAGCGTGCGCCCGCTGTCACAGATGTTGTCCACCAGGATTACCTCTCGGCCGAGCGGCTTGAGCTGCTGCCAATCGACAAACATACGCTCCAAAGGCGCACCATTCTCGGTCTTCGCGTAGCTAAAAGCGCGGCAAAACGCCGGCTCCACCGAGCGCGTCATGCGTTGCAAAAGGTCGGAAAAGAAAAACACCCCGCCGCGCAGCACACACAAGGCGAGCAACATCTGACCGGTTCGGGCCTCCGCGCCCGCCGCCCAGCCATCCACCTCCGCCGCCAGCCGGGTCAAGGCCTCCTCGATCTGTGTCTCGTCGTAAAGCGGCTCCAGATGTGCGGGAAATTGCATGCCCGCCCACAGCAGACGGAATGCCGAACCGCGCGCCTTGGCCCGCCCCCTGCTCCCGTATAAAACGTGGACTCGCACCCGACCGACCCGGCTACCTCGCCCGCAACACCCCCGGCCCTGATTTACGGGCTGGAAGCCCGCGTGCCTGCCTCCGTCGCTTGGGTAGTGTCGCTGCAACACGTGGCCGCGATGGTGGTCGGCACGATCACGCCTCCGCTCATTCTGGCGGGCATCTTGAAGTTTTCCGCGGCCGACACCGCCGCCTTCGTCTCCATCGCCCTGCTCGCCTCCGCCCTCGGCACCCTGTTGCAAACCACCCGGCCCGGCCCCGTCGGCTCCGGCCTGCTCAGCGTCACCGGCACGAGTTTCTCGTTTCTTCAACCACTGGTCGCGGCCGGTCAGGCGGGCGGCCCCGCGCTGATGCTCGGCCTCTCGCTCGCCGCCGCGCCGGTGCAGCTCGCGCTCGCCCCGTTTCTGCCCCGGCTGCGACAGGTGTTTACTCCGCTGGTTTGCGGCGTGGTGGTGCTGTTGATCGGGTTAACCCTCATACCGTCGGCTCTCTTCGGTATCGTGGCCCCCGTCGCCCCCGGAGCGCCGGCTTGGGCAGGGGGCGCGCTGGCCGCTTTGGTCATCGGCGTGTTGCTCGTCGCCCAAGCCATTCCGCGCACCTGGGCCCGGCTGGGCGGCGTGCTTTTCGGCATGGGCGCAGGCACGGTCGCCGCCGCCCTGGCGGGCTGGTTGCCAACCCCGGCCGCGACCAACACCGCCGCGCCATGGATCGCGTTGCCCCACTGGCTGCCGCACGGCCTGGCCTTTGACTGGGCGCTCTTCCTGCCTTTCGCATTCATCTACCTCGTATCGCTGCTGGAAGCGATGGGCGACATGACCGCCACCGCCCAGCTTTCCGGCCTGCCCACCGAGGGGCCCGAGCACTGGCGGCGTCTGCGCGGAGGCATCCTGGCCGACGGCCTGACCAGTTTAACCAGCGCCCTTTTCGGCGGCTTCCCCAGCACCACCTACGCCCAAAACAACGGCGTAATCCAGATCACCGGCGTGGCCAGCCGCCGCCTCGGCCCGATCATGGCCGCCATTCTCGCCCTGCTCGGACTTTTCCCGCTCGTCGGCCAACTCGTCACCGCCATCCCGCCTGCGGTGATCGGTGCGCTAGCCTTGGTCTTGTTCGGCTTGGTGGCCGCCTCGGGCCTGCGCCTGCTCGCCGGGGTCGGCCTCACCCAGCGCACCTGCCTGATCGTCGCACTTAGCCTCGCGGCCGGTCTCGGCCTGCCTTCGCAGCCGGAATGGCTCAAAACCCTGCCGGATATTCTGCGCAGTGTGTTTGAATCCGGCATCGCGGGCGGGGGACTCGTCGCGCTGACCCTCAACTTGGTCCTACCCGGCGCACCGCTTACCTCGCAAACCGACCCCGCCCGCTGATCCGCCTCGCCCGCCTCCGGGTTCCTTGGCACCCACCCTGCTCCCTCTTCTTTACTCACCGCTCCCACTTCCCCGCTCCTGCTCCCAGCTCCACGCTTTATGCTCTCCCGTTTCTTTAAACTCGCCGAAAACCGCACCACCTTCGGCCGCGAACTCGCCGCCGGCCTGACCACGTTTACCGCCATGGCCTACATCCTGGCGGTCAACCCCGCCATTTTGATGAATGGCTTCGGCGTCGATCCCGCCATCGGCTCCGATCCGACCTCGGCCTCCTTCATCGCGGTCAAGGGCGCGCTGCTCGCCGCCACCGCCATCACCGCCGCACTCAGCACGCTGCTCATGGCCCTGCTGACCAACTACCCGCTGGCCCTCGCGCCCGGCATGGGCATCAACGCCTTTTTCGCCTTCTCCATCTGCCTCGGGGCCGGCGTGCCCTGGCAACAGGCGCTGGGCATGGTCTTCGTCAACGGCTGCATTTTCCTCGCCCTTTCGCTCACCGGCGTGCGCGAGAAAATCGTTAAATCCATCCCCTACCCGATCAAAATCGCCATCACCTGCGGCATCGGAATTTTCATCGCTTTCATCGGCCTCAAAAACTCCGGTATCATCGTGGCCAACCCCGCCACCTTCGTCGCGCCGGGCAACTTCAACTCGCCTCCGGTCGCGCTCGCCCTGGCCGGCATCATCCTCACCGCCGTGCTGGTGGCGCGCAAGGTCCCCGGCGCCATCGTGGTCGGCATCGGCCTGATCACCGTCGCCGGTCTCTTCATCCCCGACGGCCTCGGCGGCACCGTCACCGCGCACCCCTCCGCGCTCTTCTCCGCCCCGCCTTCGCTCGCGCCGGTATTTCTCAAACTCGACCTCTCCTTCGTCGCCGACCCGGTCGCACTGCTCAAAATCCTCCCGCTCATCCTCACCCTGCTCCTCGTCGATATGTTCGACAACATCGGCACCCTCATCGGCGTGACCAAGCGCGCCGGTTTCCTCGATAAACAGGGCAACTTGCCCAAGGCCGGACGCGCCCTCCTGGCCGATTCCATCGCCGCCATCCTCAGCTCGCTCTTCGGCACCAGCACCGTGGTCAGCTACATCGAAAGCGCTTCCGGCGTCGAAGCCGGCGGCCGCACCGGACTGACCGCCATCACCGTCTCGGCGCTCATGTTACTCGCCCTGTTCTTGACCCCGCTCATCCTCATCATCCCCGCCGCCGCCACCACTCCGGCCCTCGTGATCGTGGGCGTGTTCATGCTCCAGGCGGTGACCGAAATCGACATGGCCGACTTCAAAATCGCCGTGCCCGCCGCGCTCGTCATCATCGGCATCCCGCTTACCTTCAGCATCGCCGAGGGCATCGGTTTCGGCCTCATCACCGCCGCCCTGCTCGCCCTCTTCACCGGTAAACCCAAGGGCTTCACCCTCGTCGGCTACATCATCGCGACCATCTTCCTGTTCAGCTTTTTCAAGATCTTCCCCTTCCACGGCGCAGGGCACTAACCCGGCCGCTCCCACTCCTGTAACCACCGTCTCGCGCGCCGTTCGGGACAGTTGCCAATCAAGGCCAAATAACCACTATCCTCGCCATGAACGAACTTGTTTTTGAAGTCACTCAAGAGGCGGATGGCGGTTTCGTCGCCGAGTCGCTGGGCGAAGGTGTCATCACCCAAGCCGACACTTGGGATGAGTTGCGCGACAATGTCCGCGAAGCGGTCGCCGCCTATTTTTTTGATCGGCCCGCGCCCGCTCGCATCCGCCTCCATCTGGTGCGCGACGAGGTGCTCGCTTGAAGATCCCCCGCGACACTTACGGACGAGATCTCGCCGCCGCACTGTGCCGCGACTGGGGTTACCAAAAGGTCAACCAAGTCGGCAGCCACATCATCTTGCAGACCGATACGCCCGCTCACCACCGGGTTTCCGTGCCCGATCACAAACCCCTTCGGCTCGGCACTTTTAACGCCATCCTGCGCGAAATCGCCACCGCCAAGAAAACCACCCGCGAGGCGATTCTCGCCTCCCTGTAATTACACGACTCCGGGTTTCCGCTCTCACTCACCGACCCGCTCATACGCCACCCGCTTCCTGTCTTCATGTCCTCCTCGACCTTCGATCCCACCAGCGCCGTCCCGCCTGAATTTGCCGGCCTCGTCCGCGATCTCCAGCACGCCACCGGGGCCATCCTCAAACCCACCGCCCTCGAGGAACGGCCCGTTTACGGCACCACGCTCTACATCGCCAACTGCGTGCTCGACACCCGCTTCGGCCTCTTCCGCGCCTACGTTTTCCAGGACATCATCGACAAACATTACATCGTCGCCCTCGCCCACGGCGACATCTCCACCGCCGCCACCCTTTACACCCGCCTTCACTCCAGCTGCGTCACTTCCGAGACCCTGCGCGGCTGCGATTGCGACTGCGTCCAACAGCTCGAAGGCGCGTTCAAAGTCATCGCCGAAAAGGGCAACGGCGTCCTCTTCTACCTCCTCCAGGAAGGCCGCGGCGTCGGTTACATCGGCAAGGCCCGCGACCGCATGCTCGTCCAGGCCTCGCTCGACCAGATCTCCACCTTCGCCGCCTACGCCTCGATGGGCCTAGAAAAGGACCACCGCAACTACGAGAACATCTCCCACATCTGCTACCTCCTCGGCATCAAAGCCTCCTGGATCGTCCTGACCAACAATCCCGACAAAGTCGCCGCCCTCCGCGATCAAGGCCTAAAAGTCGCCGGCACCGAAGCCCTCGAATTCGAGCCCTCGCCCTTCAATCTCGCCTACCTCACTTCCAAAGCCGCTGGCGGCCACATCCTCAAACGCCCCACCGAGACCCTGGTCAAACGCGCGCTCCCCCCCGAGCCGGTCAAACCCTTCCGACCCTACGCACTCCCCGAGGCTAAACGCTTCATCTACTCCGCCAGCTACTTCCTTCCCATGAAGCCGGTGGACAACGACATCCTCCTCACCGAGCTCCAGTTCCGCGAACTCTTCGCCCAGCCCCAGACCACCGACCGCTACATGGCCGGCCCCGACCCGCTCGTGCTCGGCTACCAGATGATCCGCGACAACCGCTTCCTGGTTAAAATCAACCCCGACGCCCTCGCCGCCCACCGTAAAAACGCCCCCGACGACCCCATCTTCGACCTCATCACCACCCCCTACTGGTTCCGCGTCCACGTTTACTACGACATCGTCACCTCCCAGGACTTCGTCGTGCTCACCCACGGCCACCCCCGCAGCTACGACATCCCCGTCGTCCGCCTCCACTCCGAATCCCTCTTCAACCGCTTCCCCCTTCGCGTCGTCTCCAACCGCGACAAAATGAAGGAATCCGTGAAGCACATCGTCACCTACGGAGTCGGCGCCATGCTCCTCGTTTACAACGACGGCCGCGGAGCCGGCTTCGGCGCCTACGCCGCCGATTGCATGATGACCGAGACAGGCCAGGCCCTCAGCTCCAACGAAGCCTACCGCAAACTCGGCATCGAATACGACAGCCGTGACTACGACGCCTCCCTCATCCTGCTCAAACACCACATCCCCAACGAGAAGATCCAGATGGTGATGAACAGCCCCGGCAGTCTGGTCAAAAAACCCGAATACGCCCAAGCCCTCAACCGCCAGAAGTTCGACGTCGAAAAATGGATCTTCCTCGACGAGGAATCCGTCGGCGACTGAGCGCCCGCCCCGCCTGCCCGTAAATAAACCCGTTTTTCCCGCGGCAGTCTCCTCGACAGCCCCCGGCTTTGTTGCACTCTTGCGAAAAATCTCGCACCTCATGCCACGCCGTTCCCAAGCCGAACTTCAGCCCGAAACCATCTCAGTCAACCTGGAGTCCATCGCCCGCCAGCTCGGCGTTGCCATTTCCACGGTTTCCCGCGCCCTGCGCAACAGCCCCGGCATCCACCCCGCCACCCGCCTGCGCATCCAGACCGAAGCCGCCCGACTCGGCTATGCCGTAAAACGCCGCGCGGAGGAACGCGCTGGCGGCGGACCTGAAACCGGCGTCCGCCACCTTCTCACTCTCGCTCAGGCGATCAACAGTTTCAGTCAGCAAGGCTACCTCTCCGGCATCAGCCGCGCCGCCCAAGCCCACCACATCGGCGTCTTCTCCCATCACTGCTCGGTCGAGGATGCGGCCCTCATGATCGACCCCGCCCGCCAACCCGCCGCACTGCGCATGCCGGACTTGGCCGGACTGATCTTTATCCACCGCTGGCCCGATGCCGTGGTGGCTCGTCTGGTCAAAAACCACCCCGCCATCTCCCTCATCCACCGCTACCCCAACCTCCCGGTCGATACCGTCGGCCTCGACGACGAAGCCAACCTCCACCTCCTCGTCACCCACCTCCGCGAACGCGGTCATAAAAAAATCGGCTTCTTCGGCTACGACCGCGGCTTCAGCTGGGCCCGCGCCCGCTACGCCGCCTACGTCGAAGCCCTTGCCGAAGCCGACCTCCCCTACGCCCCGGAAAACACCCTCGCCGTCACCCCCGAGGCCGCCCAGGCCTTCCAGCCCTCAGACCTGAGCCAATACACCCCCGCGCTGCGCGCCCGCATCCAATCCGGCGTCACCGCATGGATCGGCTCCAGCTACGTGCTCGCCCAGAGCCTCTGCCTCACCCTGCGCGCCGACGGCTACAAAGTTCCAGAAGACGTCGAAGTCACCGGCTACCACGGCGGCGCCCGCCACACCGCCCCCGGCCTGCCCCGCCCCACCTCGATCGAGATCGACGACGATACCATCGGTTCCGCCGCCGTGCACCTGCTCTCCCAACGCGCCCAACGTGCCGTGCCCGCCCCCACCAGCCTTCTTCTGCCCGGCCGCCTAATCCAGGGCGACACCACCTCGGCGTCGCCCAAGTGAACCCGCCCCCCGGCCCGGCCTTTGCCACCCAGGTGGCCGACGCCAGCTACGCCTGCCTGGACATGGACCCCCGGCCCGTCGCCGGCCTCGTCGTAGCCTGCGCCGGACGCGAACGCAGCCAGCCCGGCTACCGCGTCGCCCGCGCCGGCTACGTTTTCCACGCCATGGAACTCGTCGTCGAAGGCGAGGGCTCCCTTGAACTCGACGGCGCCCGCCACCGCCTTCAGCCCGGCCACCTGTTCACCTACGGCCCCGACGTGCCCCACGTCATCGAGAGCGACGCCCGCCGCCCCCTGGTTAAATACTTCGTGGATTTCTTTGGCCGCGCCGCCCCCGCCGCCTGCCGCGAAGCCGGTCTCGGCCCGCCCGCCCTCATCACCGTCAGCGAAACCGAAACCCTCCGCCACCTCTGCGAAGAACTCATCCGCGAAGCGAAAAAACCCCACGAGCTGCGCCACCAAACCGCCCTCGCCTACCTCCATCTCCTCCTCCTCAAAACCCGCGAACGCACCACCCGCTCCGCCCCGACCACCGACCGCGCCCAGGCCACCTTGCAACGCGCCCTCCGCCTGATCGATACCCGCCACACCACCCTGCATTCGCTGTCCGAGCTCGCCGCCGCCGCCCAGGTGGACGCCGCCCACCTCTGCCGCCTCTTCGCCCGCTTCCGCCGCGACACCCCGCAACGCTGCCTCACCCGGCGCAAACTCGACACCGCCGCCCGCCTGCTCGCCACCGAACCTGTGCTGATCAAAGAAGCCGCCGCCGCCGCCGGCTTTGCCGACGCCCTCCATTTTTCCCGCCTCTTCCATCGCGCCTTCGGTTGCAGCCCCCGCGATTTCCAGGCCCGCCACCAAGCCAGCATCGCCGCCCCGCGCAAAGATTAAGCAGGTCGGAGACAAACCCGCCCATTCCCCGCCCACACCCCTTGCGCTAAAGTCAAAGCCAACCTACTCGACCACCATGCTACGCACCGGAATCCTCAACCCCGCCGTCCTCTCCCTCCTCGCCCGCGTCCGCCACACCAACACCCTGGTGATCGCCGACCGCGGCTTCCCCGCCTGGCCCGGCGTCGAGACCGTGGATCTCTCCGTCATCGACGACCTGCCCACCGTAGCCCAAATCCTCACCGCCCTGCGGCCCAACTTCGTGCTCGGCGCCGTCTTCGCTGCCGAGGAAGTCAAGACCGCCAACCCGCCCGAGAAACTCGCGCGCCACCTCGCCGCCCTCGACGGCCTGCCGCTCCACTTCGAGTCCCACCTCGAACTCAAACGCCGCGTGCCCGCCGCGATCGGACTCATCCGCACCGGCGACACCACCCAATACGGCAACCTCGTGCTCCAATCGGCCTGACCGGCCCGCCGCCTCAGACCCCGAGCGTGCTCAACAACACGTCGTGGTAAAGCGGCTCGCGCCAATCCGGCTCCGCCGCGAACGCCGCCTCCAGCGCCGGCACATCCAGCTCGGCGGTGCCCAGATTTTCGTGACGGCAGATATCCACCACCCGGTGCAACTGCATGTAGTCGCCCGTCCACTCCGTCCGCTCGATCCACCCCAGCGCGGCCGGCGTCAGCCGAACTCCGCCCGCACCGATGCGCCGCAACACCGCCCGCGCGATTTGCCCCACATCCGCCCGACGCGTCGCCAGCGGAGCCAGCCCCAGCTTCATCGCCCCCGCCCGCATCAACAGCAGCTCGTTAAATTCCCCTGCATCGGCCAGCGCGCTCAAATCCGCCTCCGCGCATAAAATCAACCGCGCCCGCCCGGCGAACGCCGCGAATTCTCCGCCGCCCGCGATCAGTTTGTGCAACAACTCCTGCTGCTCCGCCGCCAGCCGTTCCGCGTTAAGCACGATCAACAACACCGGCCGGGCCTGCGCCCGCGCCGCCGCAAACAGCCGGGTAAAATACTCCGCACTCACCCGTTCCGCCGGGCAGGCCAGCAGGATCGCATCCCGCTCCTCGGCCACCGCCACCGCCACATCCAGAAACGCCGCCCCCACCCCGCCCGAGACCGTGGCCGCGATGCGGAAATCCCGGATCCGGCCGAAGTCCGCCACCAGCTTGCGCACCTGCGCCGAAGCCCCCGCAAACACCGGCTTTTCCAGCGCCGCGTCCGCCTCGCCCAAGACCTGAAACGGCGCCGTGGTGGGCCCGCCCGCCTCCGCTGCCCCACCCTGCTTGCTCGCCCGCTGACACCGCGCCAGAATCGCCGGGATCTGGTCGCGCAGTTTGCGCGGATCCACCGGCTTGTCGTAAATCGCCTCGATCCGGTGCGCCTCGTAGCGCGCCCGCAAAGCCGGCGAAAGCGTGCCCGAACACACCGCCACCGGCAGCTCCGGCGCGAAGGTCCGCAGCTCGACCAAGGTGCCCAAACCATCCAGCTCGGGCATGTCGTTGTCCAGAATCGCCAGGTCAAAACTCTGCGCGCGCAACTTGCCCAGCGCCTCGCGACCGTTCACCACGCTGGTCACGTCGAAGCCGGTGTTCTTAAGCAAAATCGCCAGCACCGTCCGGCATACGTCGGAATCATCGGCGATCAAAATACGAGCGCGGGCAGCGGTGTCGGCAGACATGGTTCCGCACTAAAACGCCCCCCTCAACCTAGCAAGCCCGCCAGCACCGCATCCCGGCTCAGCCGGAACGCGTCCCGCACCGCCTCAAACTCCGCCAGACAACTCGCCGGCGAACCCGCGCGCGGCAGACGCAGCGCCAGCGTGGCCCCGTCGCACTCCACCCGCGCCGCCACGCCCGGCACCGTCAGCTCGCACCGGCTGCAATCCGAAGGATAGGTGACGCGCAACGCCTCCGGCCGCTCTGAGTCCAGCGCCTCCACCGCGTCGATCACCGCCTCCACCCGCAGCCCCCGCGCCAGATCAAAAACCACCGCGTCGAACTGCCCCGCGAACAGCCCGTCAAACTCCGGCATCTGCGCCAGATCCCCCGAACGCAACGAGTGCAGCCCGCGCGTCAGCGTGTAGCGCGACGGATCGGCCGGATCGAGCGCGTAGGCCAGCTCCCAGCAAAAGTCCCGCGTAGTGAGCGTGGCCAGCCCCGCGCCCAGCTCCAGCGAGATGCCGGCCCGTTTGTAGCCCAGCGCGGTGCGAGCGCGTTGAAACATCGCCTCGGCTTCCTCCGCCAGCTCGCCCGCGCAGAGCCGGGCCAAAAACCCGCTGGTGGCGGCGTTGACCGCGTCGGGCACGCTGTGCCGCGACTTGTCGTAACCGCGCAGACTTTTCACCCAACCCCCCGAACCGCCGGTGAGGCGAACCTGGGAGATTTTTGAAAACGGGTTGTCCATGCGCGCCGCAGCGTGGGTTTTTTCCCCGCCGCGCCAAGCCCGCACCCCGCACCCCCGCAATTAACCACAACCCTTCCCGCACTTCCCCCGGTAATTCCCATCGACCACACCCCCCGCCCCCGGCCCCTCCCCCGCCGCCCACCCAGCCCGCCCCGCCCCCAGTATCAAGTAACCTATTAGGTTACTTTGTCCGGCGGGTTGGGGGGCGATCCGCTTCGCGCCCTAACCTTTCCTAAAAGCGGGCCGGACATGATAAACGAAGCAAGCAGGCAGCCACTTATACTCACGCGCCTGCACCGGTTTCAGGATTGAACCAACGCACCAGCAGCTGACATTACGCGTTGTGTTGCCCAACGCTGAAATACCTGCCGATCGACCCGTCCTGCTCGTGCCCGATGTGCACCAGGATCTGGATTTCCTCGAACGCGTGGTGGCCCTCGCCCGGCGCGAAGCCGCCACCTTGGTGTTTCTTGGCGACTACGTGGACTCGATCAACCCTCGCTGGCGCAGTCCGGCCGCCCAGCGAGCCATCGCCACCGCCCTGATTGAACTGGCCCGCACCCATCCCCCGGGCTGTGTTTTCCATGTCGGCAATCACGATATGCAGGCCCTGCGCGTAGCCCGTTACCGGGCGGCCTTGCTCGCCGACGGCAATACCGCGCAAATCACCCAACTCGACGCCGCCTTACCCGAGGCCGCCTCGTATGCCGAACTGCCGGGCCTCTGGCCGGTAAATTTCCTGCGCACCTGGCGCATCTCCAGTCTCGTCCACGGCTACCTCTTGAGCCACGCCGGCGTGGCTCGCCTGCACTGGCCTTGGCTCGTTTCGACCGACACCAACACCCAGACGCAAACCTTCCTCGCCCAGGCCGCCGCCGCGTGGGAAAACTGGGTGGACAACAACGAAGGCAGTCCGCTCTTCGAGGTCGGCCCCGGCCGCGGCGGCACCCGCGCTGCGGTGGGCGGTCCCCTGTGGCTGGATTGGGACAGCGAATTCGTGGACGACCTGCCTGTTCCTCAAATCGTCGGGCATACCCGCGGCGCCCAGGCTCGCCACAAAGACCGCAGCTGGTGCATCGATTGCGCGCAGACGACCGTCGCCCTGCTCGATCCCGATTTCGGCCTGCGCATCCTCCCGCTCTGACCATGGCGCGCAGCGTCGTCCTCCAAGGCACGCACCGCTGCGCGCGGTGCGAACTCCCGCCCCGCTGGTGCATCTGTGCCGCGCAACACCTCGTGCCGTGTCCGCTCCGGGTGGACATCCTGCAACACGCCCTCGAAGCCCACCGCCCGAGCAGCACCGGCAACCTCATCCCACGCGTGATGGCCGACGCTCGCGTTCACTCCTACCGACGCGAACGCGGCGTGGACCGGGCCGAAATCATCCGCCCCGATTGCGACGAACTCTGGATTCTGCACCCCAACGGCGAAGCCCCGCCCGACGCTCCGCCTCCGCCCGAGCGCCTGCAAATCCTGCTCCTCGACGCCAACTGGGCCCAGGCCGGGGGCATGCTCACCCAAGTGCAATCCTGGGGCCGCCGGGTGCGCCTGCCCATGGCCGGAACCAGCCGCTACGCTCTGCGCGCGCAAAATGGCGCCGACCGCTTTTCCACCTTCGAAGCCTTGCTTTTCCTCCTCTCGGCCCTGGGCCTGCATACGACCGCCGACGCCCTGCGCCTCCAGTTCGAGTTGCACGTTTACGCCGGCCTCTGCTCGCGCGGACGCAAGCCCGAGGCGGCGGACTATCTGGAGGCATCACCGGTCAAAATCGCGTTTCCCGAATTACTAGCGGAGTTTGCCCGTCGCCGCCCGGTCGATAACGACGGCCCTGTTTAACGCCCGGCCAACACCGGCTCTTTGAGGCCGCCGCCTCGATAATGATGGTGGATCGGCCGCAAACGCTCCGGCGCAGCCAGCGCGGCTTCGATTTCCGCCCGATCCCGCACCACGTCCCAAAGCGGCTGGGGCACATTGCGGATTTGGAAAAACGCCGCCCGCGCGGCCGCGTCCCACACGTCGCCGTGGCGCACCATATCGTCGGGCAGCACGTGGCCCCGGCACGCTGTGGTAGCGCAGCCGCAGGGAAAGGGTTCGCCGGGGTTGAGCGTGCCGTAGTCGTCGGTCAACTCCTCACCCGCCGCGATGTCGCGCACCGCCAGCTCGAAGTCGTAGCCGACCGAGAGGCAGTTGGCGGTGCAGGAGTGGTTGAAAAACCGCGCATGATCCCAGCACAGGATGTGACGTCCCTTCCCATCCACGTAGGCGTAGATCTGCAACTGCTTGCGGGCATAGGGTGGCAGGGCGGCGACCTGCTCGGGTTGAAACGTTTGATCGAGGGCGTCGAGCGCCCAGACGATGGTGCCTTTGGGAATCGGTTTGGTGGCGAAAACGCCCCAGCCAATGTGCGGGTTTACGAACCGGAGTTCGGTGTGAGGATGGACCATATTGGGTCGGGTGGCAGGGCAGGACGTAGCACGCCGCGCGCCGGAATCAAGACAGCGAAAAAATAAGCTTGGGCCGGGACGACCGCGCGTCGTCGCTTAACCCATGCACGCCCTCGACGCCCTTCCCGCCGGTCCGGCGGGCCAGTTGATAGTCCGCCATGGCCTGAGCCTCATCCCCGGCGAGGGCGCCTGGTTCGCCCTCACCCACGTCAGCGAGGAGCGCATCCCCGCCGAAGCCCTCCCGCCCCGCTACGCCGGCACCGGCTCGCGCCCGGCGGGCAACGCCATCCTCGCCCTGATAACGCGGCGGGACTTCTCCGCCCTGCATCGCCTGCGCTCCGCCGAGACCTGGCATTTCTACGGCGGCGATCCCGCCGAGCTACTCCTCCTTCACCCCGACGGTCGCTCCGAAGTGGCCAGCTTCGGACCCGATTCCCTCCACGGCGAAAACCCCCAGATTACCGTGCCCGCCGGCGTGTGGATGGGAGCACGCCCGGTGCGCGACCACGCAGAGGCCTACACCTTCTTCGGCTGCACGCTCTCGCCCGGTTTTGACTACTCCGACTACGAACCCGGTTACCGCGAACCGCTCGCCGCCGCCTACCCCGCCGAGGCCGGGCGCATCGCCGCGCTCACCCGCGAGGCGTTTATCCATGCGCCCGCCACAGTGATACCCGACCACGCTCCCGAACCGCCGTCGGCCGGAGATGTTTTCAAAAGCAAATCCGTTCCCTCCCTCGCCATCGGCCCCGGCGTATCTTTGCAGGAAATCGTCGGGCGCGCCGCACCCGGCCAAAGTGAAAACCTGAGCATCACCCGCTTCCGTCTGGAACCGGGAGCCACCACCGGCTCCAGCCGCTACCACGGCGCGGACGAGCACTTCTACGTCCTATCCGGCCACGGCATGGCCGAGATCGAAAATCACCGCACGTCCATCGGCCCGGGCGACGTCGTGCAGGTGCGACGCGGAGCCCCCCACGCGCTCACCGCCGATGCGGACACCGCGCTGGAGTTTCTCGCCCTCATCGCCCCCGCTTTCAACCCCGCCCACTACACGCCGCAGGCCGCGCCGGACCGCGTCTAATCCGCCTTTTGCCGGGCCGCCACGACCATGCCCAGCAAGGCGCGCAGCGCACCCAGTTCGGCGCGCGATACATCCACCCGTTGCGAACGCGACCAGCCAAAACACAGCACCAAGCGCCGCCCCGGCACCTCGCCTGCCGGCACGATCAGACAGGCCTTCAAGCCCAGCTCGGCTTGAAACCAGATCGGCAAATGCGGCCGGATGCGCGCATCGCCCGCGTCGTGGATGCGCACCGTTTCCTGCCTTGATGCGGCGACACCAAACACCGTGCGATCGCTGGGGTGAAACGAGGCCGGCCCGCGCCGCGCGGTCACTCCCTTCATCGTGCCCGCCGCATAGCGCCCCTGCGCGTTTTCCCAAAAAACCACCAGTGTCTCCGTGCTCCAGCATTCCTGCAGCACCCGATCGCACAGTACCAGCAAGTCGGACAACATCGTGCCGGGGGTTTTTCCCGCCAAACGCGCTCCAGCCGCCGCTACCGCCTCCATCAAACGCTCCAGCACCGTGGCGGCCGGACCCTCCGGTGCATTGGCCGTAAGTGAAAACACCGCCGACAACGCATCACCCGTCGCGAGGGGCGGATTCGAACCGCCCGGAGTCGCCGCCGTCACGCTCGCCGCCGCCGCCGCCGCCACCGGAAGCGGCGCTTCCTTGACTAGGGCAGAAGCCCGCCGTTTGGCGAAACGCTGGGCGATCCCGTGGGCAACCACATTGACCCCAAAGGCCCGGCCAAAAACGTCGAGCCGCTGCTCCGTGAGCATAAAAATCGAGCGCATCACATCGTCATCCAGCCCGATGCATTTGCGGAACCGGTTGCGCACCTCCCACATCCGGGAGGCGTAAGTCTCGGTCCCGAGATCCTCGCGCAAGGTCAGCTCCGCCACCTGGCGGCCCATCTCGGAGGCGAGCAAGAACTGCGTCATATCGTCGGATCGAGTGCTGTTGAGCAAATCCGGGGTAAACGGCTTCAAGCCCGCCAACATTTTCTCGGGCAAACGCATCGCCTTCAAATGAGTGTAACCGACCTCCCCCGCCGTCAGCCCAAAAACCTCCTGGCACGCATCCTCGAACGAGATCCCGCGAGCCTCGGCCAGATTCCGCGCTCGTTGAAAATCCTCCGGCAAAAACGCCGCCAGCATCAGGTCGCCAAACTGCCGCAGCGAGGCATGCAAAAACGCATGGTCCGCATCCTCCCGCCCCCGCGCCTGCGCCCAGGCTTGGGTGATTAGACTGCTGGTTAGCGTCACCGTAGCGGCCTTCCGATGCACCGCCGCCGCACCCGGCCGGCGCAGATTTTCCATCAACAAAAGGGAAAGCGCGAGGGTGCGGATCTTGCCGAATCCGACCAACTTGATCGCATCCTCCACCGATTCAACCGAACCGCACGACTGCTTGTAACCGAACAGGTTTGATGCGCTGATGACCTTGGCCGTCACGATCACATCCTTCTCGATGATCTCGGCCAGCTCCTGCACCGAAATCTTCAGCGCGTCGTGCGTGAGGGTCTCGATCAACTTCACAATCTCCGCCATGCCCGCCACCGCCTCGCCTTCGAGCCCCTGCGTCACCCGCGCAAGCGTATGCGTGGCCAGCTCGGAGCGGGTCGGCTCGACTTCAACGGGGTCAGGGACGGACGCGGCAAACATAAGAGGTTAACCCTTCCTTCATCGGCACATTTGCCCCCGCGCCAAAGCAGAGAATGCGGGAAAACCGCAGGAATGGCTCGCGCGGATGAACCGCACCTAAAATCGCCCGATCGCCGGGTGGTCGTTGCCTCGGCCGGTTCGGTGCCTATGTAAATCCAGCCGCCTGTTCCGCTCCTAGGCCCGATCCCTGCTCCCCCTTTCCCGTGTCCACCGCCTCCGCCGCCGATCCACTCGGCCACACTCTCCTCGCCGCCCGCCTCGCCGCCATCCCCGCGATCCTGTGCGACATGCTCGCGCGCGGCCCGGCCCCGCTCCTTCCCCGCACCCTGGCCAGCACCCGCTTCATCATCACCGGAACAGGCAGCAGCGAGGCGCATGCGCGTTACCTGGTGATGTTGCTCAATCTCTACTCCAACCGCGCCGCCGCCTACCTGCCGCTTTCGGGTTTCGTCGAGCCGGCACCGGGTGCCTTCGCAGGCAAGACTCTGGTGGTGTTTTCCCAAGGCGTCTCGCCCAACGCGCAGATCGCGCTGCGCCGCCGCCAGGCCTTCGACCACACCGTGCTCTTCACCGCCAGCACCCCCGCCGCCGCCCGCGCCGCCGGCAAACCCGACCGCGCCGCCCTCCTCCAAGCCCTGCTCAACGAAGGCAACGAACTGGTCGAGTTCCCCTTGGCCGAGGAATACACCACGCTCATCCGCTTCGTCGGTCCGCTCGCCGGCTACCTCGCCGCCCTGCAATTCGCCGCCCAGTTCCCCGACTGCCGCGCGCCCCTGCCCAGCCCGGCGCAACTCTCCGCCCTGCTCGCCGCCCAGGCTCCACGCGACCTGCTCGACGCCATGATCCGCCTGCCCAGCGCGTGGTCGGGTGGCTTCAACCTCGTCACCGCCGCGCCCATCTCGGACTTCAGCCAAAACCTGGCCTGCAAGTTCATGGAAGGCGTTTACTGGCCCTGCCCGCCGATCAGCGATTTTTTGCAATTCGCCCACGGCCCCTTCCAGCAAATGAACGCCGCGCCCAAGCCGGTCATCTTCCTCCAAGGCGGCAGCGCGGCCGAAGCCGAGATGGTGGACCGCTCCGTGCGGATGCTCCAGGAGGTCGGCCTCGCCGCCTTCGTGCTCCGCATCGACGCGCCCGCCCTCTACTCCATCCTCGGCTATGAAGCCGCGCTCAACGACCTTGTTTTCGCCGTCATGCGCCACCAACGCATCAACCAGGTCGAATGGCCGGGCAAGGGGCGCGACGACCTGCTCTACGGCTTCTGCCCGGACATGTAAGCCGGAGGCATAACCCCGTGCATCCGAAAAACAAAAAGCCGCGTCGGCAGGCGACGCGGCTGAAGCAGAACCGGCTAAACGCGAATTTAGCCCTTCTTCTCTTCGACCTTCTTTTCGGACTTCGCGTCCTTCTTGCAGTCTTTGCCGCAGCAGCCACCCTTGCAGGCTTCACCGGCATAAGCGGCAACGGCAAACGAGGCGACGAGGGAGGCGAGGACGAGGCGGAACAGTTTCATAGTAGGGTTAAGGATGTTTTTGGGTTACGGTCACCAATGACCTGCCCCTAAGAAAGAAGTTCCCCACCGGCACGCAAACCCATGTCCTCATTAACTTCATTCATCTATCGCCTGCTGGGCTGCGTGTTTCCCCGTGAGACCCCGCGCCCGGTCTGGAATCTGGCGGCCAGCGCGCTGCTCATGTTGGGACTGATTGTCTGGTCCGAGCCGTATTTCAAAGTCTCTCTCGACGACCTCGGATTCGAACCCGGCGTGATGCACGGCGTGCACCTCGTCATCCACGAAGCGGGCCACGCCATCCCGATGATGTTCGGCGCGCCGCAGACCTTCGTCGTATTCATGGGCAGCGGCCTGCAAGTGCTTTTCCCGCTTATGATCGCGGGGGCCTTTTATTTCAAAAACCGCGACGCCTTCGGTGCCGCCGTCTGCCTCTGGTGGGCGGGCCACGCCGCGCTGGATGTTGCGCCTTACATCGCCGACGCCCGGGCCCTGGAGTTGCCCCTGCTCGGCGGCGGCACCGGCAAGGAGATCGAAGGCCACGATTGGGAATACCTGCTCAGTCACTGGCACGCACTGAAACAAGACACCCACATCGCCGCCCAAGTCGCGCTCGCCGGCCGCCTGACCATGGCCGCCGCCTTCGTCTGGGGCCTGGCCACCCTCGCCTTCGAAGCTTGGTTTCTCCCTGCCTCGGCCGACCCGCTCGACGCCCCCGCCTCAGACATCAAGTAACCTATTGGGTTACTTGATCCGGAAACGGGGCGCTTTTCCTAAAGAGGCAGGAGCAGTCGTGCCCGCCGTCGACCCCAGTCGCCGGACCGTAGCTCAAGACGACTGATCCTCCGCACCACGCCGACTAAAACGCACTCGACTGACGGAGATGGATCCCGCCGGTAAAATCGGGCTTATCTACGACGATTCCGCCTGGATGCCCAAGCGCAGACCAAGACCGTGGCACCAGCCAGATAGCCGGATGTCATGGGCTCAGGAATGGCGACCGCAGAAAGCTCAAACTGGCCATTACCCACGCCGGGGGTGAGGCCACCCGTCCAGCCGGCATAAGCCTCCACTCCGCGGTTCGTGGTGCTCCAATTGACCGTGCCTCCCGAGGACTGGGCCGCATTCAGCCGGAAATAAAGCTGCCCGGATTGGCCTGAAGAGAAACCCAGCCCCGCCCCGCTCAAATCAAAGAGGTAATCTGAAATATTATTCACCGCACCGTTGTTATAGGTGTTGGTGCCGGTAACGGAAGTGCCCGCATCATCCGCCAAAGAAAACTTGAGCGAAAGGGCGGTGATGGGGCTTACGAGGGATGTATTGTATATCCGAAACTTTACGCTCTCGAACTGGCCTGCGTATGCAGCGGTCCAAGTGATGCTAAAGTTAGCCGAGGCACTGATCGGGGCCCCGGTAAAATCACTCGCGCCCCCAATCTGATTGAGGACGGCTTCGCCTCGCGCCGGGCTCACCGCAAACATCAAGCCTGCGAAAACAAGATTTGCGACCGTCAGTATTTTTCCAACGGCTTTCCGCACCCTGGAGGGAATCAGAATGGTTTTCATCCGCTGACACCTAAAAGAGTAATCACCTTAAAAACAGCTTAACTTCATAAAAATCCGGGAGCACGAAAACTGGCGCCGCCGTCCAACTTCAAGGTTGGCTGTTCGCCCGCCTCCCCTTCGATGTCGCCACCCGCACCGTGCCGTCCCTCGAAGAACTTCTCCACACCCTCAGCACCACCTTCGGCTACGACGAGTTCCGCCCGCTCCAACGCGAGATCATCGAAACCACTCTGGCCGGCCGCGATGTCTTTGCCCTCCTTCCCACCGGCGGCGGCAAGTCGATGTGTTTCCAGCTTCCCGCCCTCCACCGCGCCGGTCTCACCGTGGTCGTTTCCCCGCTCATCGCCCTGATGAAAGATCAGGTGGACCAGCTCCAGGCCGCCGGCGTCGCCGCCACCTTTCTTAACTCCTCCCTCGACTCCGCCACCGCCCGCTCCCGTCTCGCCGGCCTGCACCGTGGAGAATTTCGCCTCCTCTACGTCGCGCCCGAACGACTAATGCTGGACAACTGGAAGGAAAACCTCCGCACCTGGAACGTGCAGTGCCTCGCCATCGACGAGGCCCACTGCGTCTCCGAATGGGGCCACGACTTTCGCCCCGAGTATCGCCAGATCGCTCAGCTCCGCGACCTCCTGCCCGAGATCCCCATCATCGCCCTCACCGCCACCGCCACCGAGCGCGTGCGCGAGGACATCGTCAAACACCTGCGCCTGCGCGACCCCGCCGTTTTCGTCGCCTCCTTCAACCGCCCCAACCTCACCTACAAGGTCCTCGCCAAAGACGAGCCCCTCAAACAGATCATCGACTGGGTAAAGAAACGCGAAGACGAATCCGGCATCGTTTACTGCGCCTCCCGCGCCACCGCCGAGCGCGTCGCCGAATCCCTCGCCGGCCGGGGCTACGCCGCCCGCCCCTACCACGCCGGACTGGACACCGCCGAACGCGCCCGCAACCAGGAGCTTTTCCTGCGCGACGAGACCAAAATCATGTGCGCCACCATCGCCTTCGGCATGGGCATCAACAAACCCAACGTCCGCTGGGTCATCCACTACGACCTGCCCAAAAACATCGAGGGCTACTACCAGGAAACGGGCCGCGCCGGGCGCGACGGCCTGCCCGGCGACTGCCTGCTGCTCTTCAGCGGCGGCGACATCGCCAAACAAACCCACTTTCTCGACGAGATCACCGACGCCGTCGAACAACAGCGCGCCCGCAACCAGCTGCGCCTCATGGCCCACTACGCCGAGAGCACCGGCTGCCGCCGCCGCGAACTGCTCGCCTACTTCGCCGAGACCTTCCCGCTCGATAACTGCGCCGCCTGCGACAACTGCAACGAACCGCGCGACACCTACGACGGCACCCTCCACGCCCAGAAATTCCTCTCCTGCGTTTACCGCTGCCGCCAGGCCTCCCGCTTCGGCGTCGGCCTCAACCACGTCGTCGAGGTCCTGGTCGGCGCGAAGACCGAAAAAGTCCTCAAATGGGGCCACGACCGCCTCACCACCTACGGTATCGGCGGCGATCTCCCCCGCCACCATTGGGCCGCCATCGGCCGCGAACTCCAGCGCCTCGGCTTCGTCGCCCCCGGCGAAGGCGAATACCCCACCCTCGAGCTCACCGCCGCCGGCCTCGACGTGCTCAAAACCCGCCGCCCCATCACCCTGACCAAACCCTCCGACCAAACGCCCAAGGCCAAACGCACGCCGATCCGCCGCGATGGCGATGTCGAATGCGACGAGATCCTGCTCGGCGAACTCAAAAAACTTCGCAAGCGCCTCGCCGACGAGCGCGAGGTCCCGGCGTATGTTATTTTCGGGGACAAAACCCTCCGCCAGATGGCCCGCGAATACCCCGCCCGCGAAGCCGACATGCACGGCATCTTCGGCATGGGCGAAAAGAAGCGCGAAGAGTTCGGCTCTACCTTCGCAAAGTTCATCGCCGATTTTCTAGATGCCAATCCACGTCAGGCGTTTGCAGATCTTTAAACCGCTGGTGTTAACCCGTATAAACCGTGCTAATGGGGTGAATACCTTGTCCTCCTAAGGACAGGTCCCGATTACCAAAAACCCGAATTACGACGATACTATAAACAGTCCCACTTAGCTATGCTAAGGCTGTTCGTCATTCTGGTAGTTTTCGTCCCGCTGGTCCTCGCCTCGACCCCCAGCTACCGACTGGATGTGAAGATCGGCGACAAACTGACCACAATGAATAACGGGGTCGTGAGCACCTACTACATTCAAGGCGTCGAACCGGGAGACGAGCGCTACGTGGTTTTCTGCATGAAAACCAACGGCCAATACCTGATGGATAAGAAGTACATCCAACAGCACATCGTCATGCTGGAGCGTAAACTGAAGCCGATCTACGTGAGCCAAAACCTATCCAGATAACGCCACCGCCCGCCTAAAACTCGATGCCCGCCTGCGCCGGCACGCCGACATCGAACGGGTGTTTGATCATGCGCATCTCGGTCACGAGATCCGCCAGCTCGATCATCTCGGGCTTCGCCCCGCGCCCGGTCACCACCACGTGCAGGTCAGCCCGCTTGACCTTCAGTGCCTCAACTATTTCCGCCACTGGCAAGTAGTCGAGCTGCAGCACGACGTTGAGCTCATCCAGCAACACAAAATCCAGCTCCGGATCGGCCAGATGTTCCAGCGCCCGCGCCCAACCCGCGCGGCAGCACGCGATGTCCGCCGCCTTGTCCTGCGTGTCCCAGGTAAACCCCTCGCCGTAGTGGTCCCAGCTAAGCAGCGGCCCGCGCAGCAAACGCTCCACGTGGTCGTTGCTGGCCTTGATGAACTGCACCACCGCCGCCTTGCGCCCGTGCGCGAGCTGGCGCGCCAGCATGCCGAAAGCCGCGCTAGTCTTCCCTTTGCCATCGCCGGTGTGGCAGATGATCAACCCGCGCCGGTCCTTGGCCGCGCTCGTCTTGGCCCGCATTTCCTCCTGCAACTCGCGCATGCGCTCACGATGCTCGGCCTCGGTCTCGGTTTGGTAGCTTTTCGTCATAAAAACAAAGTCAGGCCCGGCTCGACCCGTGCGGTCACGCCAAATACCTCGCGCATCAAGTCCGGGGTCAATACCGCCTCGGGAGCCCCCGCCGCCCGCAGGCGACCTTCGTGCAACACCACCACCTCGTCGAGACAGTGCGCCACCCGCAGATCGTGCAGCGAAAACACCAGCGTGCGCCCGCCGCGCGTCAGCTCGCGGCCCAGCATCAGCGTCTCCAACCCATGCCGCGGATCGAGCGCCGCCAGCGGCTCATCCCACAGCTGCAAGCCCGCCCCCGTTGCCCAGGCTCGTGCCAGCAACACCCGGTGGCGCTCGCCGCCCGACAGCCGGTTGACCGGCCGGTCCGCGATGCGCTCCAAATCAAACCGCGCCAGCGCCTCGGCCACGCCCGCCGTGTCGTCGCCGTGCGCGTAACGTCCCTGCCCCACCACCGCGCGGACCGAAAAACCAAACTCGAAACGCGCCTCCTGCGGCACCCACGCCGCTCGCCGTCCGCGCTCGATCACCGGAATGCCCGCCAACCGCTCGCCCGACCAAAATACGTCACCGCCCGCCGCCGGTGGCAACAGTCCCGCCGCCACCGAGAGCAGAGTGGATTTGCCCGAGCCATTGGGCCCGACCAGCCCCACCATTTTGCCCGGTGCAAACTCTAGGCTCAGGGCGTGTAAACGCCCGGGCACCGCCACATTTTTCAAACTCAACGCACCCGCGCTCATCGCTCCTCCCTCCGCAATAACCACAAGAAAAACGGCCCGCCCACCAACGCCGTGACAATGCCCAACCGCAACCCGCCCGCCGCTCGACCCAGCAAATCACACCCCACCACAAACGCCGCCCCCGCCACCAGCGACAAGGGCACCAACCGCCGGTGCTCCGGCCCGACCAGCAGTCGCAGAATGTGCGGCACGATCAAACCCACGAACCCCACCGTTCCCGCCGCCGCCGTCGCCAGCGCGGTCAGCACGGTGGAAAGCCCGAGCAGCCACCGCCGCACCCGCCGCACATCGACGCCCAGACTCTGCGCCTCCGCCGCGCCCAGGCTGAGCAAATCCATCGGACGCCCCAGCGGCAGCAAAAGCGCGCCCGCCAGCAGTATCGGCGTGGCCATGACGACGTGCTCCCAGGTCCGGTCCTCCAGTCCGCCCAGCAGCCAGAACAGCACCTGCGCGGTGCGTTCATACGTGGTCGTATGCGCGGAGAGCACGTAGCTCGTCACCGCGCCGAGCATCGCGTTTAGAGCCACGCCCGCGAGTAACAAGCGCTCCGTGCTCGCGCCTCGCCGCGCCAGCATAAGCACCGCGCCGGTCGCGACCAAGGCGCCCGCCACCGCCATCAAAGGCACGGTTAACAGTGAGAAACCTACCCACCCGAAGCCGATCGCCACCACCGCGCCCGCCGCCCCGCCCGCGCTCACCCCGAGCAATCCGGGACTGGCCAGGCTGTTGCGAAAATACGCCTGCATCACCAGTCCGCTGGCCGAGAGCGCCGCCCCCACCAGCATTGCCACCAATACCCGCGGCAACCGGATCTGCCAAAGAATCGTCGCCGCCAACTCGTCTCGCCGCAACAAACCATCCACCAGCTGCGCGGGTGACAAACGCACGTCGCCCGACGCGAGCGACACCGCCGCCAGTCCGGCCAGCACCGCAGCCGCGACCAACACCAACGGAGTCCTTTTCGCCCACTCCTTCATTCCGTCCCTCCGCTCGTCCACAGCTGAGGATGCAAAGCCCGCGCCAGCGCCTCATACGCCTCCACCCGCCGGTGGCTGACGCAACCCAGCATCCACCCCGGAATCAGCACCGCCCGCCCTTCGCGCACCGCCGGTAAAAAAGAGTAGGGCGGAACCGTCCGGTAACGCGCCACCGCCGCGCCGACGTCGCCTTCGCCGGAAAGCACCACTCGCTCCACCGGCCAGCCCAGCAACCGCTCGGTCGGCGGCGCCGCGTGTCCGCGCAGGCCCCCCAGCGTGAAGGCGAGATTCTCCGCCCCGGCGTGGTCACACAGATCCTGAAACGTGGTGTCCGCCCCGGCGATCACGCCATAGGTCGAGGGGGCGATCACCCGCACCGCCGCCACCCCCGCCAGCCGGCCGCGCAGCGCGGCCAGCCGGGCCTGATCCGAAGCCGCCACCTGCTCCGCCCGCGCCACCGCCTCCGGCCCGAGCACGGCGGCGAGGCGACGCAAAAACGCGTGAACTTCCTCCAGCGTTTTGTAGCGGTCGAAAATCAACACCGGCACCCCGGCGCGCCGCACCTGCTCGACCAGCTCGGCCCGGCTGTAATCGGCAAACAGCGCCAGCGTGGGGCGATGGCTCAGGATGGTCTCGGCGTCGCCAAGCGTGATTTGTGGATACGCCGCCGCCTCGCGCGCCACCCCGGAAAACACCGGGTCGCGCGCGAGGTGTGAGAGCGCGGCGATCTGCTCCGGCGCGGCCACCGCCAGCAGCAGCTCGTCTGTGCCCACCGTTTGCGACACCACCCGCACCGGCTCGCCGGCCCAAGCAGTCAAGACCCCGCCCGCAAACCACGTCAAAAGCGCGCCGACGCCAACGAAGCGACGGCACGCAAGGCGCAGACAGGAATAAATCAAAGCGACCATTTCAACCCGAGGTAATAGCCGGTCGGGTTGGCAGGGAATCCCGGAATCTCGGCATAATCGGCGTCGAAGACGTTTTCGATCCGGGCGAACACGGTCAGATCATCGCGCCACGCCCACTGCACCGCCGTGCGCACCACTGTGTAGCTCGGTTGCGCCGCCCCGGCGTATTCCTCCACCCCGCGCACGTGGCGCACGCCCAGCGTCCAGCTCACGGCCGCGACCGGCTTCCACGTCAGCGAGTTTTGAAAAACGTGCTGCGGACGTCCGATATAGCTCAGCCCGAGCGCATCGTTTTCCGCGTTTTGCTCCAGATAGGTGTAGTCGGCACGGACCGACACGGCGGAGACCGGCGTCCACGAGGCGGCAAGTTCCAAGCCTTGGTTGGTGCTGCGGGCCACGTTGTCCAAACTGAAAGTGCCCGGATCATAAACGATGAGGTCGTCGATGCGGTTGTGGAAATAGGTCGCCCCGAGCGTCACGCGTTCACCGGCCAGCGCCTGCTCGACCCCGGCCTCCCAACTGCGGGCGGTCTCGGCCTTGAGCGCCGGATTGCCGAAAAACGCCGTGGCGGTGTCCTGCACCGAGGGCGCGGCAAACGCGGTCGCATACGAGGCGCGCACCAGCGTGCGGGTGACGGGCGCACGCCAGCTCGCGCCGGAACGCCAAGTGGTGTGGTCCCCGTAGTCTCCGGCCGATTCGTGGCGGAGCGCCTGAATGAAATTCAAATCCTTGAGCGCCTCCCACTGCGCCTGGGCAAACACGGCGCGGCTCTCCTCGGTGCGGGCCACATCGACGCCGGGCACAGTGGCGCCGAAGGGCACGTCGCCCGTGCCGTCGTTAAAGCGCTCGGATTCGTTGCGCAACCAGGCCGCCCCGGCGGTGAGTTGCAAGGTCTCGGTCGCGCGCCAGTCGGCTTGATAATCGAGCTGGCCGCCGTCGATGGTGGTCGTGCCATTGGCCCCTCCGCTACGTCCGGGCGTGGAGGGGAAATACGCGACGAAACCGCGCGGATTCAGCTCCTGCGTGGTCGCCGAGTAGAACAGGCTCTGGGTGAGGTTCTCGCCGGTCTTCAGACGCAGGCCGGGCGAAACCGAATACACCTCGGTGCGCAAGGTGGCGAAGCGGTCGTTGACCGTGGTGGAGTTGGGCAACTCCGCGTCGCTGCGGAAATAGGTCGCGGCCACATCGGCGTAGAGCGCGGTCGTGGCCTGCCAGCCGAGCGAGGCGCGGGCGCTGCCGCGTTCGAGCTCGTTGTGCGCGCGGTCGTTGTCGGTGCGCGAAGCGCCGACGCCGACCGAGGCGTTGACCGAACCTTCGGCGGCGCTGACAAACGCATCGCCCGCCACGGTGCCAAAGGAGCCCGCCTCGGTGGAAACGCGGGCCACGCGCTCGCCGGGCGAGGGGCAATGGGTGAGCAAGTTGATCACCCCGCCGAGGGCGTTGCCACCGTTCAGGGCCGAGGAAGAACCGCGTACCACTTCGATGCGGTCCACGCTGCTCATGGGCAGGTTGGCCAAATCAAAGTTGCCCGCCAGGCCGGCCGGCAGGCGCCGCCCGTCGAGCAGCACCAGCGTGTGCCGGCTGGGCGTGCCGCGCATCAGCACACGCCCGGCCGCCGCGCCAGGACCCGGCGAGGCGTAGTAAAGCCCGGGCACATCGCGCAGCGCATCGGCCGCATCGGAATAACTGGCGGTGTCGAGATCCGCCCGCGTTATCAAAGTCACCGAAGCCGCCGTAGCCTCGACCGGCGTCGGCGTGCGCGTGGCCGTCACCACCACGGGCGAAAGCACCACCGGCGCGGGTGTCGTCGCGGTTTGCGCCCCGACGGGCAGTGCGAACGCTGCGGCCGATGCCGCCAGCGCGAGACGTTGAAGGGACCGGCGCGTCAGTGCGCTCCGGTAAGGAGTTTGGATTTTCATTAGGTTACGGTCTGGTCGCAGTGCGAGCAGACGAACCCCCGTCCCGTCGCCGGGCCGGACATTCGCGGACTGCTCTCACGCTTCATTTTTGCGATGAAGATTTCGCGTTAAACCGCCCGCAAAAGTTTGGCGGCCTACGCGTGAGACGCATCGGAAAGGATGTTCGGACTCCGTGCTTAAAACCTCGCTCCTCGCCTTCACCGAAAGTCACCTTCCGATTGGCTTTGTCCGCGTCGTTCGCCGACCCGGTGGGAGTTTGTAACACGATACCGCAGCGCAACTGTGGCCGATTCTCACGGCCTTCCCCTACTCCAAAACGTACAAAGAACGCGAACGAGGCCACTCTCCCGACCCCCGACGCCACCCGCGAGCCCCGTTCGCCTGCATCACTTGGCGAAAAAGACGCACGGCTTGCGCCGGAAACCGAAAAAACGACGCCGCCAGAAAACACATCAACGTATACGAATGTAAAGATATGTTTTTGACGCCAGAGGGAAAATCCCCTTCCTTCCGCGTTCGTTTCCCGTCCTTCTCACCTAAAATGTCCGCCTCGCCCTTTCTCCCGCCGTCCGCCGCCGAAACCGCTCTCCGCCGCCTCCTCGCCGAGCGCGTCGCCATCATCGACGGCGCCATGGGCACCACCATCCGCACTTACGGCATCACCGAGGCGCAGGCCCGCGGCGAACGTTTCAAAACCGCCCCCAAGGACCTCAAGAACAACGGCGACATCTACTCCCTCACCCAGCCCGAGGTGATTTGCGACATCCACCGCCGCTTCCTCGAAGCCGGAGCCGATATCATCGAGACCAATACCTTCTCCGCCACCGCCATCGGCCAGAGTGAATTCTTCATCGAGGATCCGCGCGAACACGGCGGCCGCAAGGACCCCGCCTTCTACCAAGGCGTGATCGACAACCCCTTTCTCCAGGAGCTCGCCCACGACATCAACTACCAGTCCGCCCGCCAATGCCGCGAATGGGCCGACCGCATTGCCAACACCACCGGCCGCCGCCGCTACGTCGCCGGAGCCATCGGGCCGCTCACTGTCTCGCTCTCCAACTCCCCCGACGCCGACGACGCCGGTTTCCGCGTCATCACCTTCGATCAGGTCAAAGCCGACTACCGCCGCCAAATCCGCTCCCTCATCGCCGGCGGCTCCGACCTGCTGCTCGTCGAGACGATCTTCGATTCTCTCAACGCCAAGGCCGCCCTTGTCGCCATCGAGGAAGTCTTCGCCGAGGACCGCATCCGCCTCCCGCTCATGATCTCCGCCGCCGTCGGACGCGGCGGCGAAACCATGATCTCCGCCCAGACCGTCGAAGCCCTCTGGAACGCCGTCCGCATCCACCAGCCTCTCTCCATCGGTCTCAACTGCTCCATCGGCCCCGACCTCATGCGGCCCTTCCTCGCCGAGCTCGCCGAGAAAGCCCCCGACACCTTTATCTCCGCCTACCCCAACGCCGGCCTGCCCAATCCGCTCACCCCCACCGGCTTTGACCTCGAACCCGCCGACATGGCGCGCTTCATGGGCGAATTCGCCGACAGCCACCTGTGCAACATCGCCGGCGGCTGCTGCGGCAACACCCCCGAACACATCGCCGCCATCGCCAACGCCCTCGCGCCCAAATCCCCGCGCAAACCCATCGCCACCCGCGTCACTTCCGCCAAGCCCACCGCCACTGCCTCCGACCTCGCGCTCGCCAACTCCGACCTACTCGCTACCCGCTACTCGCTACCCACTACTTCACCACTCCCCCTCCGTCTCTCCGGCTCCCTCCCCTTCACCCAGCAGCCCGGCACCTTCCTCATGGTCGGCGAGCGCACCAACGTCGCCGGCTCCCCCAAGTTCGCCAAGCTCGTCAAAGCCGGTAACTACGAGGAAGCCGTCTCCGTCGCCCGCCAGCAGGTGGACAACGGTGCCAACGTCATCGACGTCTGCATGGACGACGGCCTCATCGACGGCGTCGCCGCCATGTCGCGCTTCCTCCAGCTCATCGGCAGCGAACCCGAAATCACCAAGGTCCCCGTCATGGTGGACTCCTCCAAATGGGAGGTCATCGAGGCCGGCCTGAAATGCCTTCAAGGCAAAGGCATCGTGAACTCCATCTCGCTCAAAGAGGGCGAAGAAAAATTCCTCGAACAAGCCCGCACCATTCTCCGCTACGGTGCCGCCGTCGTCGTCATGGCCTTCGACGAAAACGGCCAGGCCGCCTCTTACGCCGAAAAAATCCGCATCTGCGAACGCGCCTACCGCCTGCTCGTGGACCGCGTCGGCTTCCCGCCCGAAGACATCATCTTCGACCCCAACATCCTCACCGTCGGCACCGGCATCGAGGAGCACAACAACTACGCCGTCGATTTCATCGAGGCCACCCGCTGGATCAAACAAAACCTCCCCCACGCCAAAGTCAGCGGCGGCGTATCCAATGTCTCCTTCAGCTTCCGCGGCAACAACCCCGTGCGCGAAGCCATGCACTCGGCCTTCCTCTACCACGCCATCGCCGCCGGCATGGACATGGGCATCGTCAACCCGTCCATGCTCGAGGTTTACGAAGAGGTGGACAAAGAACTCCTCGTCCTCGTCGAAGACGTCCTCCTCAACCGCCGGCCCGACGCCACCGAACGCCTCGTCGAATACGGCGAAAAGTTAAAAGCCTCCGGCTCGGTCACCGACCAAAAATCCAACATCGCCATCCTCGAAGCCTGGCGCTCCGGCACCGTTGAGGAGCGCCTCTCCCACGCGCTCGTCAAAGGCATCGACGCCTGGATCGACACCGACACCGAGGAAGCCCGCCAGAAATACGGCAAGCCGCTCACCATCATCGAAGGCCCGCTCATGGATGGCATGCGCGTCGTCGGCGACCTCTTCGGTGCCGGCAAAATGTTCCTCCCTCAGGTCGTGAAATCCGCCCGCGTAATGAAAAAAGCCGTCGCCTACCTCCAGCCCTACATGGAGGCCGAGAAAGCCGCTCTCATCGCGTCCGGCGGCGTCGCCAAGGCGCAGGGCAAAATCATCATGGCCACCGTCAAGGGCGACGTGCACGACATCGGCAAGAACATCGTCGGCGTCGTCCTCGCCTGTAATAACTACGAAGTCATCGACCTCGGCGTCATGGTGCCGTGCGAAAAAATCCTGACCGCCGCCAAAGAAAAAGGTGCCGACATCATCGGCCTCTCCGGCCTTATCACCCCCTCGCTCGACGAGATGGTCCACGTCGCCAAGGAAATGGAACGCCAGGGTTTTAAAATCCCCCTGCTCATCGGCGGCGCCACCACCTCCGCCGCGCACAACGCGGTGAAAATCTCCCCGCACTACTCCGAGCCCGTTATCCACGTGCTCGACGCCTCGCGCGTCATCGGCGTCGTCTCGCAACTGCTCAGTTCCGACAACAAACCCGCCTACGTGGCCGACATCCGCGCCAAGCAGGAAAAATCCCGCGCCGACTTCGCCAACCGCCGCGAACGCCGCCCCCTCCTCCCGCTCGCCGAGGCCCGCGCCCGCGCCCTCAAGTCCGACTGGACCAGCATCGATATTCCCAAACCTGAGTTTCTTGGCACCCGCACCTTCACCACCACCGTGCGCGAACTGCTCGACCGCGAGTTCATCGACTGGGCCCCGTTCTTCAGTGCGTGGGAACTTCACGGCCGCTACCCCGCCATTCTCACCGACGAAGTCGTCGGGGCCGAGGCCACCAAACTCCACGCCGACGCCCTCGCGATGTTCGAGCGCATCATCGCCGAGAACCGTTTCCAACCGCAGGCCGTGCTCACATTCTGGCCCGCCAACAGCACCGGCGACGCGGTCGAAATCTACTCCGACGAAACCCGCGCCAAGCCTCTCCACACCTTCCATTTCCTTCGCCAGCAGATCGAGCACGACGGCGGCAAACCCAACCTTTGCCTCGCCGACTACATCGCGCCCAAGTCCTCCGGCCGCGCCGACTACCTCGGCCAATTCGCCGTCACCGCCGGCCCCGGCGTCGAACACTTCGCCGCCGAGTTCAAAGCCGCCGGCGACGACTACAACGCCATCCTGGTCCAGTCGCTCGGTGATCGCATCGCCGAAGCGATGGCCGAGTTCTTCCACAAACAAGCCCGCGACCTCTGCGGCTACGGCCGCGCCGAAACGCTCACGCCCTACGAAATCATCCACGAAAAGTATCGCGGCATCCGCCCCGCCCCCGGTTATCCGGCCTGCCCCGACCACCGCCACAAACAGCAAATCTGGAACCTGGTCCCGGTCGAAAAGGCAATCGGCATCCGCCTCACCGAAAGCTGCGCCATGTATCCGGCGAGCAGTGTCAGCGGCTTCTACTTCAACCACCCCGAGTCGAAGTATTTCGCCGTAGGAAAGCTTGGGAAGGATCAACTTGAAGATTATGCGCAGCGTTGCGGCACGACTCTCGGCGAAGCCGAGAAGTGGCTCGGCTCTTACCTCGATTACGATCCTTCCTGAGCTTTCCGTCGGCAACGCAGCGCGGCAGCGCGAAGATGGCATCGCCGCATAGCGATGTCCCGAAGGGATGTGAAATGCGGGCGCCCTCAGGGCTGCATTTCACACAACTAGGCCGCGACCAGCTCGAAGACTACGCCCACCGCACCGGCGAACCCCTCACCGACCACGAAAAGTGGCTCAGCCCCTACCTCGACTACGACCCGAGCTAAATTTCACCTCCCCCTGCGGATCAAGTAACCTATTGGGTTACTTTGTCCGCAGAACCTTTGCTGGTAACAATTACCATTTTATCACGCAAAGATCCTTAAGCGCCTGCACGTCTGATTTCGCTACGCCGTCTGCGACGTCTTGCGACCGCTGGTCTTCGACGTTGGTCTCTGACGCACCGCCGCTACTCCCCCGGCGCTTTCTGCCTTCCTGCGCTCCACCGCCACGCCCCGCCCGCCCGTGCTCCAAGCCCTCCTCATCGACTACAACGGCTTCTTCGCCTCCTGCGAACAACAGGAACGCCCCGAACTGCGCGGCCGCCCCGTCGCCGTCGTGCCCGTGATGACCGAGACTACCTCCTGCATCGCCGCCTCCTACGACGCCAAACGCGCCGGCATCAAAGTCGGCACCCCCGTCACCGAAGCCCGCCGCCTCTGCCCCGGCATCGCCATCGTCGAGTCCCGCCCCGAGATTTACCTACGCCACCATCAAAACCTGCTCACCGCAGTAGAAACCTGCCTGCCTGTCACCGAAGTCTGGTCCATCGACGAAGTCTGGTGCCGCCTGCCGCCCGGTTTCCAAGAACGCGCCGCCGCCATCGCCGTCGCGAAAAAAATCAAAAACGCCATCACCCTCCTCGCCGGCGAATGCCTCACCTGCTCCATCGGCCTAGCCCCTAACGCCTGGCTCGCCAAGATCGCCTCCGACCTCGAAAAACCCGACGGCCTCGTCGTCATCGAGTCAACCGACCTCCCCCACCGCCTCCACGCCCTCGACCTGCGCGACCTTCCCGGCATCGGCGAAAACATGGAGGCCCGCCTCCGCGCCGAAGACATCGACACGGTGGAAAAACTCTGCGCCGCCGACGTCCGCGAGCTGCGCCGCATCTGGGGCGGCATCGAGGGCGAACGCATGTGGCGACGCCTCCGCGGCGAAGAGGTTCCGCTCCCGCCCCGCCACACCGGCTCCATCGGCCACGCTCAGATTCTCCCGCTCGATCTTCGCCAACCCGAAGGCGCCCGCGCCACCCTCCACCGCCTCCTGCAAAAAGCCGCCCTCCGCCTCCGCCACGGCCGTCTCTACGCCGGCGGCATGCACGTGGCCTTGAAATACCGCGGCTCGCGCTGGAGCACCGCCGTCACCTTCACCGACACCCAGGACACCCTCGAACTCATCCGCGTGCTTAACCTGCTCTGGGATCGCCGCCCTGCCCGCCGCACGGACCACTTCTCGGTCGGCGTCACCCTCTTCGCCCTCGTGCCCGAAGGCTCCCACACCGCCACCCTGCCCGGTCTGCTCGAAGCCCGCCCCGGCGACGACGCCCGCCGCTCCGCGCTCAACGCCACCCTCGACCACATCAACCGTAAACTCGGCAAACATTCCGTCGTTTACGGCGGAGCGCTCGGCGCCCTCGCCTACGCTCCCATCCGCATCGCCTTCCAACGCATCCCCGACCTCGTGCTCGAAGAAGGCGAACCCGACGGCGAACTCTTCCCCACCGCCTCCGAGCTCTCCACCGCCCGCCGCCTCTAACCCCACGGACCCAAAATCCGCCGCCCTACGCCCTTGCGCCCAACCCGGCTTTCCCAAACCTCGTTGCGCAGTCATCCCGCCGCCTCCCCCCCTCGCCGCCTCCCACTCACCCATGTCCGAAAGCACCCCGCTCTCCGCCGAAAGCATCGACGCCATGATCGTCAAAGCCATGCGCCATGTCTTTCAGATCATGGTCAACCAAGACGCGCGCCTGGTGGAGAAAACCGATACCTACGTCGCCCCCGCCGACTTCGAGGCCGAGCAGATCCTCGGCACCGTCGGCTTCGTCGGCGAGCTCAACGGCCTGATCTATATCCGCCTCGACGCCCACTTCGCCCGCGCCACCGCCGGCCGCGTTCTCGGCATGTCCGACTCCGAAATCGCCGAGGGCGGCAACGACCTGCTCAAGGATACCATCGGTGAACTCACCAACATGATGGTGGGGACCTTTAAAAACGGCTTCTGCGACCTCGGCTACCCCTGCATGCTCACCCTGCCGACCATCATTTTCGGTCACCACCCCGTCATCCCCCACGCAAAAGGAACCACCCGCAGCATCTATCGCCTGGACGTGGCCGGACACCCCTTCTTCGTCGATCTCCAGCTCAAGTCCGACTGAGCCGCGCCCGCTGCCCCCGCCATGCCCGCCGAACCGCTCGCCCTCGGCTTCGACGCCGACGATACCCTCTGGCACAACGAAACCCTCTTCGCCGCCGCCCACCAAAAGTTTCACGCCCTGCTCGCCGCTTACCACGACCCCGCCACCGTCGAGCGCGCCCACTACGCCACCGAGCTGCGCAACCTCCCCCTCTACGGCTACGGCGTCAAAGGCTTTACCCTCTCCGCCCTCGAAACCGCCATCGAGCTGACCCAGGGCCGCGTATCCGCCCATGAGTTACGCGAGCTCATCGCCCTAGGGCGCGATATCCTCGCCCACCCTGTAGAGCTGCTCGACGCCGTGCCCGCCACCCTTGCCGCCCTCGCCGCCTTCGGCCACCGCATGCTCCTAATCACCAAGGGCGACCTCCAACACCAAGAGCGCAAAATCGCCGCCTCCGGCCTCGCTTCCCACTTTCTGGCCGCCGAGGTCGTCTCCGAAAAAGACGACGCCACCTACGCCCGTCTGCTCGCCCGCCACTCCATCGCGCCCGAGCGTTTCCTCATGGTGGGCAACTCGCTCAAATCCGACATCGCCCCCGTCCTGCGCCTCGGTGGCTACGCCGCCCACGTGCCCTACCCGCTCACTTGGGAACACGAAAAGCTCGACCAACTCCCGACCGCCCCCGGCCGCTTCTTCACCCTCGAATCCCTCCGCGATCTCCCCGCACTCGTAGCCCGACTCCCGTAGCTGACGTTTGGTCCGTTGGATTGCCGACCGTTCCGGTTCGAGCCGGGGGTGAGAATAGACTCCACAATTGCTTCAGCCAATAACCCACAGTCCCCGCAATCTCGTTACTCAGCCTAAAAATATAGCCCCGGGCTCGAAGCATCACCCCTCGTAACCCCCATGGCCGGGCGCGCGTCCTTTTGTTATGCGCCGACTACTCCCCACCATCCTCCCGGCCGCCTTCGCAGTAATGCTGCTGTCGACCTTCAGCTTCTCAACCGCCCGCGCCGCCGACTCGACTCCACTCACGCCTCAGGAAAAAGCCGCCCACGCCCTCAACCGCCTCGGCTACGGTCCGCGCCCCGGCGACATCGAGGCCGTCGCCAAGCTCGGCGTCGAAAAATGGATTCGCGGCCAGCTCTCCCCCGCCACCCTTCCCAATCCGGTTGCCGACACCGCCGTCGCCGAATTCGAAAAACTCCAGATTCCCCCCGGCGACCTCGTCGCCGCCTACCAGCGCGAAATCCGCGAGCGCAACGAGGCCCAAAAGGCGCGAGCCGAGGCCGAGGCCAAGGGCGAATCCGCGCCGCCTATCGCCATGATGATGAACCAAAGCGAGGATCGCCTGCTCGTCGCGCAGGCCCTCGGCGAACTTCAGAATGCCAAACTCACCCGCGCCGTGCTCTCCGAACACCAGCTCGAAGAGGTGCTCGTCGATTTCTGGTTCAACCACTTCAACGTCGACGCCCGCAAGCAACAGGTCCGCGCCACCGTCGTCGGCTACGAACAGGATGTCATCCGTCCGAATATCTTCGGCAACTTCCGCGATCTCCTCGGCGCCACCGCCAAAAGCGCCGCCATGCTCGTCTATCTCGACAACTGGCGCAGTTCGCGCACCTACACCACCGGACCCGAAGAGACCGCCCTGGCCGCCCGCCTCCGCCAATCCACCATCGGCGCGACGACCAACGGAGAAGCCCCCCAGCCCGAAAAACGCGGCCTCAACGAAAACTACGGACGCGAACTTCTCGAACTCCACACCCTCGGCGTGGACGGCGGTTACACCCAGAAGGATGTCCAGGAAGTTGCCCGCGCCTTCACCGGCTGGACCCTCAATCCCCGCACCGGCGCCTTCATCTTCCGCGACGCCTGGCACGACACCGGACCCAAGACCATCCTCGGCGTCCAATACCCCTCCGCCGGTGTCAAAGAGGGTGAAAAGATCCTCGACGCCCTCGCCGTCCACCCTGCCACCGCACGTCACCTCGCCACCTTGCTTTGCCAGCGTTTCGTATCTGACAACCCTCCGCCCGCCCTCGTCGAACGCGTCGCCCGCGCCTTCCTCCAATCCAAAGGCGACCTGCGCAAAACCTACGAGGCCCTCTTCCTCTCGCCCGAGTTTTTCTCGCGGGACTACCTCGCCTCCAAGACCAAGTCGCCCTTTGAGTTCGTCGCCTCGTCCCTGCGCGCCTCGGGTGCCTCGCTCGTCGCCGTGGACAACTGGCCCGGCCGCATTCCTCTGCGCGCCGTCGAAGCCGGTGCCGCACTCGGCGTCGGCGGCGACCGCCTCGCTAACTTAAAGAGCAAGACGGTCGTCCTGCACCTCGTTGACATGGGCCAGCCGCTCTACGCCTGGGGTCCGCCCACCGGCTACCCCGAAGACTCCTCCAAATGGGTCGGCGCCGGCGCACTCGTCTCACGCCTCAACTTCGCCCTCGCCCTCACCGGCGGACAGATCGCCGACGCCCGCGTCAATATGCGCCCGCTCCTCGCAGGCACCAACCCCGACCACCCCAACGCCGCCATCTCCACCCTCGCCCGTTCCGTGCTCGGACGCGAACCCAGTGACTCAACCCGCAAAGTCCTGCTCGCCCAGGCCGCACCCTCGCGCGACGGCGAAATGGCCGTCCCCGACGTCCCCAAACTACTCGCCCTCCTGATCGGCTCGCCCGAATTCCAACGCCGCTAACCCCCGCCCCCGCGCACCCATGAACTCCCACCCGATCTCCCGACGCTTCTTCGTCAAGCAAGGTGCCCTCGCTTTCGCCGCCATCGGCGCGAGTGCGCTCTTCGGCCCCGATTTTCTGCGCTCCTCCGTAATGGCCGCCGAGACCCGCAAATCCTCCGGCGGACGCCGCGTGCTCGTTTGCCTTTTCCAACGCGGCGCGGCCGACGGCCTCTCGATGGTCGTCCCCTACGGCGACAAAGATTACTACAAACTCCGCAGCGAAATCGCGCTCGCCGCTCCCTCGCAAAAAGCCGCCGGTGCCGGCGTGCTCGATCTCGACGGCCGCTTCGGCCTGCACCCCGCGCTCGCACCCCTCCACCAGCTCTACGGTGCCGGCGAACTCGCCGTGCTCCACGCCTGCGGCAACCCCAACGCCACCCGCTCCCACTTCGAGGCCCAGGACCTCATGGAGTCCGGCACCGGCACCGACCGCAACCTCGCGACCGGCTGGATCAACCGCATGATCGGCTGCTGCCCCGAAGACGCCGCCCACCGCACCGCACTGCGCGCCGTCTCCATGACTTCGCAACTCCCGCGCAGCCTCCACGGCACCGAGGATGCTCTCGCCATCCCCGACCTGTCACGCTTCGGCGTCAGCCCCGGCTCCTCCGGCCCAGGCGTGAACAACGCCGCCTCCAGCTTTGAGCAGATCTACGAAAACGCCGGCGGCGACGCCCTCCACGGAGCCGGCCGCGAGGGCTTCGCCGCGATGGACTTGTTGCGCAAGGTGAACCCCAAAACCTACACACCCGCCCACGGCGCCACCTACCCCAACGGCGAGTTCGGCAAATCCCTCCGCCAGGTCGCGCAACTCATCAAGGCCGACGTCGGCCTCGAAATCGCCTTCGTCGAAATCGGCGGCTGGGACACCCACGCCAACCAAGGCGGCGCAAACGGCACCCTCGCCACGCGCCTGATCGAACTCGGCGGAGGCCTCGCCGCGCTCCACAAGGATCTCGGTGAGAAAATGTCCGACGTACTCGTCCTCACTATGAGCGAATTCGGCCGCACCGCGCGCCAAAACGGCAACCGCGGCACCGACCACGGCCACGGCACCGCTTTCTTCGCTCTCGGCGGCGACGTGCGCGGCGGCCGCGTCCTCGGCGACTGGCCGGGTCTCTCCAACGATAAACTCTTCGAGGGTCGCGACCTCGCGATCACCACCGACTACCGCGATTTCTTCGCCGAGGCCTGCGTGCGCCACATGGGCGTCGCCGAAAAAGACCTCACCCGCGTCTTCCCCGGCCACAAAGCCACCTCCGCCAAGTTCCGCAACTACCTCGGAGCCTGACCACGCATTAGCTCCGGCGCGACCGACCGGCAGGCGGGCTGAATTCCACCCGGTTTTCGCGAACCCGGCGTGCCTCGACCCGTCCGCCGCTGCATCGATTGGCGTCCATGGCACACGTCGGCTAAGCCAGAGGCCCGCACCCCGCCGCACCGAATACTGCGGCCCCGCTCACGCCTTTTTCACCCGCACCGCCCGCCGCCGCTCGGGGAAAAGCTCGCGGCACAGCGGACACACCATCCCGTCACACCCGCGCGCCGAGCAGTATTCCCGCCCGTAAAAAATGATCCGCAGGTGCAACGCATTCCAGTGCGCCTCGGGGAACAGCCGCTTCAAGTCCCGCTCCGTCCGCTCCACATTCGCCCCCAGCGGCGTGAGCTTCCACCGCTGCGCCAGCCGGTGGATGTGCGTATCCACCGGAAAGGCCGGCACGCCGAACGCCTGCGCCATCACCACCGAAGCCGTCTTATGCCCGACCCCGGGCAACTCCTCCAACGCGGCGAAATCCGCCGGCACCTCGCCCCCGTGCCGCTCAAGCAACAGCTCCGATAGCCGCCGGATCGCCTGCGCCTTCCTCGGGGCCAGCCCGCAAGGTCGCACGTGCGCATCGATCTCGGCCACGCTCAGCCGCACCATCTTCTCCGGCGTGTCCGCCTTCGCGAACAGGCCCGGCGTCTGCAAGTTCACCCGTTTGTCCGTGCACTGCGCCGACAGCAGCACCGCCACCAACAGCGTATACGGCGAACTATGGTCCAGCGGCACCGGCGTTTCCGGATACAACCCGGCCAGGCGTTGGTCGATGTGCTCGGCGCGTTCGCTGATTGTCATAAAAACAAGCACGCCCCCGGCTCACGCGCCGAAGAACCACACCTTGATCATCTCGACCAACTGGATGGCCCACTCCCCCAGAAAGTAAAAAAACGCCAAGCCAGCCACCGCCACGATATAGCCGGCTAGAATGGCCAATCCGTCCCGTTCCAACAATCCACCTGAAACCAGCAGAATCACCCAGGCTGGAAACGCGTTGGTAAACGGCACCGGCAAGGGCAGCAACAACACCAGCGCCGCCGCCAGCATAAGCAAAGTGTGGATACGCACCAGAACCACGGATTCGGTGAACCATACAAAACGCGGCCGCAAAAGCTTCTCCATCACCCGCAAAACCTTCCCCGCAAACTTAAGCACCGAACTGAAAAATCCCGGAGGCAAAGGCTTCGCCAGAAGGCGCGCGGGCAACCACGGTTTCTGCCCGAGTGCCAGACGCAGCGAGATCAAGGCTATGGCAACCCCGAAAGGCACCGACAAAAGCGGCATCGGCACCGGGGTTATAAACGGCAGCACCAATAAAATCAGCACCAGCGACCAGGCCCGTCCCTGCAAAATCTCCACCACTTCACCCAGAGTCAGCGGACCATCGGAAAAGCGCGCCGCCAGACCGGCGATCTCCTCCGAAAGTTTTTTGGGCTTGGGCCTGCTGCGCAGCTCGCGCTCTGCCGCCCGCACCACTTCACGCGCCTGTTCGCGGAGTTTTTTTCGAAGGCGGAACATGATTTCACGAGCCACGGCGGTTTGCTTCCGCCGCGTGACTCAGGTCCCGCGCTTGTTCCCGTAGAGCTCCACATGCAGACGATGCGTGTAGCGCCAGCCGCGCGCCTTGCAGGCCTCGCCCACCCAGGCCGCACGCGCCCGCATCGCCTCCAAGGTCACCGCCTCCGGCATCAACAGCACGCGATGCGGCACGACCTTCCGGTCCAGCTCCGCCAGACAGTCGCTGATTTCTTCCAGATCCTCGGGAGCCGATACCACAAATTTGAACTGCGGCTCGTAGCCCGCATCCAGCCACGCCCGGATTGCCTCCGGCCTCCATCGCGTCGCCTCGTGCCGCGCCACCCAGCCCGCGCCCGCCTTTTCCGCCGTAGGGGTGGAATTTTTTAACTTCGGCGACAGCGACACCAAATCGCACGCCACCCCGCCCGGCGGCACCGTGCCCGCCGTCTCGATCGTGATGTGAAACCCCGCCGCGCGCAGCGCCGCCGCCAGCGCGGGCAACTCCGGTGCGATCATCGGCTCCCCGCCGGTCAGCACCGCATGCCGCCCCGGCTGGGCCAGCGCCTCCGCCACCAAACCCGCCACGTCGCGCTCCACGCCCTCCGGCCGCCACGAAGCGTAAGGCGTGTCGCACCACGCGCAGCGCAGGTTGCACCCGCTGGTGCGGATGAAAAACGACGGCACGCCGGTCAACGCTCCCTCGCCCTGCAACGAATAAAAAGTCTCCGAAATCAGCACGCGCCCGCCCCCCCCGCCGCCTTGGCCGGTCGCTCCGGCAAAGGCCCCACATCCTCATAATCCGTCGGATCGACCACCCCCGCCTGCGCAAACGCCTCCCGCCGCTCCACGCAGGTGCCGCAGCGCCCGCAGTGCCGCACCCCGCCCTTATAGCACGACCAGGTGCGAGCGTAATCCACGCCCAACCGCGCGCCCTCGGCGGCGATGGCCGCCTTGTCCGACGCAATAAACGGACGCAGCAAACGCACCCCTGCGTAAGTGCCCAGCCGCATCGCATCCGCCATCGCGCCCATGAATTCCTCCCGGCAATCCGGATAAATCGCATGGTCCCCACCATGCGCAGCGATCACCAAGCCCTCCGCCCCCGCGCTCTCCGCAAAGCCGCACGCGATGCTCAAAAACACCGCATTCCGAAACGGCACCACCGTCTGCTTCATGTTTTCCGCCTCGTAATGCCCCTCGGGGATTTCGCCCCCGGATTGCAGCAAGGCCGAGCTGAAGAGCCGGTTAACAAAGTCGAGTTTCACCACTTCGTGCCGTACGCCGAGCACCGCCGCCTGCGCCGCCGCCATCGGCAGCTCCCGCGCCGAATGCTTGGCCCCGTAGTCGAAGCTCAACGCGGCCACGACCTCATGCTCCCGCGCCGCGCGATGCAACGCCGTCACCGAATCCATCCCACCCGAGCATAAGACCACGACTTTCATGAAAATAGAGTCCGCCACCTAAGCCCCCGCCCCCGCGATAAGCAACCCTGCGCACTACCACCCGCTCAGCACCCCAGCCCCACCATCTCCTTCCCCCATCCCCGCAACCACCCTCCCCACACGCAGTCCCCCCAGCATCAAGTAACCTATTAGGTTACTTTGTCTTTTACGATGCCGTCGTTGTGGCGCGGATAACCCATGCTGGAGCCGCAGACTTCCCCTTCCGCTTCCGCCGCGTGTTTTCATCTTCCCCCCGCCGCCCGGGTCGCTTCTGCTAACTTCACGCCTGCCTTAAGCGCGCCCTCCGCGCCCAGCCGTGCGGACTCGCCCGATGCTCAAGCGCCTGCTCTCCCTTTTCACCCGTTCCGACTCCACCCCGGCTGACCAGCCGGCCACGCCCGAGCGCGCCAATTCGCCGGAAACCGAAAGTCCCCGCCCCCCCGGCCGCCCCCGCCCTCGCTCCCGCTCCCGCCGCCGTCGCGGCCCACGCGACGACCAGTCCGAACTCGCCCTCGGCGAGCCCACCTCCAGCCAGTCCGCTAGCCCGACCCGCCCCCAGCCGCCATCCGCACCGCGCACCCAAACCCCGCCGCCCGCGCCGCGCCCCGAGCGTGCCCGCGCCGTCATGGCCCCGCCCGCCGCCG
>CANIWJ010000014.1 GCA_947471035.1 Verrucomicrobiota bacterium
CCCTGTTTGGCGGAGCCGCCGGCGGAGTCGCCCTCGACGATGTAGAGCTCGGTGTTTTGCGGGTCGCGTTCGGAGCAGTCGGCGAGTTTGCCGGGGAGGCCGCCGCCGGAGAGGGCACCTTTGCGGATGGTTTCGCGAGCTTTGCGGGCGGCCTCGCGGGCGCGGGCGGCGTTGAGGGATTTATCAACGATGCGTTTGCCGACGGCGGGGTAGGTTTCGAAGTATTGGGTTAGGCCCTCGTAGCTGAGGGAGCCGACGATGCCTTCGACCTCGGGGGAGAGGAGTTTGACCTTGGTTTGGGATTCGAACTTGGGGTCGGAGTGTTTGATGGAGATGACGGCGGCGAGGCCTTCGCGCACGTCGTCGCCGGTGATCTGGGGGTCCTTGTCCTTGAGCAGGTTGTTGGCTTTGGCGAACTGGTTGATGGTGCGGGTCAGGGCGCTACGGAAACCGGAGAGGTGGGTGCCTCCGTCGGGGTTGTGAATGGTGTTGGTGTAGCAGAGGACCTGGTCGTTGTAGGTATCGTTGTATTGGAGGACGACCTCGACGTGGATCTCGATGGGTTTTTCATCGAGAGTGGTGGTCATTTCCTTGTGGATACGGACGGGAATGGGGTGGAGAACCTCTTTGCCCTGGTTGAGCTGCTTCACGAACTCGACGACGCCATCCTTGTAGAGGAACGTTTCGGGGGTGGGGATGGCAGGGCGCTCGTCAGTGAAGCGGATTTCGAGGCCGGAGTTGAGGAAGGAGAGTTCGCGCAGGCGCTTGGCGATGATGGCGGCGACGAAAACGGTGGTTTGTTTAAAAATCTCTGGGTCGGGCTTGAAGGTGACGAGGGTGCCGGTGCTGGTGGCGGTACCGATTATTTCGAGTTTTTTAACCACCTTGCCTTGGGCGAAGCGCATGTGGTGGACGTGGCCGCCCTTGGAGATCTCGACCTCGAACCACTCGGAGACGGCGTTTACGCATTTGGCGCCGACGCCGTGGGTGCCGCCGGAGAACTTGTAGCCGCCCTGGCCGTATTTGCCGCCGGAGTGGAGAGTGGTGAGCACCATTTCGACGCCGGGGATGCCGTAAACGGGGTGGATATCGACCGGGATGCCGCGGCCGTCGTCGCGGATGGAGATCGAGCCATCCACGTGGATGGAAACGTCGATGCGATGGCAGTGGCCGGCGAGGTGCTCGTCCACGGAGTTGTCCAAGACCTCGGAGACGCAGTGGTGGAGGGCGCGTTCATCGGTGCCGCCGATGTACATGCCGGGCTTTTTGCGCACGGCTTCGAGGCCCTCGAGTTTACCGAGTTTGGAGGAGTCGTAATCGGCCGCGTTGGAGGCCTCAGGGAGGGGATTAAACTCGTAGGTTTCGGAGGGTTGCTGCGGGTCTTGAGAATCGGGCATTTGGAAGGGGGCGAGGAGATGAAAAACGAGGGCTCAAAAACATCCGAAAAGCCAGGGCGCGACAACTCTTATTCTGAAAGGCTTAAAACCGATTCACGGGTGGCTTTGAGGGCTCGAAGTTTTCGCGCGTCAAAGTTCCTTTTGACACAAGAAACTCACGAATTCGTCACCTGTTCACCACGAGTTCGACACAGAGCGTGGATATTTTTTGGCGGTCTAATTCTTAAATATGAAATCGCCTGTTACTTCTCGCCTAGCTTCGACGTTGCTCGCCGCTTTTGCTGCTGCTTCTGCTCAATTAGTTTCCGCTCAAACGACCGGTCCGTCTTCGCCTTACGCTCCTTATCTTGTTCCGGTCGCTTCTGGTTGGACATCGACCAGCGTGATTTCGGTGAATCGCACCGATCTTGTGTCGGATCCGCTCACGACCGGATATAAGATGGTCGGCATTCCCGATGGCCTCGGCGCTTACGACAACAGCCCTGGCAATGCGAATGGCACCTTTACCGTGCTGATGAACCATGAGCTTGGCTCGACTGCGGGCACGACCCGTGCGCACGGTGCGATTGGCTCGTTCGTCTCCGAGTGGGTAATCAATAAATCCGACTTCTCTATCGTATCGGGTAATGACCTTATCCAGCGCGTTTACGGTTGGAATTCCACGACCCAAGTCTCCAACGCGACGACCTCTACGGTCGCCTTTAATCGTTTTTGCTCCGCCGATCTCGCTCCTACTACTGCCTTCAAGAACGGCGCTCTCGGCACCACGGCCCGCATTTACCTCAACGGCGAGGAGGGTGGCGCTAACGGTTACGGAGTCGCTACGGTCGCCACTGGATCGGACAAGGGCAGCGCGTATGTCTTGGGTAAGTTTAACCTGAGCACCAACGGTTCCGGTCAAACTGGCGTAGGCGGTTGGGAAAATTTGGTCGCCAGTCCCTATGCTCAGGACAAGACCATCGTGATCGGAACCAACGACGGCGGCACCGGCATTATGAGTCAATCGGTCGCCGTTTATGTCGGCACGAAGACCAGCACCGGCACCGATGTTGACAAGGCCGGCCTGACAAATGGCACGCTCAAGTTCCTCAATGTAACCGGTAACGCCGCTGAGATTATTAATACCACCACCCGGGCCACCGGCATCACCAGCGGAACTGCCTTCACCCTTAGCACGACCGCATCCACCGCCTTTTCTCGTCCCGAAGACGTCGCTTGGGATACCATCAGCAGCAATAAATTCTACTTCGCGACCACAGATCGTATAGATACCACCGAGATTACCGGTCAGACCCAAGTTGGCCGGACTCGCTTGTGGAGCGCCAGTTTCAACGACATTACCAATCCTGATGCCGGCGGCACGATCAACTTGCTCGTAGATGGTGACGTTGTTGGCGGTCAGTTGGTCAACATGTTCGACAACATCACGGTGGGTAAAGATGGCACGGTTTACCTGCAGGAAGACGTCGGTGGCGCAGCCCACAACGGCAAGATATGGGCCTATAATCCAACCAGTGACTCCCTCTCCCAGTTGTTCAAGCATGACGCTGCGCTCTTTGGCGATGTCGTGAGCGGCGCTTCGGTTGGTGCTGTCTCGCCTTACACCAACGACGAAGAGTCTTCTGGTGTCATCGAAATCACCGACATTTTGGGTCGTAATGACGGTAAGACCTACCTGCTCACCTCCGATCAAGCTCATTATACTACCCTCATATCCGCGACTAATGTCGAGGGTGGCCAGTTGCTGGTATTGTCCTCCCCATCGGCGATTCCCGAGCCCTCCAGCTATACGGCCATCGCCGCCGGTGTGGCTTTGCTCGGTGCCGCTACGCGCCGCCGCCGTCGTAACGCCTGAATTTAGCGTTGATTGTGTCCTTAGCCTTCAAGGCCGCCCGCTTATGCGGGCGGCCTTTTTCTTTATCGGGCACCTTCCGAACTGGGTTTTCTCAATACTCGGTGACCAACTGTACGATTTGGAAAAAGCCCTGCGGTGTCCTCATTTCGACATAAAGCGTTACCTCGGGGGTGAGGTTGGCGAGGTCACGGTTGGTGTAGGTCGTTTGGCTCAAATCACCCATTGGTAGCAGAGAAAACGGTATGAGTTGGGGATCCGTGTTTAGGTCGGTTTTGAAGTGCACCTGGTAACTGGTGAACGGTAAGGGGTTGAAAACGATTCGGAAGCGACGCGTTTCGCCGTTGGTGCTTTCCAGGGCGATTTCCCGAGCTGCATAGGTGATGCCCGGTAATTGCACGGAAAGGGTGTCAATTCCGTCAAACTGCACTGCGTAAGTATCGAGAGAACGCCTCGCCGGGCCTCCCACCAAAGTGCCGTCGATCTGATAGGTGGAGCCGTGGCAAGAGCAGCGGATCAGGCCCAGTGCCGGGGCAAACGCATTTACGACACAGCCGTTGTGCTGGCACTTGGAGCTGACGGCATAAAAGGTTTCCGCGCCTGCTCGACTGAGCACGATGGGATATTCCAAACCTACGTTGAGCCGCACCGAGCCACCCGCTGATTGCAGAGCCGGAAAATCTCCGGTCTTCAGCTTCAGGGTGCCGAGTGATTCGACGTTAATGGTTCCGACGGCCGACAGGGACTGGGGGCGAAGCACTCCCCCGAGGAGGGTTACGGCCGTCCCGAGGATCAATTCGCGAACAACGGTGCGGCGATGGATTGTTTTTTGCGGCGGCATGGTCGCGTTAGGCTGCGTTTTTTATAGCAGCCACCGACGTCCGGACGCTAACTGTTCGCAACGAGGCGGTGCAGATGTTGCGTGGGTTTCACCGAGGCGTAACGCTTGAGAATCTCATGAATTCCCCGCACCACGAGAGCTATTAAGCGCAAGACCTTGCTTGCTCAATCTTTAGTAACGCACGGTGAGGGTAACACCGAGACCGGCGGTGCCGGAGTGGTAGGTGTAGTCCACCGAGGAATCCGAGTCGGAGAGACGCCAGTCGTAGCTGGCGAAGGTGCGGAGGCTGCCCCAGTTTTTCAGGGCGTAGGAAAGGCTTAGTCCGGTGCTTAGGGTGAGATCTTCGCGGTCGTAATTTTGACGGATCGCTTCCTGCCAGCCGAAGTAGTGGCTACCGGAGGCACGGGCGTAGGGGTTGAGGGTCCAGGGGCCGGCCAGGTGCAGGTAGGCGAGGTCTAGGGCGAGGTCGGCGCGGTCGTTGCGGTCGGAGGAGACGCCGCTGGCGCTGGTCCAGGTGTCGGCGTAGGTTGTGGTCAGGCCGGCAATGAGGTAGCGGGACTCTTTGATTTCAAAAATTTTACGCAGCGATAAGGAAGGGGCGTAGCTGCGGAAGAGCAGTTCGTATGTGGGGGAGCCGAGGACGCTGTAGAGGGCGCTGGAGGTAAAGGTGGCGGTGGCTTCCCAACCGGTGCCAAAGCGTAAGGAGGCGGAGACGGGCAGGCTAAAACTATCAAAATCGAGGTCCTCGATGGAGGAGTTGGTGGTGGTGATGCCGTGCAGGTAGCGTTGCCAGATAAAGCTGACCGAGGGGGTGAGCAGGGTCTGGCCGACGGAGTGGGCCAGGCCATCGACCCGCACCAGCGCGGTGGTGGCGAGGATGGTGGCGGCTTTGGCGGTACTGTCAGCGGGTGTCAGGAAAACGTTGTTGGTGGCGTAGAGCTGTTCGTCGAAAGTGGCGGTGACCTTGAAGGGTAGTTTGCGGTTGGCGGCGATGCGTTGCACCCCGGCGTCCTGGTCCGTGGCTTGGTCACTGGAGGAGGGAAGGTTTTCCGGAAGGGCGGGGCGGGTGGGGGCGCCTTGGTCGGCGCGGTCAATGACCGCCTGCTGGGCGGGCAACGAGGCGGCGGCGAAGAGGGCGAGAGTGATCGGCCAAAGAAGGCGGACGGTGCGGTTCAGGCTAGGCATGGAAAAGGTGCTTAGAGGTGGAGGAGGCGAAGATGCGCAGTCGGTTAGCGTAAGTTGGCGGCTGGGACCGGTATGGCCGTGGTGGCAGGGGCGGCGGGGTTGGCCAGGGTGCCGATTTTGATATTCACACCGTGGGCATCGTAGGACGGCACATCGTAGAGCGGGTTGCCGTTGTAGCTCACGTTATCGAAATTCACGCGGCCGAATTGGGCTGCGGCACCGGTGCCAAGGAATACGGGATAGGTGCCGGTGCCGGTGCCGAGGGCGTTGGTGCCGCCGAATTTGGAATTTAAGGCGATGGTGGAACCGGGGTGGAAATCCACGTTTTGCAGGTGCACGGTGGCGGCTTCGATCACGATGCTGCGAATGGAGGTCGAGAAGGTGGTGTCGATAAGGTTGACCAAATCACCGGCCCGCAGGTAGAGGGATTTACCGGTTCCGGTGGTGAAGGTTTCGTTCAATGTGAACGTGCCGTTGCGTTGGATGCGCAGCACCCGGGGCGCGCCGATGTAGAGGTTGTCGTCGGATGTGAAGGATACGTCGTAGAGGGTGCCGCCGCCGGCATTAGCGGTGGCCTTGGGGACAAAGAAACTGTGGCCTTCGTAGGTTTGGCTGAAGGAGTAGTCTTCGATTTGCTGGGTTTCGGCACGGATGGAGCCGGGGAGGGCGGCGTAGGCCTTGAGGAGGTGACTGAGCCCTTGGGGGTCGGCGAGGAAGGCGGCGAAGTTGTCGCCGTGCGATTTGATGATGCCGAGTTCACGGAGGGTGAATTTCTCCAAATCGCCCAAGCTGCGGTAAACCGCGATCATGTTTTTGAGTTGCTGGGTGGGAGTGATGGTGGCGTTGGCGTCGGTATCGGCGTGGAAGAAGTCGCCGTAGGCCAGGGTGCCGCCGATTTGCATGTCACGAAGGGCCGAAATCTCGACCGGGGTGAGGGCACCGAGGATGGCGATGACTTCGGCGATGGGGCGGGTGTGGTATTCGCCGTTGGGGCCGATTACGGAGTCGAACCACGCGTCTCCGCGTAATTGCGCGCGCAGCAGAGGTTGGACCGTAACGGGGGCGTTTAGGTAAGCGGCTAGGATCTGGACCACATTGGCGGGGGTAAGCCTCTTGTCGGTCAACTCCATGCGGGAGAAGAGTTCGAGGTCGCGCAGGGAGTCTTTCTCCACCGGGGTGAGGGTGGATAGGCTTTGAAGCAGGGTGCGAATGTAATCGGCCGCTGAGACGGGTTGGATGGCCGAGTTCATCGGACCGTAAACGGTGTCGGTGGGGGCGTAGTTCCAGAGCCAGCTACCGGCTTGGAGCCCGACGAGGAAATCGCGTTCCGAGGGTGTGAGCTGGTTGTAGAAGCCGATGGTGGTTTGCAGCAAAGTTGGGTAGTTGACGAGGGAGCGGCTGGGTTTGATGAGGTCGTCTTCGAGATCGAGGCGTTTCAGAATCGCACGATCAGCGGGACTGAGGGCGCCCAAGGCGTTCAGATAGCCTAGTTTGGGGTTTTCAGGGTTAGGGGTGGTCGTGGTGATGCTTGCCGTGCTCCCAATTGGCATGGTGGTTGGTCCGGTATCAATTGTAGGAAGGACAGGGTTGTTGTCTTGAAATGCGTAAGGCCCGAGACGGAACTCTTTGATCAAGGCTCGCTGGGCAGGGCTCAAGGTGCTGGCGTTTTCCAAAACGGTTTGGAGGCCTTTGTTGGCGAGTATTTCGGTCAGGGCCGCGCCCCAGCCGGTCTCAATCGCGGTGGTTTGGAACAAGGCGGGCTGCTGGCTAAAACTGGCCGCGACGGCGGAAAGGTACGTGGCGCTGGTGTCCATGATCGACTCGCCGGCACCGAGTTGGATGAAGGTGGCGCGTTGCGCGGCGCTGAGTGCGTTCCAGGAATTCAGGGTGCGTTCATAGGCGGCCGGGCTGAAACGCGAGGGGGAGGGGGCGTTGTCGATATTGGGCAAGCCGGGGCCGCCAGCGAATTCCTTAAACAAGGCGAAGGCGGCTGGACTCAAGGAGTTGAGGGAGAGCAAGGCGTCGCGTAGGTCGTTATCGGTAAGGAGTGTGCCGGTGGTCCGGTCGGGGGACAGGGCCAAGATGGCGAGGTCGATATCGCCGCGTTGCAGCAGTAGGCTGCGGATGTCGGCAGGGCGTTGGAGGTAGGCGGTGCGGGTGGCGTTGGGCAGGTTGCTGTAGAGAGCGATTTCCGAGTCGGTCCGATTGGCGGTGGCGAGGGCGAAGGTTGCCAGATCCGAGTCGGTGGCGCGTTTTACGAGAAGGGCTTGGGTGTCGGGGCTGCTGGCCAAAAATGCGGCGCGGAGCGCGGCGGGGAGCTGGTCAAAGTAGGCCACGGTGGCTCGCTGTGTAGCCAGGGTTAGGGCGAGGAAGGCGGGGCGGGCGTTGGTGGCCAGGCTTAGGTAGTAGGTGATTTCGGATAAGGAGCGGGTATTTCCGTCACCAGCACGGGTGAGGGCGAAGTCGCGAAGTTCGAAATCCAAGGCGCGGTTTAGCAGGAGGGTTTGGACCGCGAGCGAAGAGCGGGCGAAGTTTCCGCGCAGGGTGAGCGGGGTGCTTTGGTAGTAGCCGAGCAGTTGGGTTCGGGTGGCCGGCGGGAGGGCGAGGAACTCGACTCGCTGCGAAAGGCTCAGGTCGGCCAGGTAGGCGGTGAGGATGGGGTCTTGTTGTTCGCTGACGATCTGTTTGGCCTCTTTGTTTTCGGGGGGCTGGTTGTTTTTATTCTCTTCGACGCGGTCGGCGGGCTTCGTCTTTGGCTTTTCGTCGGGCGGACTCTTGGATTTCTCTTTTTCTAGCGCGGGTTGGAGCGATTTGATCAGCTTGGGATCGAGTTCGAGGCCCATTTTCCCGGCGAACTCGAGGGTGTTTTTGAGGGTGGCGGGCTTCAGGTCCACGCCGCTTTCGATGGCCTTGGCGATCTCGCCCAAGGAGGATTCCAAGGTGGTTTGCAGGAGCTTTTTGTCGGCGGGGGGAAGGTCTGCCGCGTTTGAGATGGCTGATTCGGGAGCGCCGGGGCGGGAGACCGAGGCTTGTCCCGGGGCTAGGTTGTAGGTGGCGCCTGAGGTGAGGGTGATCTGGATGCGGCCGTCGGTGACGATTACGGATTCCACGCCCGAGGGTGCTACAGCCACGGTGTAGGTGGTGCCGCGCGCGCCGGCCACGCCACGGGGGGTGCGGATGGCGTAGTCGTAGGCGACGCCTTCTTGTTTTTCCAAATCGGAAACGACCGCGCCGGACTTGAGGTTCAGCACGGCTTGCTGGAGCGCGACGTTGCTGCCGGTGGCTTTGGTTTCGGAGATTTTCTCGATAGTTACGTTAGACGAGGGGGCGATGATGGACTTGATGCCCGGGAAGGGGGTGATGACCACGCGGCCAGTGGCGGCGGTAACGATGCGGGTGCCGAGGGTGACGGTGTCGCCTACGACGATAGGTCGGGCCGGACTGCCGTCGGCGGCTTGGATGGTGGCTTCACCGCTGACGGTGAGCACGCGGACGGTTTGCGCGGAGGCAGTGAGGAAACAAAGGCAGCTGGCGACGAGGACGAACAGGGGGCGGATTAGGGCACGCATGGAGATAAATGGGGGAGCGGGTGGTTGCACCTTACGATGGCTTTAAAAAAGACTCGTGGTTTTGTAGAATGAGGCTTTTCGCCCTTGGCCGCGCTTACAATCGTTTTCATTAACCTCGCATCATGTCGCTCATAAATAAATCCAGTGCCCGGGTAGGGTGGCGCTTGCGCTGGCTGGTCACGATTTTGCTGGGGGTTTTGGCGGGCTGGTTGGCGGAGCAGACTTGGATGCGGGAGCTGGAGTGGAAAACGGAGAACACGCGGTTGCAGGTTCGCGAGCGTTTGGCCGCGCCGCCGCCGCATGCGTCGTTGATGTTGGTTGAGGCGGACGAGGCGTCGGTACAGGCCACTGGCCGCTGGCCCTGGCCGCGGCCGCTTCACGGTATGTTGATGCAGAGTATCGGGGGGCGCCGGGAGGCCCTGCCGCGGGTGTTGACCTGGGATATTCTGTTTGTGGACGCGGATTTGAATCCGGATAACGACGCTATGTTCGCCGGACAGTTGTCTGAGATGCCTTATCCCATGGTGTTTGGGGCGGTAACGGATCCCGGGGTAACGGGAATCAAGAGCTATGGGGCGTTTATGCCGCGTTTTCCGGCCTTGGCCTCGGTCAAGGGAAACAAGGAGCTGGCGCGTTTGCCGGACAGGGGCGGAGCATTGATGCCCATGGCGGATTTTTTGGCGGTTGCCCGTCCGGCGTTTTTGGATGCCGACCCGGACAGCGATGGCGTGGTGCGCCGTTTGCCTTTGGTGTTGCGGGTGGGCGATCAGGTTTTCCCAAGTTTGGTGCTGCAAACGCTTTTGAGTTACTGGCGGCTGGGGCCGGAGAGCGTGACCATAGTGCCGGGCGACGCGGTGCTTATTCGCGACGAGTTGGCGAAGGTGTTGGCACGGGTGCCGATTGATACGGAGGGCGTTTATACGATCAATTATCGCTACGAGCTTTCGGACGGTCCGAAGGGGGCGGCCTACCTGCCTGGCATCGGTTATCAGCGGCTCTTCGGCGCGGTGACGGCGGATCCCTTGACCGAGGAGCATAGGGAGGTGCTTCGGTCGATCACGGATCGCATCCTTTTCGTTGGGCAAACCGCTACCGGAATGACGGACATCGGGCCCAGTCCGTTGCGCGGGCAGAGTGCCAAGGTGCTGGTGCATCTCAATGCCCTGGATAACATATTGAAGGGCGATTACTTGCGCCCTTGGGTGCTGTGGCCGAGTTTGGTTTTCATGCTGCTTCTCGGTTTGGGTATGGCGTGGGTTTTGGAGAACTGGGGCTATGGTTGGCACGCGGGTTTGGTGCCCATGGTGTTGGCGTTGTTCAGCGTCGGGGCAGTGGCATTGCTGTGTTTAGCAAATATTATGGTGCCGATGGCTTTGCCGCTTGGAGGTTTTGCCGTGCAGCAAGGTTTGTTGCTCAGTCTGAAAATCCGTGAGGAGCGCGCCCAGCGCGAACGGGTTAAAGGCATGTTTGGGGCCTACGTTTCGCCGGCTCTGGTGCAACGGATGATCGAGTCCGGCGAGGAGCCGAAGCTGGGGGGCGTGGAGGAGGAAATCACCGCGTATTTTTCCGACATCGAGGGGTTCTCCGGATTTTCCGAAAAGCTCACTCCGCCCCAACTCGTGGAGTTGATGAACGAATATCTTACCGCCTGCACCGATATCGTGCAGGCTGAGGGGGGGACGCTCGACAAGTATATCGGCGACGCCTTGGTGGCGATGTATGGCGCGCCGCTGGCCTTGCCCGCCCACGCCCATGCTGCGGTGGTCGCTGCCCTGCGGGTGCAAAAGCGGGGTTTGGAACTCCGCCAGAAATGGAAACACGAGCCGGAGAAAAACTGGCCGGAGATCGTCACTCGTTTGCAGACGCGCATCGGGCTCAACACCGGCCGCGCGGTGGTGGGCAACATGGGCAGTCACACCCGGTTTAACTACACCATGATGGGGGACACCGTAAACCTCGCCGCGCGCATGGAGTCGGGGGCCAAGGCTTACGGGGTTTACACCATGATCACGGAGGCGACCCGGGCGGAGAGCGCGCGGGTCGCTCCGGGCGCGGTGTTGTTTCGTCGGCTGGATCGCATCGTGGTAAAGGGGCGTTCGCAGGCAGTGGAGATTCACGAAGCGGTCGCGCTGGCGGCTGATGTTACCCCGGCCATGCGGGAGTGCGTGGAGTGGTTTGAGCGCGGGCTGGAGTTTTACTGGACGCAGGATTGGGCCGAGGCGGCGGCTTGTTTTCAGGCGAGTCTTCGTTGTGAATCGCATGCCGGGCATTCGCCCTCGGATGTCTTGTTGGAGCGGGTAGCGTTGATGCGCGCGAAACCGCCCGGGCCGGACTGGGACGGGGTCTGGAGGATGACGAGCAAATGAAGGCGCGGGGTTTACGCGGCATCGTCGTCGCAAGCTTTTTGGGCTGGGGTTTGCTCGGCGGGGGACTTGTTGGTTTCGCGTGTGCGCAAGACGACCAAGCTGGGGCGCGGGCGATCACGCCGGAATGGCAGGTTGCGCAAGTGAGTGGCCGGGTCTTGGTGCGCTCAGCTGATGGCCGTAACCAAGTGCCGGCCCAAGCGGGGCACGCGTTGCCCGCTGGCGGCGTGGTGATCAGTGGTGCCAATTCACGGGTGGAGCTGGTGGCTGGTGGCAGCATCTGGCGCATTGGCTCGCTGGGTGTCTGGCAAGCCCTGCCGGACGGGGCGCGGGTGCTGGCGGGCAGTGCGTTGGCGGTGGTGCCGCCCGGAACGGAGCAAGTGGTGGAGGCGCTGGGCGGGAGAATGTGGCTAGGGTCGGGCACATGGATGCTTACGGCGGTGGAAAACGAGGGTTTGAAGGTAGTCTGTTTCGCCGCCACGGGCACCTTGCGCACGGGGAGTGGTTCCGAGACCGTTGCTCAGGCGGAAACCATACGGCAACTGCGGGCCGGGGAGTTGGTTTTTTTACGGCCCGGCGGCCGTGGCTTTGGTCCGGTAGTCACAATCTTTATCGCGGAGTCGCTTGGCACCAGCCGGCTCGTACAAGGGTTTACCCGGCCCTTGCCCAATTTTAAGGAATTGCAGTTGGCGGCGGCGGTGCAAAGCGACCGGCTGGCTGCGGTGAGTAAGGCGCTCGTCGCCGGGGCCAAGGACCAGACAGGGTTTCAGGTCATGGTCACGGAGCCGCCGGAGGCACGCAAACAACCGCGCCGCTCGGCCCCGTAACTGGTCTCCCTACGTTTCAGTTGCGTTTGTGCGCTGTGCAGCCCGGTCGGCGCAGGCACCGACCGCCATGCCCAATATTAGCGCCAGCCGCAAGGCGAGGTCGAGGAGGGTGATTTTTCCTGCGCCGCCGAAGCAGCCGCAGGCGATGTCGAGACCCCGCGCCCAGGCGCTGGCCACCACTCCGAAAAAAAGCACCGAAAGTCCTATGCCAAGCAGCCAAGCCCCGCGCCGCGCGGCGGCGGGGGAGAAAAGCAGGCCGAGTGCGACCAGGCACTCGATCCAGGGCAGCCCCAACGCGACCGCGTAGTTGGCTGGCGGTGACAACAACCTATAGTTGGCCACGGCGACGGCGAAGCCGGCCGGATCGAGCAACTTGGGCGTGGCCGCGACGAGCAACACGGTCGCTACGAGCAGGCGCGCGGCGAAGGCGGCGAGGGAGAGAAGCCGGGGTGTTTTCATGGGTGCCATGCCTCCCAGCCGCCGCGAAGCACATAAATGTTAGCGGAGCCGAGCTCGCGGCTCAGGCGGTCCGCCACGCTTTGGCTGGCACCGCAGTTGGCGCTGCTGCAATACACGACGACCGGGTTTTCCGGCTGCCACAATTCCAGCACGTTCGGCAGCAGGGTTTCCCACTCCGGCTCGGTCAATCGCACTGCGCCCGGCACGTGCCCAAGGGTGTAGGCTTCGGTTGGCCGGGCGTCTAGCCACAGTGTCTGGGCGAAACGGGCATCGTTACGGATTTCGGTCAGCGTCAACTGTGGCGCGGCCGCGGTCGTGTTGTTCTGCGGGTCGAGATAGGGCAGAGAGGGGCGTTTGGGGTGCCAGAGAGCGGTGGCAACCGCCGCCATCAAAGCGAGTGCCAGCAAGGCGGCGGCGGGACGCACGGCGGAGGCGCACCACGCGGCGAGCTTACCGGATTTGCGCATAAAGGGTGCGGTTGATTTCGGTTTGGCCGGCCGGGCGCAACGTTAGGGTGATGACGGCGCGGGTCGCGGCGGTGGTGTCACGCGGGGTGATTTCTATGGCGGCGGGTTCGGTGCCTTCGGCGGCGATCAGACGAACGGCGAAGACCGGGTTGGCCGAACTTACCCGCAGCAGTTCCACGCTGGCTGCGGCGGGCGGGTGAATCAGCACGCGTTGGGGGGTGGGTGCGGTGTTGAGCGTCCAGCGCACGAGCCGTGGCGTGAGGCTTACCCAATCGGTAAAGGTGAGGTTCAGCGTGAGCGGGTAGGGCTCCCGGTCTGGCTCGTCGGTGGCGACGGTGACCGTGCCGGTTCTCAGGCCCAGGCTGCCTCTGGCTTGGAAGTTTACCGTGACCACGCCTTCGGCTCCGGGGGCGACGCTTTTCAGGTCGCTGCGGGCGGTGGTGCAGCCGCAGCTGGAGCTAAGCTCGGAGATTTTAATCGTGGTTGTTCCCGTATTTTTAAAGGCGAAGCGCACCTCCGCCGAATCGACGCCGGGGGCAAGGGTTTCGGTATGGACCGGTTGCCGCCAAGTAAGCTCGGCTGAGAGGGTAAGCGGCGCGAGGCAGGCCAATGCCCACGGGAGGGCTAGCCGACGGGAAAGGAAAAATGGGGGGGCGTGCACGGCCATCGCGGTCGGTTCTGACGGAGGCGCGGGCCAAGGTCAGGTGTTTTCTCCCTTCACGTGGCGGCGTTATCTGTTCACGGTGCGACATTATGCCCGCCGCCATCCGCACCGCCACCCTCGCCCGCAAGACCGCCGAGACCGACATCAAGCTCACGCTTTTGGTCGATGGGGGCGGACGCTCCAACATCGCCACCGGAGTGCCGTTTTTCGACCACATGCTCACGCTTTTCGCCAAGCACGGACACTTCGATCTCGATGTTTCCTGCGTGGGTGATGTCGCGGTCGATTACCATCACACCGTCGAGGACGTGGGCATCGTGCTGGGCGAAGCGTTCAAGCAAGCTTTGAGCGACAAGAAAGGCATCGTGCGCTACGGATTCTTTTACGTGCCCATGGACGAGGCGCTGGCTCGCGTGGTGGTGGATCTTTCCGGTCGTGCGGCGCTGGTTTATGACGTGGTCGCGCCGACCATGTATGTGCGCGATTTCAATCTCATCCTGGTGAAGGAGTTTTGCCGCGCCTTCAGTAACGCCCTCGCGTGCAATTTGCATGTGAAACTCGAGTATGGCGAGGAGCCGCATCACGTCGCCGAGGCGATTTTCAAGGCCCTCGCCCGCGCGCTCGACGCCGCCGTGCGCATCGATGCCCGCAGCGCCGATCAAATCCCCAGCACCAAGGGCCGCATCTGATGATCGCCGTCATCGACAACGGAATTTGCAACCTGCGCTCCGTCACCAAGGCGCTTGAGGCGGTGGGTGCGCCGGTGCGCGTGGTGCGCACTCCGGCCGAAGTCGCGGCGGCCGGGGCCTCGGGCCTCGTTTTGCCCGGCGTGGGCGCGCTGCGCGATTGCGTGGCTTCGTTGCGCGCCACCGGGCTCGACCAGACCGTGCGCGATTGGATCGCCGCCGACCGCCCGTTTCTGGGAGTGTGCCTAGGCATGCAGGCCCTGTTTGAGCACTCCGAAGAGGGTGGCGGGGCTGGCACCGTCGGGTTGGGCGTATTCCCGGGCCGCGTCGTGCGTTTTCAGCGTCCGCCCGAGTTTAAAATTCCGCACATGGGCTGGAACGACGTGCGGTTTACCCAAACGGCATCGCCTTTGCGGGACGGTTTGGCGGAGCAAGGGGAGGCGTTTTATTTCGTGCACAGTTTTCACTGCGTGCCGATGGATGCTTCACTGGTGCTGGCGGAGTGCGACTACGGCGGGACCTTTACCGCTGCGATCGCCCGCGGGCGCTGTTTTGCCACCCAATTCCACCCGGAAAAAAGCCAGGCCAAAGGGCTGCGAATTTATGGAAATTTTGCAGCGGTCGCGATCGCTGCGAGCCCGAACCGTTGACTCGCAACGGGCCTATTTTCGCGGACTTAATCCACCTTCGGACGTAACATTTGCTTACGTAGCCTAGTGTTTTCGCTAATGGGTTGGCGTTAAATCCGTGCGCTAGGGCAACTTTGCTTTGCAAGGGGCACTCCATTTGCTCTCTTGCCCATTACCTATGGCCAATATCGCTACCCTGAACCTCGACGGTAAAGAAATCCCCCTTCCCGTGATTGTCGGCTCGGAAGGAGAGAAGGCCATTGATATAAATAAGTTACGTGGGGATACCGGCTACATTACCTACGATGACGGCTTTGGTAATACCGGATCCTGCCTGAGCAAAATCACGTTTATCGACGGCGAGGTAGGTATCTTGCGCTACCGCGGGTATCCGATCGAGCAGCTGGCGGAGAAATCAAATTTCATTGAGACCTCGTTGCTGGTCATGAACGGCGAGTTGCCCACGCCCGACCAACGCTCGGCGTTTTCGGCGCTTTTGACCAAGCACGCTCCGCTGCGTCAGGATTTGATGCGCTTCATCGAGTCTTTCCCCACCGGGGCGCATCCCATGGCGATTCTCTCCGCGACCATGAACGCCCTCGGGGCCTACCATCCGCACTTGGCGAGCAACAACCACCAAGCTGATTTGCAGCACTTCGACGAGGCGGCTGCCATTGCCATCTCCAAGGTCCGCACCATCGCCGCCTGCTCGTATCGCGCGTCCCGCGGCCTGCCTTTTAATCACCCCAATCCCAAGCTCGGCTACTGCGAGAACTTCCTGCACATGATGTTCTCCGATCCCTACGCGGATTTCGTGCCCACGCCCGAGGTGGCCTCGGCGTTGAATCTTTTCCTACTCCTCCACGCCGACCACGAGCAAAACTGCTCCACCTCCACGGTGCGCATGGTCGCCTCCGCCGGAGCCAACGTGTTTGCCTCGGTCTCCGCCGGCGTAAACGCGCTCTGGGGTCCGCTTCATGGTGGAGCCAACATGGCGGTGATCGAGATGTTGAAAAACATCCACGCTGATCGCGACGACGGCACGCGCTTCATCGCCGCCGCCAAATCCGGCAAAGGCGACCGTCTGATGGGCTTCGGCCACCGTGTTTACAAAAACTACGATCCCCGCGCCAAGATCATCAAAGCCTCCTTCTACAAGGCGCTCGCCTCGCTCGGCATCAAGGACGACCCCTTGCTAAACATCGCCATGAAGCTCGAAGAATGCGCTTTGAACGATGACTACTTCGTGCAGCGTAAACTCTACCCGAACGTCGATTTCTACTCGGGCCTGATCATGCGCGCGCTGGGCATTCCGGAGAACATGTTTACCGTCATGTTCGCCCTCGGCCGCATGCCCGGCTGGATCGCGCAGTGGCGCGAGGTTGCCGCCAATTCCAAGCTCAAGATCTACCGTCCCCGCCAGGTTTACGTCGGCGAGCCCATGCGCAACTTCGTGCCGGCCAACCTTCGCAAATAAGGCGTCGCGACAGCGGGCCTGCTTGCGTCCTCAGGCCTGCCGTTCCGGGCACTTGGAGCTAAGAGCGTTTCAATACGTAGGCCCGCCGGTAGTCGCGCGGCGAGCAACCGAGTTCTAGCCGGAAGCGGCGCGAGAAATAAAACTCGTCCGCGAATCCGGTGCGCGTAGCCACTTCGCGCACCGGCAGCTCGGATTCCACCAGCAGTCGGCAGGCCGCTTGCATACGCAGCGCCTGCAAGGTGCGCGCCGGGCTATCCGGCATGCTTTCGGACCAACGTCGGCGGAGGGTCGAAGGCGACCAGCCATGGCTCGCCGCCAAGGCTTCCGGCCGCAAGGAGGAGTCCGCGAGTCCGGCTTGGAGTTCGGCCAGGATGAGTTGCACCGTGGCCGCATCGCCCACTGGCGCTTCACGACGAGCCGGGGGCAACCAGCTTTCCAGAATCATGCGCTCGCATACCCGATCGATCCGGTCCGCGATGGCGGCGGGCTCGGCCGAAGACACCAGTTCGCGCAGGGCCTTGGCTTGGGCTCGCACCGCTTCGATGTCACGGATGGGCCAAAGCGGTTTTTCGGGATCCAGCAGCCTGGTGGCTTCGAAGCGTGGTTTAGTTTCCGCGGGGTAGGTTATGTAGAGTTCTTCCCAGGTTTCCGAAGGCGAGTTGCTGGGGCCATATTCCAAGGCCTCGCCCGGCCATTGCGTGATCACACACGGCGCTTCGACCGCCCAGATTCGCCCGAGCCGGTGAAATTCGCCCTTTCCGCGCAGGATAAACGAGAAATTGCAGGTCGAGAACGTCGTCCGCACCCAGTGGTCTTTGGCGCTGATATGGTTGGTGTTGAAGACCGGAAACGGCGACGGATGGCGGCGCGTAAAGGCACCCCAGTGTTTGATTGAAAAGTCCATGTATTTGGCGGGGGTGTCTATTCCATCGTGCGCAATAAAAGCGTATGCTGGTTTTTCACCAATAAACCATGAAGAAAATCCTTTTTATCAGCGGCGGTTGGGAAGGCCACCGTCCTGACGAGATTATCCAGATTTTTGCCGATGAGTTGCGCGCCTGTGGTTTGGAGCCCGAAATTGTGCGCGATCTCACGGTTTTGTCTGATGGGGAGCGATTGAAGGCCTACGCGGCGATTTTTCCGTGTTGGACGATGGGGCAGCTGACCGATGAGCAACATCGCGGCTTGGTTGAAGCCGTGCGTGGCGGCGTCGGCTTGGCGGGTGTGCATGGAGGCATGGGGGACGCCTTTCGCGGTCGCCTGGATTACGAGTGGATGGTCGGCGGCCATTTCGTGGGGCATCCTCATGTAGGTGATTACACCGTGCGGGTGACGGATTGGACCAGTCCGATCACGGCCGGACTGCCGCCGGTTTTTGCCTATCGTTCCGAGCAATACTACCTCTTGGTCGATCCTGCCGTGCACGTGCTGGCCACCGCCGCCTACACATACGAATGCCGAACCGTGGACATGCCGGTCGCGTGGATAAAAACATGGGGGGCGGGCCGCGTTTTCTACAACGCGCTCGGCCACAACCCCGACGAGTTTACCCAGTTTCCCGCCGCCCGCACCTTGACCGTGCGCGGCTGTTTGTGGGCCGCCGGCGTGTTTTTGGGTGTGTCTTGGAAATAAAGAGGCGCGGCGTGGAGAGGGAAACCGGCTCGCCCAAGGCGGCCGAGGCGGAGGTGGGCCAGAGGCCTATGCCGCCTCGGGCAACGCCGGGCCAGCCGGTTTCCCTCCCACCCTTTGGGCCGGGGCGGAGGCAGGGATTGGGCGGCGTTGGGCGCGAGGGGCAGGGCCTTCCAGGCCCAGCACCCTCGCCCCCGCCTTGCCCCAGCCCTTCTGCGCTCCCGGCGACGCGCCTCTTTATTTCCAAGACACACCCTAATTTTACCCCAAGATTTCTCCTCCGATGAACTCCCAAACGTATTCCTCCCCCGCTTCCATCAAAGTTGCCGTCGTCGGTTATGGCGGCGCTTTCAATATGGGGCGCCAGCACTTAAACGAGATGAAGGCCGCCGGCATGACGCCTCTGGCCGTGGTCGAGCTCGACCCCAAGCGGCTCGAGGTCGCCCGGGCCGATTTTCACGGGATCGAAACCTACGCCACGGTGGACGAGTTGCTTGCTCGCTCGGCCGTTGATCTGGTCACCGTGATTACACCGCATAACACCCACGCCGAGCTTGGCCTGAAAATCGTCTCCGCCGGTCGTCACGTCGTTATGGAAAAACCCATGGCGCTCACCACGGCCGAGTGCGACGCGCTGATCGCCGCCGCCGGTAGGTCCGGCGTGGTGGTGAGCACGTATCATAATCGGCACTGGGATGGTTGTATCCTGCGTGCCAGCGAGATCGTGCGCTCTGGCGCCTTGGGGGAGATCGTGCGCATCGATCTGCGCATGGGCCAGCACGCCCGGCCCGGCGATTGGTGGCGTTCCTCGCGCAGTATCTCCGGCGGTGTGCTTTACGACTGGGGCGTGCACCTGCTCGAATATTCCCTGCAATTAATCACCGCCCCGATTACCGAAGTGAGTGGTTACGCATGGAACGGATACTGGGCCGGGCAACCGGGTTTTCCCTGGGCGCAGGACGCCAACGAGGACGAGGCGCAGGCCACGGTGCGTTTCGCCAGCGGGCAGCGCCTAAATCTCACCATCACACACCTCGATGCCGCGCCTGAACATGGATTTATGAAAATCGTCGGCACCCGGGCCACCCACGTGATCGAGAGCAATGGCGCCGAAACCTGCACCCCGGGGGCGAACGGCGCTGTGACCATCGAACGCGCACCGCATCCGAAATCCCAAGGCGAAAAGTTTTATCAAAACATGGTCGCCCACCTGACTGCGGGCGAGTCGCTCGTGATCACCGGTGAGTGGGCCCGTCGCCCGATTCACGTTCTGGATCTCGCCGCGCGCAGCGCGCTGGAGGGGCGAGCTTTGACCGCAGTGTACGGTTGAGTTTCGCCGGGAGGCGGGCAGGCGGGGCGAGCGCGTTTGGCAGGGCAGTCGCGAACGGAAAAAACGGATGGAAAAAACCGCTTGCCCTCCGCGAAATCGGAGGGCTTGCTCCACCTCCCGTCAGTTTTTCGGGCTGTAGCGTAGCCTGGTAGCGCGCTTGCATGGGGTGCAAGAGGTCGTGAGTTCGAATCTCACCAGCCCGACCATTATCCTTCTCCACGGAGAGGGATTTTTTGTGTCCGTAGCCAACCCTTTGGGCTGAATTGAGAGGGCCTAGGGCTGGGGCACGGTTTCGTCGGGGGAGGGGACCGGGGGTGTCCGCGGTGATACAAGATCGTCCTCCGTATAGAGGCGACGGTCGGGGCCGGCGCTGCGGAGTTGTATAAGGTTGAAGGCGAGGGGATGGATTTGCCACGGAGTGCCCCAGCGGTCGATGAGCTGGCCAGCGCGGAGGGCGGGGTGGTCTGCCGGGAGTGCGGAGGGGCCGAGGTTTTCTGGATCGGAGAGGGCGCGGGCGAGGTCTTCGTTGAAACCGAGGGGCGGGCGCGCGGGGTCGGCGGGGCGTTCGAGGTAGGCGCGAGTGAGGTCAGCGAGGGCGGAGAGGTCGGTGGCGGCGTCGCCTTCGAGGGTGAGGAGTTCCTCGTGGGCGAGAAGCGGAGCCTCCGGGGTGGCGACCCGGCGGGGACGAAGTTTCGGAGGCGGTGGGGGAGTAGTTTCGGTGAGGCGCGAGACGGGCGCGGGTGGCGGAGGAGGCGGCGGCGGGGAACGCAGTAGCCAGAGCAGTACGGGTAGTGCGACGGCGAAGCCAAAGGCGAGCGCGAGCGGTCGGCGGCGAGGCATGAGGGGCGCTAGGCGGCCATGAAGCCGATGGGGGGGGTTAGGCCGGGCACGTAGAATTGATTGATACGTGGGAGGACGTCGGGGAGCTGGCTGGGGGTGATGCCGAACCAGAGGGCGAGCTCGGCGAAGTATTGGTCAACCGAGATGTCGGGGATGATGGCGCCGCGATTGGTGACGATGCGGTTGGCGTTAAGGGCCAGGTCGGGGTAGGAACCGTAAACTTTATTGCCCAGGACGGAGCCACCGAGGACGAACTGGTTGCCGCCCCAGGCGTGGTCGGAGCCGGCGCCGTTTGAAGTGAGGGTGCGGGCGAAGTCGGAGGCGGAGTAGAGCGTAACGGCGTTGGTCATTTGGATCTCGACGAGGGCCTGCCAGTAGGCGGCGAGGCAGCGGTTCACGACGTCGAGCTGGGTCTGCATGCTGTTGATGACTTCGTCGTGGTGATCCCAGCCGCCGTATTGGACGAAAAAAGTCTGGCGTCTGGTGCCGAGGGCGGTGCGGGCGTTGATGGTGCGGACAACGGCTTTGAGCTGCTGGCCGAGGGTGCGGGCGGGGTCGTTGGAGGAGGCGTAGGCGACGCCGGTGGCGGGGTTTTTGGGGTAGATGTAGTTGGCATCCCCAGGGAAAGGCGTGGTGACGACGCTGTCGGTGAAGGCGTCGCGGAAATAGACGCTGCCCTCGAGGGAGTCGTGGAAGTTGGCGGAGAAGGTGCGGTCGAAGAGGTTTTGGTGTTCTTGCTGCAGGAGGTTGTCGATGGCGGCGGTGCGGACGACGGAGCGGGTGGTGGTGCCGACGACGGGGGTGGCGAGAGGGCTGTTGTAGTCAGAAGGTAGGGTGCTGCCGCTGGTGCCGATGGAGTAGGGGACGATGGTCTGGCCGGATTGCCAGACGTTGTTTCCGCCGAGGGAAATATTCATGGAGACCTGGCGGCTGGAGTTGGCGGATTGGATGATGTCGGCGGCGCGGCCGCCCCAGCCGATGTTGCCGTTGCTCTCGATGGCGACGGAGGTGTGCCATTGCTGGACCTGGTCGGAGTGGGAATAGAGGCCGCGGGGGAGTTTGGCGGTGGAGGCGTTATAGGCGGTCTTGGTGGTGGGTTCGATGAGGGTGCCGACGTTGGCGACGAGGGCGGCTTTGCCGGCGGCGAAGAGAGAGGCGAGACCCAGGCGACTGGGGGAGGTGAGGCCCTGGCTGTCGGTGGGGTCGGCGAAGGCGGGATGGAGGGCGAGCAGGTAGGGGGCGTAGGCGGCGGGGGAGAGGTTGATGCCACCGGGGAGGGCAAGGCCGTCGGAGTTGGTGGCGAGGTCGTAGTTGCCGCCGCGGACGGTCTCGTAGGTGGTGCGGGGGGCACCGGCGGAGGGGGCGGGGAAGAGGACGTTGCAGGAGTCTATGCCGCCGGCGAAGAAGAGGCAGACGAGGGCGCGGTAGTCGTTGCCGGGGGGGAGGGACTGCGCCATGGCGGAGTTGGCCATGCGGAGGTTGAGCAAGGTGGAGAGCAGGCCGACGGAGCCGACGGCGGCGCAACTGGCTTGGCCGAGGAAGTCGCGGCGGGAAATGGTGCGTGGCATGGCGGGGGGAAGATGACGAATAACGAATGTCTAATGACGAATGACGGAGATGGCGTGAGGGTTTACCGAAGGACGGCGGACTCGGTGGAGATGGCGGCGAGGTGTGCGGCGACGCGGAAGCGGAGGCGGGCGCGGTTATCGGATTGGAGCGTAGTGAGCACGGGGTTGGTGACGGCGTTGGGATCTTCGAGGCGGCTGACGGCGCGGGTGATGGCGCGGAAGGTGGCGGCGCTCATGCGGCCGGCGCAGAGGCGGCGGTCGAGCTCGGCGACGAGGGCTTCGGGGGTGGTCTTGGCGAGGGCAATCCAGGGGGTCTCGTCAATGCGGGTGTTCCAGGTGGGCTGGGTGGGGACAGCGGCGGTGGTGAGGCTGGTGCTGGAGTTGAGTTGGGTGAGGCCAGCGGGGGTGGTGCCGGTGCCGCTGGTGCTGCCTACGTTCGTGACGGTGAGGGCGGAGCTGTAGCGGTCGGGGCTGGTGATGGCGGTGGCGGAGTTGACGATCTGCATCTCGGGGGCGACGAGACCGGCCTCGGATAGGGGCCCGAGGGGGCGGAACTGAGGGGAGTAGAAGTTGAAAACGCTGGGGGCGCTGAGGGGGCGTTGAAGGAACTCGCCGTCAATGCCGCCAAAGCCCCGGTAGCGGCCACCGGAGGAGACGGGGTCTTCGGGGGCGGCGGAGAAGGCGCGGGCGAAGGCGACGAAGCGGGTGTAGGGTTCGCGGACGAGGCCGTGTTCAGGGACGAGAGTGCGGTCGTAGAGGCGGGCCTCGTCGTGGGTGAGGATTTTTTTGATGACAGGTCCGAGCTGTCCGCGCGTGCCGCCGGGGGTGGGGTGGGTGGAGTTTTCGAAAACATCGACGACGTCGCGCACGTAGCCGGGAGTGGGGTTGGAGGTCACGAGGCGCTGGATGAGTTGGCGGCAGATGAAGGGGCCGATGTTGGGGTGGGCGGCCAGCCAATCGAGGGTGGCGGTGAGGTCGGCGTTGCCAGCGGTCTGGCTGGTGGTGGTGGTGCCGGTGCGGGCGGGTAGCGTGAGGGTCGCGTGGCCGGGAAGGGTGAGTGTCTTGGCCGCGATGTCGTGCTCGCCGTCATAAAAGCGCATGGGGCGGAAATACACGCTGCGGCTATCGTAGAACGTGGTGGTCGGAATGATGTTGGCGTCGGTCGGTTCGATGTCGGGGTCGGCGAAGCGGGAGCCGATGCTGAGGCCGGTGAAGACACGGGCGAGAGTCTCGATCTGGGACTGGCCGTAGGTGGGGATGGGCTGGCCGGCGGGGATGAGTTCACCGTCGGGGCCGAGGGTGGTGCCGTTGGAGAGGATCTGGGTGCCGTCACGATCGAGGAGCCAGAGGCCGATGGAGAAAAGTTGAAGGACCTCGCGGGCGTAGTTCTCGTCGGGGAAGCGGCCGATGGCGGGGTTGGCTTTGCGGTTGCGAAGAGAGCTGAGGAACTGGCCCATGTTGGGGTGGCGGGTGACGTCCTCGAGGAGGGTGCGGTAGCTGCCAAAGGCGTTGCGCAGCATGACGTCGTAGTAGTCGGCAGGGCCGCGTTGGTCGTCGGCGACGGAGCTGTTGCGGTCGGAGACGACGAATATCTGGGTGAGGGCGAAGGCAACGCGTTGACGGAGCGGATCGGAGTCGGGGTCGGTGCGCATGGTCTGGCGCCAGAAGGCCTCGATGCGGTGTTCGGATCCTACGCGGGAATCAACGGCGCGGTCGCCGATGGCGATGGGCAGCTCTGCCTGCCATTGGCGTACGAGGGGAAGGTGGAGGTTTACGGGGCGGGCGAGCTGTGCGTCGATCCAAGCGGCGAAGCCGAGGGTGCGAACGCGGGCGAGCTCGTCGGGGGCGGGGCCGAAGGTGGCTTGTTGGAGGAAGCGGGTAGCGGCGTCGGTGGAGGGGAGCTGGTCGTTCGAGTCGAGAAGGGTGAGGGTGGCGGAGGTTTGGGTGCCGAGGGTGTAGCCGGAGCCGGAGGTGAGGGTGACGGTGATGGTTTCGGAGGGTTCTGCGAGGGCGTCGGCGAGAGGGATGAGAGACAGGTAGGCTTCGTCCTGGCCGAGGGCGAATTGCACCCTCAGTAGGGCGGGTTCGGCGTAGTCGAGACCGGGGGTGGCGGTGCCTCCGAGGGTGAAGTAAACGGTGAGCGGATCGAGCCGGCTGAGGATGGTGGTGCTTTGCCAGCCGGGGCGACGAAAGACGACGAGGCCGGGGTCGGGCCAGTTTTCCGCGAGTTCGGAATCGAGGGCGGCGACGGTGATGACGTTGCTGGTGGAAGCGAGAACGGCAGTGAGACGTTCGTAATCGGTGATGCGGGGGTTGTTGACGGTGGGGGTACCGGGGTTGCTGCCGAGTCCCTCGCTGAAGGTTCGCGCCGGGTCGAAGCCCATGGCACGTTCTTCCCAGTCGGTGAGGCCGTCTCCGTCGGAGTCGAGTTCATCAACGACTACGCGGGCGAAGACACGGGGGCCGGTCGTATTGACTTCGGCGAGAGCGGGGGAGTCGGTGCCGTTGATGGTGGATACGGGCGTCCAAGTGACGAGGTCGGTGCTGGTTTGGACTATGTAGCGTTTGCCGATGGTGGAGGGGAAGGCGGCGCGGAGGCGGTCGGTGGCGGGGAAGCCGAGGTCGGGGGTAAAGCGGGACGCGGGGTCGAAGGGATCCGTGCCGAGGATGCTTTCTTGAAGGTTGGTGAAGCCGTCGAGATCGGTATCAGTGGCCTGGGCAAGACCGGCGGCGTTGTAGCGGAGCTGCCAGACGTCACTGAGCTGATTGTTGTCGCGGTCGATGAGTGCGTGCGCGGCGGGGACTAAGCATAGCAGGCAAACAACTACGGCATACCGAGGTAAGATGCGCATAGCGAACACAGGGTTGGTGTGCATTAGAGATGCCCTGTAAGCGCAATTAAGCAAACTACTGAGTTCTATAAAATCGTAAACTTTTCCGCTCTTGCACGCGGGACAGGTCGAAGCTGATTAAACAGTGTTTCGCTTATGTCCGCAACCGACCCCCATACTCCGTTTTCTCCCAGCCGGTTGCGCTGGGTCTATCCACTACTGGTTGCTGCCATGGTCGTGATCGCTTCGGGGCGAAGCCAAGTGGCTGCGCCAGGCATTATGTATATCGACAAAGTGGGCCACGGGTTGGTCTTTGGTCTTATCGCCACGTTGATCGCGCGGGCCATGGATCGTCGCATGGGCTGGTGGGCGGTGGTGATCGTTTCGCTGTTTGGGATCAGCGATGAGTTTCGACAAAGCTTCACGCCGGGACGTTCGGTTGAGTTTGCGGACTGGGTGGCTGACACCGTCGGCGCACTGCTGGCGGTAACCTTGTACCTGCACTGCGGTTTTTATCGGCGTATGCTGGAGCGTCGCCTCGTTCTTCCCGTTGCGCGTAAAGTTTCCAGCGCGCAAACCCGCGCCGTTCCTGCCGTATGATCTCCACGGATGCCCTTTCCCGTATCGCGGCGCTGCGCGCGGAAGTGGCCGCCCACGACGAACGCTATTACCGTGAGGCTCGGCCGCTGCTGGCTGATTTTGACTATGACCGATTGAAACGCGAACTGGCCGATCTCGAGGCCGCGTTTCCCGCCGAAGCCGCCGCGCTCGGCACCGCCTCTCCCACCCGTCGCGTGGGCGATGACCGCAGCGAGGGTTTCGTCCGCCGCAAGCACCGGCTGGCGATGACCACGCTGGATAACACCTACAACGATTCCGAGCTGCGCGATTTTCATTCGCGCCTGGCCAAGCTCTTCGGCCGTGACGATCTCGCTTACAGCGTGGAGCCGAAAATCGATGGAGCCTCCATTTCGCTCACCTACGAGAACGGCCGTCTCGTGCGCGCCGTCACCCGGGGCGACGGCGAGGAGGGCGACGACGTGACGGACAATGTGAAAACCATCGCCAATCTGCCTCATGCGCTGCGGTCAGCGCCCGTCGCCAGTGCGCCCGCCGAAGATCTTTTTTCCTCCGCCGCGCCCGGCTTCCCTGAGTTGATCGAAATTCGCGGCGAGATTTTTATGCGTTTCGAGGAGTTTGCCCGCATCAATGCCGCCGAACAGGAGGCCGGACGCGAGCCCTACGCCAATCCGCGCAATCTTGCCGCCGGCACCTTGAAACTGCTCGACCCCGCGCTGGTCGCCACGCGTCGCCTGGAGATCGTGCTCTACGGACTCGGAGCCAGCGAACCCGCCCACTCCCTGACCTCGCAAAAAGCCTGGCACGCCCAGCTCGCCGCTTGGGGCCTGCCCACGCTCGAGCACCGGCGCGACGTGGTCGGAGTCGAGGCCGCCCTCGCCGCCATACGCGATCTAGACGCGGTGCGTAGCGGCCTGCCCTACGCCACGGATGGCGCGGTGGTGAAGCTCGACGACTTTGCCCTGCAAGCCCGCGCCGGTTACCGGGGCGAGGGCCAGAGCGCGCGCAAACTTTCCCCGCGCTGGGCCTGCGCCTACAAGTTCGCCCCCGAGCAAGCCGAGACCCGCCTGCGCGCCATATCCGTTCAGGTAGGACGCACCGGCGTGCTCACCCCCGTGGCCGAATTGGAGCCCGTGCTCGTGTCCGGCAGCACGATCAGTCGCGCCACCTTGCACAACGCCGACGAAATCGCGCGCAAAGACATCCGGGCTGGCGATTTTGTTACCATCGAAAAGGCCGGTGAAATCATCCCGGTGGTGGTGTCGGTCACTCTGGCCAAACGTGCGCCCGAATGCGTGCCCTACGTGTTTCCGACGACCTGTCCCGAATGCGCCACGCCGGTCGTGCGCGTTGAGGGCGAGGTTGCGATCCGTTGCCCCAACGCCGCCTGTCCGGCGCAGCTCGTCACCCGCCTCGATTACGTGGCCGGCCGCGCTGTGCTTGATTTGGAAAGTCTGGGCGGCGTGGTGGCCGAGGCGTTGGTGCGCACTGGAGTGGTGCGCGATGTTTTCGACCTCTTTGCCCTGGAACCCGAGCCTCTTGGCGCACTCAACCTAGGCACGGTGGGAAATCCGCGCATCCTCGGGGTGAAAAACGCCACCAAGATCGTCGAGGCCATCGTCCGGGCGCGCGAGCACGACCTTGGCCGCTGGTTGCTCGCCTTGCAGATTCGCGATGTTGGCGGCGCCACGGCCCAGGATATCGCGGCGGCGCATGGGACGATGGCAGAGGTGGCAGCTTCTCAGCTTTTACCCAGGCTGGCCCGCCTCGCCGACGTGGTCGCGGAGATGGCTGAGATCAGTCCGCGTTCGCGGGTTAATCCGCCTAAGGACGAGGCCGATCGCCTCGCCCGCGTCGCTCGTTACACGGCGCTGGCGGGTGAGAAAGCCGAGTTGGAAGCGCATCGCGAACGCACCCCCGGCGCGGAAAAAATTGGCTACGAAGCGGCGCGGCATACGCATGCTTTTTTCTCCTCGGAGCGTGGCCGGCACGCCGTGCGCCGGATGGCTGAACTCGGCATCGCACCCCGTGCGGCACGAAGCGCGGTGGCGGCAGCGAGCGGGGCCTTGGCGGGAAAAACCTTCGTGTTAACCGGCACGTTGCCGACACTTTCACGCGACGAGGCCAAGCAGATGATCGAAGCGGTCGGCGGCAAGGTGAGCGGCAGTGTTTCGGCCAAAACCCACTACGTCGTCGCCGGCGACGAGGCGGGCTCGAAGTTGGACAAAGCCCGCGCCTTGGGCGTCACCGTGCTCGACGAAGCGGGCCTGCGTGCCATGCTGAGTCAGCCCCCATGAACCCGATCCTTACCCCGACCGGCTCCGACGACGCGTTTTTGGACGACCTCTCCCGGCGCGCCTTTCGCTACTTTTTCGATACCGCACATCCGCACACCGGATTGATTCCTGACCGGGCGCGCGCCGACGCCTCCAAGCCCGGCGACATGGCCAGCGTGGCCGCGACCGGTTTTGGCCTCACCGCTCTCGTCATCGGCGCGGAGCGGGGCTGGGAATCGCGGGCAGAGTGCCGGGCCTGCGCCGAGCGTGTGCTGCGCACGCTCTGGCGCGATGCCGCGCACGAGCATGGTTTTTTTTATCACTTTCTGGACATGCGCACCGCGCAACGGGGCTGGGATTGTGAGGCGTCGAGCATCGATACCGGTCTGGCCTTGTTTGGTGCGCTCTCGGCGGCGCGTTATTTCGGTGGAGCCGTCGCCGAACTGGCGCAGGCGATCGAGGCGCGGGTGGACTGGCCCTGGCTGCTGGATGGCGAAGGTCGCATTAGCCACGGGTGGAAGCCCGAGGGCGGCATGTTACCCTACAGTTGGGACCAGTTTTCCGAACACTACGGCATGACCTGGTTCGCGGTCCATGGGGCAAGCCGGCCGGTACCAGAGGCGACCTGGCGGGCGTGGCGACGCGCTCCCTGGGTGGAGTATGCGGGCGAACGTTTCCTGCATCACCCGCCTCTCTTCGTGCATCAGTTTCCCCAGGCTTGGCTGGATTGGCGCGAGTATCAGGACGAGGCCGGGGGCGGGAATTTTTTTGCGCAGGCCTGTGCCGCCACCCGGGCGCAAAAACAGTTTTGCCTCGACCTGCGTGCGCGTTTCCCTGCTTACGAGGAAAACGTTTGGGGATTAACGTCTTCCGACGGCGCGTGTGGTTACATGGATTGGGGCGGGCCGCCGGTTCGGCCGGGGGAATGGGATGCGCGTATCGACGGAACCGTAGTCCCGTGCGCGGCGGCGGGTTCGCTGCCCTTTGTGCCTGCGGATTGTGTCGCGGCGCTGCGCGAGATGCACGCGCGCTGGGGCGAAAAGATTTACGGCCCCTATGGTTTCGCGGATGCGTTTAATCCAGGCACCGGCTGGGTCGGAAGCGACGTGATCGGGATCGACGTGGGCATCACCTTGCTGATGGCGGAAAATCTCCGCACGGGGCTGGTCTGGCGACTCATGGAGCCGTGGCGACCGCGCTAAAACGCGCCGCTCCGCCACGGCTGGATTTTCGCCACGCGCACGGGCGGGTTAAAAGCCTTTTTGGCGCAGCGCCGCGTCCAGCTGCTGCATGAAGGCCTGACCGTCCTCCGGCGAGGGGCGATAGCCGGGTTGGCTGACCTCGGTGAATCCCGGGCGCCCGTATTGATCGACGATCCATTTGCCGGTAACGCCGTCGCTAAACGTGACACTGCCGCTGGCGATCGCTCCAGGGATGAGCGTGACGCCGTCCAGCTCGATGGTGACGTTGCCCGGAACCGGGGGGAGTGCGTCCTCTTCCAGTGCATCCGCAGCGGGCAAGTCGTCTGTTTCCGACGCCGGAGAGGAATTTTTACCCAAACCGAGCTTTTCTTTGGCCTTGTCGAGCAGACCTTTTTTTTCCGGTGCTGAAGAGGTGGCGGGCTTGCTGGCGGCGGGGGCTTTTGCCTTGGTTACATCGGAGGTATCAGCCTTTGGGGCGGGGTCCTTAAGGGTGAGGTTTAAATCGTCTACCAGGAAGCGGACATCCATGTATGTCATGGAGATCTGAAATTGATCACGAAGCTTCTTTTGCACGGCGGAGAGATTGTCGCCGGCGCTGATCCAAGACGTGACGGTGGCTTTTTGATCGGGGGATAAATTCATGGAGACGCTCACTAGAACGGGGCGGGCAAGCTTGGCAAGGCACCGTGTAATTCGGAAAGTCGGCAAATGACCCTTGACTCCGCTATTCGGCTTTGAGTTTGTGATCGTTTTCTACAAGCAAACCAGCCGACTGAACCCACCTCACCATGGCCAACACCAAATCCGCCATCAAGGCCGCCCGTAAGACCACCCGCCTCACCGCGCGTAACAAGGCGACCAAGACCCGACTGAAGACCCTGCATAAGAAGCTCCTGGCCGCCACCGCCGGGGAAGACAAGGAAGCCGCCAAGGCTGCCGCCAATGCCTATACCTCCGCCATGGACAAGGCCACCAAGTCCGGCGTGGTGCACAAGAACGCCGCCTCCCGCGCCAAGTCCCACGTCGCCAAGGTCGTGTTTGCCAAGTAAATCCTTACGTAACCCAACCCTCTAACCAATTTTACCATGGGCAATCTCAAGAAAATGCGCCGACTTCAAATGAACAAGCACAAGCGCAAAAAGCGCTTGAAGGCTAACCGTCATAAGAAGCGTACTTGGCAGAAGTAAATTTTGACAAATTTATACCGTTTTAAAACCACCGAGAAGCTTGCTTCCGGTGGTTTTTTTACGCGTATTAGCAGTCGTCTGAAACTTAAATTACGCTTGTCACTGGAATAGCTAGTCAGAATTATTTCTTTAAGTGTTAGTAGGCTTTACCCCTCCCATCCTCAGTCAGGCCCTACCCAATTTATCCCCGTATGTTTCTAACTACCAAGACGAAGGGTTATGTTTATGAACAAGGGGAGCAAGTTACTGTTTTGGCGCGTGTGTCGTCGCAAAAAACACCCTTGGTAATTGAAGACATCCGCGAGTTCCCCACCGGGGACCAAGCTGCTCTCAGCCAAGCGATCAGTGAAATTAGGCCTCCCAAAAGCTCTGGTTATCTTTTCGCAAAATGTGGGGTGAGTCCCGAGCAACGCTTTATCAGGCGCGCCGGATTGGATCCGAAACGAATCAAAGAGGAAAAGTATTTGGCAGAAATCGCCAGTAGTCAGTTTCGAGTGGATTCCGACCAAAGTATCATTGCGGTGCTAAATGCCAGCGATGGCTTGGATTTTGATCCCGCAAAAGTGGCAACCAACAAAGAGGTGATTTTTTGTGGAATGCCTAATGCCGTGGCTGAAACGGTTCAGGCCGACTTACTAAAAGCCGAACTTTATCCAGAGTGTATCGAGTTGTCGTCGCTGTGCTCTATCGCTGCGTTGATCGATTATTTAAAATTTAATGGTTCAAGCAAACCTACTTTGGTTTTGGAACTGGGTGCCCAAAGCACTCAATCATACATTGTAAGTTCCAAGGGATTAGAGGCGACCCGGCCAATTGCAGTTGGTCTGGAAGCTATGGTGCCCATAGTACAAAAGGAATTGGGTCTGAAAGATGAGGAATCAGCGCGTAAACTTTTCTTCTCCAATACTTTTGATTTTACTGGAATGGGAACCGCGCTTTGTAAACGTTTATTAAAGGAACTGCAATCGTCCATGGGATTTTATGAAGTCCAGACCGGTCAATCCATTGGTCAACTGGTGTGCACGGTATTACCCGAAAAATTGAATTGGTTGGAGGCTGTGATCGGAGCGCAATTGGGTGTCGCGGGGTTAAACCCGGACTTTAAACCTTGGCTAGATGCTCGACAAGTGACGATTTCCGGGGATGTGACTATGGCTAAATTTGATGCACGGAAATTTGCCTTAGTCGGTTTGCTTTTGGATTTTAACCCTAAACCTACCGATGCTAGCGCTGCTTAAAAAACCCAAGTCGGGATCCGAAAAAACCAGCGTAAAAGCCTGGCGCGTTGATTTTCGCAATCAGGCCAATCTGCCTGATGTTAAAACCGTGCGCACGGGATTCGCGGTTAATACGGCGATATTAGCAGTGATTGGCGGCATTCTAATGTTTGGCGTTCACCGTGAGATTACGGTAGCAAATCTTAAGACGGAAATTTCCGAGATAGAAGCCCGGATTAAGACGGAAAAAAGAGAAAACGACAAAGCTGTGGTGCTTTATAGAGAGTATCAAAAAGAAGAAAAAATAATCAAGGAAGTGCAGGCGTTTAAGGCTAACTCATTTGATTTCATTAACTTTATATCCGCTTTTTCACGGCAACTGCCCCCAGGGGTGAAAGTTAAGAAAGTAGATTTTCGGGCGAGCGATCAGCCGATCACCATTGCGGGCGAGATTTCTGGAAGCGATGCAAGTGCAACCGCTAAAGCGGACCAGTTTATAACGGCGCTTAAAAACGACGAACAAATTAGAACAATCGTTGCAAACATCACGATGCCTAAATTGGTGCGGGATACTGTTGCGGATTCATTGGATTATGAACTGGTGTTAAAATTAAAATAAAAGTGTCCTTACAGATAATATGAGCATTGAAACTCAGGATATTTTAGAGGCTATCCGTAAGCGACCGACCGTTTTTGCCTTGGGCGCATGCGTCTTGATTTTGCTAATCACCATTTACTTAAGGTTTGGATTGCTGGACGAACTTCAGGCCGGACTTCAGGAGCGGCAAGAGGAACTTTCTAAATATGAGCAAAATATAAAGAACGCCGCACAGCTTCAGAAGCATGTTGAAGACGCAAAAGCTCTAAATAATGCGATCAAAAAACAATCCATAAATCCTTCTGATACGGCATTAAATCAAAGAATATTTTATCAGATAGAATCGGAGCTTGGGATTAAAATCATAGACCTCCAACCATTGCCCGTAGTCAGCGGCACCAAGACGGGTAACAAGACTTATTACATCCCCGTCGGATTCAAGATTAGTTTTTCCGGTGACTACATTAAAGTAATGAGTTTCATACGGCGCTTGGAGGAACGTTTCACGGTCGGACGCATATCATCAATCACGATGTCCCGCGCCCTGGACTCAACGAGTGGAGGATCCGTGCAAAGGTTAGTCTCTTTAAACTTACAGGTTTTGGCGTTAAACCCTGACTATAGCCCATGAGCACAATTTTCAAAAAACAAATATACGCCGCTTTGACAGGTGCGATAGTGGTCAATGTTGGTCTGGCGGAAGCAATTAAACTAAACACGCCAAAACTTAGGGAGGATTTATTAAGTTTAGGAAATCGTCTCATTGAACAACCGAAACCTGTCGTATTTGGAGGGCCTAATTTCGTCGATCCGTATAGTGGAGTAGCCGTATTACCAGCGGACGAAAATGACTCAGCTCCGAACCCAGTTGCAGTGGAAGGTCAGGAAAGTGAGTCAGAAATTATCGTCAAACTTGCCGGTGAGATACCGGCGACGGGAACCATTTTATTCGGCGACAAGAGAATCTTACTAGCGGGGAAAAAAAAGTATAAAACAGGCGACGTGATAATGGTTAAATATAAAGAATCGGATTATGATCTGACGATTACCGATATTACGGCCACTACCTTTACGGTTAAGCACAATCATATAACTCACAGCAGAGCGGTAAAATAAGGGCGGCCTCCGCTCCTTAAAATTTCAAATTAAATATATAAGTTAGTTTTTTAGAAAAATGAAAATCAATTATTCTGCTTTGAGTGTTCTAATTAGCGCGAGTTCAGTCGTCGCGTTTGGGCAGGATGCGACATCCGCGGCAACTGAACCGGTGCCGGTTCCACCGCCGGCGGCAGTTGCTCCGTCTTCCCCAGAAACTGAGATTTCCAATACCCCGACACAAGAAAAGCCTGTGCCAGAGCCGGCCAAAGCGGTCAAACCAACCGGTCCCGAGACCTCCAAGGAAACCTTATCGGTCGATTTTCCAGACGAAGACGTCCGCAATGTAGTTCGTAACGTGGCGGACTTATACGATTTGAACATAATCGTTCCCGACACTTTGCAGGGACGCGTTTCCGTGAAGTTGAAGGATGTAACGTGGCGCCAGCTTTTTAAAGTGGTCCTTACTCCGGTGGGTTACACCTTTGTGGAGGAAGGGAATATAATTAAAATCATCAATCAGGCTAATTTAGATTCGGAGCCTGCGACATCTGAGATGGTGAAATTAAATTCCATTTCACCACAGTTGCTTGCCGACGCGTTAAAAACCTTTATAAATGAGGTTGGTGGGGAAAAGCTCCAAGCGGTTCCCGGGACTAATTTTGTGGTAATTACTGCGACGCCAACCCGTCAGATGAAACTCAGGGAAACTATTGAAAAACTTGATGATCCCTCAGCGAGCAAGGCGAGTCTGGATGAAAATGCCATTCGGCAGATATTGATTGAGACGAAATTTATCGAGGTAAATACCGGCAATGCCAAAAATATCGGGGTCAACTGGACTTCTTTGCAGAATTATCAAGTGGGTGCCGGTAATTTGAACCAAGATTTTAGCAGAGGTCGCACCAAAGGCACTACCTCTACAAGTGATAGTACGAATTCCAACCAGAATTCGACCAACTTTGTGTTTCCAAACGGTGGAGCACCAACAACGACTGCCGGCAGCTTGGATAGCCAGAGTTTGACTAACGGCATTACCAGTTCAGGGGACACCTCACGCATCACGACGGCGGTTTTCTCCGCAAGTGATTTTAATCTTATTCTCAGTGCATTGCAGAGCGACAGCAAAAGCCGTCTGATATCAAATCCGACCTTGGTTACTTACAACGGTCGTGAATCAACCCTCCATGTGGGTGAAGAAATACCCGTATCCGGTGGTGGTTCAGCTACCTCGAATGGTGGAAGTCAAAAAAATCCGGCAAAACGTGAAAAAGCAGGTATTATTTTGAATTTCATCCCTAATATCATTACCGTTCGTCAACCGCGCACCACTCCGGCTAAATCGTATGAAGCGGTAAAACTCGATCTCAGCAAGCCCTCCTCCAAAGTTAAGATCGAAGATGCTGCCGGTGGTATTATTTTGCGCAACCAAACCCGCGAAAAATTGGTCGATGGTAATCTTGAGCCTGTATTTAGTACTCGTAGCGTCGCTACGGAAGTAGTCTTGAAAGATGGTTACACGATGGGCATTGGCGGTATGATCGAAAGCACCGATAGCAAGACAAGCAACCAAGTGCCTTTACTCGGCTCCATCCCTGGTCTTGGGGCTTTATTTAGGTCAAAAGCGAACGATCAGAGCGCCAGGAATCTGGTGATATTTGTCACCGCAAAAATCTTAAACCCAGCGGAAACTTCAAATCAGTATGCTGAACGATTGGAGAAAGAATCCGAAGAAGCCAAGCAAAGTGACTTTGTGTCACGCGCCTCGATTAATCCGAAGCTCGTTAAGCAGATGGAAATTCAACGCTCCGATCTTCCCGGCTTTCAGGAGACGCAACAGACTCCCTTTTACGTCCCACCTCCGCCAAGCGCTAAGGAAATTAAAGCCGCGCAAAAGGCGGCCGTAAAAGCCAAGGCCAAAGAGGAAAAGGCCCGAGCTCAACTTGAGGCATCCCCACAGAAGTAGTCGGTGGTTATTGTTCGAATATTTTAAGCTTAAAGATAAGTGAACTTTTAAAAAAGTATAACCATTAACTATGTTATCTGGTTAATGGCACGTCTGCCAATACTTTCAATTCTGCCATGAAAATGCCCTTTTTCAATTACATTCTACGGTTGGTACGCACGGCGTTTTTAGCGCTCATCGGTGTCGGTGCCTTGTATTCCGCTGGCACACTTGCGGTGGGTGACGGGTTTTCAGGTCAGATCAGCGCGGAGGGCGTATTGTCAACGTGGGGGAAAAATACAGTGGGCCAGCTCGGCCACTCCGCCGGTACGTCTCCAGTGGCGCAGCCCACCTTGGTGCCGGGTACTTGGACGAAGGTAGCCATGGGCGCGGATTTTACCTTGGCTTTGGACACTCAAGGCCGGTTATATGCTTGGGGCAACAACTCGCAGTCGCAATTGGGTTCTGGGTCGCTTACTACTAGTTCCGGCACTCCGTTGCCGGTCGCAGTTCCGGCAGGCGTCTCGGTGCTTGATTTTTCCACGGGTTATCAACACGCGGTATTACTCGGTAGCGACGGCCAATTATACGCATGGGGTTTTAACGGATTGGGACAGTTGGGAACGGGTGATACGTCAAATCGTTCCACGCCCACAAAAATTGTATTTAAGGGGCTAGATAAAAAGAAAAAGCCTATTGTTTTAAACATGGCGTTTAATTCGGTGGTGACTACCGATAACAGCACTTTGGCCGTGGCCACGGATGGAAGCCTGTGGGCCTGGGGTTCTAATTCGAGTGGAGAACTGGGGACCGGATCCAAGTCGTTTATCAATAGCTCACCGGCGATGGTCGGCAAGTCTAGGGGTTGGAACGGATTATCAGCCGGATCGCGCCATGTTGTCGGTATATTGGGCGGTAAAGCTTACGCATGGGGTGACAATTCCATGGGGCAATTAGGGTCCGGAAAACAAGGCGGTGCAGTGAAAGTGCCGACCGCAATTAAATTTAAGATGCCTAAGGGCCAGAAAGCACCGGCATTGGTAAGATACGTGGCTGGAGGAGTGCAAACTTTTGGGTTAACAGCGGACGGAACACTATACGCATGGGGTAGCAATCAAATGGGGCAATTGGGTATTGCGAGTGGCAATGTTTTACTCGCGCCAACGCTGGTAAGTGCCAGCGAACGTTATGAGCTGGTGGAGTCTAGTTCATTTAGCACTTTGTTAAAAACTACGGCAGGGAGCACAACGCCCTCTGCATTACTGGCGGTGGGAAGCAATATAAACGGCGAGCTGGGCAATGGCGTGGTCGAAAATACCCGAGGCACGGGAGTATCCGTTATGCCCAAGGTGAACATTGCCAATTTGGCCGTGTCTGCCCCCGCGTTACAATCCGAGTTTAAGAATGCGGATGGTCTCAATGTTTATGGCTTGGGCGGAACTTTTGGAAATCTGCCCTTAGTGGTTCAAAATAAGGGTACTATGGCGCACACGGCGGCATATACGGTTTCTTATTATCTTTCGACCGATTCGACGCTAGATGCGGGGGATCGTCTTTTGGCAACACGTACGGAAAGCTTCGCTCTCTCGGCAGGAGCAACTCGCGGAACATTATTTACGGCTGGAGATCTGCTGATTCCGCAGGTCGTGCCGGGGATATATTATCTTCTAAGTCAAGTGGTCTCCTCAAATCAGAGTGATGGTTTTGCACCTGATAATGGTGCTTCGATGGCAGTTGAACTACAATCCTCTGATTTCGCCGTCTCTTCTTCAAATTTGCGCTTGTCTCCTGATTCCGCAGGTCTTTTGCCGAATTTTACCACGTTGCTCCGTAATGTCGGCATCGGCCAAGTTTCAGTCGGCACAAAAATAGGTTATCGAGTTTTTCTATCTTCAGACTCTAAACTTAGTGCGGACGACATTGATTTGACTGGCGGTGTCGATGGAACGTATTCGGTTCAATCAGGTGATTTTGTGTTCGATAGGGTTTTTGTTCCAGTCACCCATTCTGGCTACAAGTTACCGAGTAATCTTCCAGCCGGAACCTACACGATTTTTGTTGTTTACAACCGCAATGCGGCGTTGCCTGAAGGTAATTTAGAAAATAATACGGTAGCATTGACAGTGACTATGGCCACGGCGGATTTAGCGGTTTCTTCTCCAGTCGCGTCCAGCTCTTCGGTTGGCAGTAATTCTATATTAAGTTCAGTTTTGACTTTTGTGCAGAATAGAGGAGCAAGCAATTATAGCAGCACGTATCAGGTTTCACTTTATTTGTCCAAGGACAGTGCTTATAGTAGTGACGACATCGTAATAGCTAGTTCCACGGAATCTGCGGCCATACTCGCGGGGGGGAGCCGTCAGGTGACTTTTGCTAATGTTGCAATTCCCGATCTTGTTGCTGGTGATTATAAGTTATTGGCACGTGTGCAAGTGGCGGCCACTGAAACAGACGCGGATAGTGCCAATAATTTTTCCAGCAGCGACTTAACCCTGGGTGATCCAACCTTGACGCTTGATTCTTTTGTATTTCCAAACACAACCAGTATTGATCGTGGCGGTTCTTTGGGCGCGGTGTCGTATCGACTCCGCAACACGGGAGCGGGTGGCATTGCCAGCGGGCGCAATATATTAATGCAAGTATGGTTATCTACGGATTCAACCTTTGGCGCGGGCACCGATGTTTTAGTTGATCAATACTCCTATACGAGCGGCTTATCAGCAGGGGCCAGCGTTGTGTTACCCGCAAATTCACACACGATAACCTTGCCGACCGGTCTTAATAACGGTATTTATAACTTGTTGTTTATTCCAACATTGACCGGAACAGTAAATAGTCCAGACGTCGTTTATGGTGCGGTGGCAAAGGTTATTTCAGTCGGGGTCCTGAATGTTTCCGTATCCACTCCGGTGTTGCCCGGGACGAGCCCGGTGACGCTTGGCGTTAATTCCATATTGCCTAATACCACCATTGCAGTTAATAACAAAGGTGGGTTTAGTGTTCCTTCCGGAGGTTTGGTGAAATTATGGCTTTCATCTGATAGTACGCTTGACACGTCGGATGTACTGTTGGGCACTTCCACCATTAGCGGCACAATTTCGGCGGGTGGTTCGCGTTCTATCGGGTTCTCTAATATTGCGGTGCCAGACGTCGGTCAGGGCATCTATTATTTGATTTCCGAGTTAATTTTACCCAATGGGTTGTTGGATGTCGATTTGGCCGACAATCAAGCTTCTATCGTGGTCAATCTTGTAAGACCCAGTCTGGAAGTGAAAAATCTTAATGGTGTGCCCAATGAGGTGAATTTGGATTCGACCAAGGATTTTAATTCCGTGTCCTTTGATTTATATAATGCGTCAGCGGCGGTAATTCCGTCCGGCGTCAGTATTGCCTACGAAGTGTATTTGTCTCAGGATAATCAAATTAGCGCTTCAGCCGATTCTAAATTGTATTCCGGCACGTGGACGAGTGGAATTGCCGCGGGTAGTACTATTTCCATCGCTCCGTTTAATTTGAAGGTGCCGGATAATACGGTGGGTGGAAATTACTACCTTATCTTTGTAGTGAACCGCGATGCGGCTCTGGTTTTGGGAACGGAGGATCAGTCCCCCAAGATTGTTCGTCAAATTCGCCTGAATAAGGTGGATGCACCCGGTGTTGCGCTCGATTACGGCATTGTAAATTTTGGGGGCACGGGCAGTTGGCAAACGGTTACGGACAGTGCGGCTTCAAATTCCGAATCGTGGCAAAGCCCTGTTCTTGCCCTGGGTCAAAGCGCTTCGATCAGCTTGGATGTATACGGCCCAACTGTGCTGCGGGTGCCGTGGAAAGTTCTATCTGCCCCGCTCATTTCACCGCCAACGGTAACGGGTGCGTATGATTCTATTAGTTATGCGACCGCTCCAGTCTCTTCTACGGTTACTTTGGATGCGGCGCAAAGTTCGGACGCTTATCGCATGCCTAATGATGCTCCGATTGTTGTCAGCTCAACCGGTGCGACACGCGTAACCTGGACTTATGCCCAAAACAGTAGTTATGTTAACGGGTACGCTCGTTTGGATTTAGATCTGCCCAACTATACAACTAGCGGGGATGGTTCCTGGACAGGTATTACCGATGCTACGGCCAAAGTGGGGACGACCGTGGCGAAGTCACCGGTTCTCACGGTTGGCCAGCAGGCCAGTTTGGAATTAAATGTAACCGGGCCTGCCTTGGTGAAGTTTTGGTGGAAGTCGGCTTCAGTTGCGGATAGCGACGTGCTTAGTTTTTCGATAGATGGGGTGTTAGCTCAGTTGCCAACCACGACTTATACGCAAACGGCCGGTCCGGCTATGCTTTCGGGCACCCAAGATTGGCAGCAAGTGGCCTTCTTAATTGGTGATGGACCAAGGACTCTACGTTGGACTTACGTGCAAGGCAGCACGAATGCGGCTTCAACTACTTATCTAGATGGTTTGGAAATTCTCTCTGTGCTGGATAGTAAGAATCAAGTTCGTGCGCCTGCGAGTAACTCCCTAAATCGTAGTAACGATTCCGATGGAGCCGGTGCATTGGGTGATCGCCAAAATGTACCTGCTAGCAATGTGGATCTGGTCATTAAGAGCGTGGTCGCCGCCAAAGGAACTTATTTGCTGGATGACGCCAATGGCACCAGTCGTTTACCTTTGAATGTTTTAATTACCAGTGACGGGTATGATTTTAGCGCCAATCCCTCATGGTCGTCCTCGAATATGCAGGTGCGACTTTCGACTAACGCGACGTATGGGGATGCGGACGATATTATATTGGGCGATTTTCAGCAGTTCAGCTCCATACCGCATGAACGCCAATTGACTTTAAATGCCGAGATCAATCTGCCCTTTAATATACCATCGGGAAATTATTATCTTTTCGTTCGGGTCATTGGAGCATCAGGGGTCGAGGAATTCACATTGGCCAACAATACCTACTCGGCGGGTAACGGTTATATTATTAAGCGCGCCCCCAATTTGGTGGTGGATGATTATGTAGGTTTAGCCGCCCAATTTCCGTACCACCCAGAGGATAGTGTTTATATATCCTATACTTTGAAGAATACTGGACTGGGCAGTGTGTTGGCTTCGCAGCCGTTCAAAGTGCGTTTGACCTTGATGGCGCGTACCATAGAGGAAACGGATATTACCAAGGGTAAAGCGATTAAAGATTATCCCGATAACAGCTATACCCTATTCCTGCCCGAAGTTGGCGGGCAGTATCCACTAGGGGGGACGTATGATGTGGTGCAATCGCTATCGTTGCCCAATACCCGCGATATTTTGTTTAAATTGGGCTCGATTAATGCGACTGATCCCGAGGATTCAGCGCCGGTGTATGCAAAGTTAGGTGATCTGCGGAAGTATATTTATTACTTTAGGGTATTCGTGGATGTGGATAATACGGTTTCTGAATCGAGTGAAACCAATGTCTTTTGGTTTGGGGATAGTTTCCATGTTGTCCCCATGGCCCCTTACGACGGGGTTAGCGAGTCGACGACTGATACGACCACATTCGGACAATTTATTGGGGACGCTGCATTTGAGGGCTTCTTTTCGGGCGACAGTTACCTGTCGAATACCAGCACAAGTGATGCTCCTTTCAAGGCTCGTGTACGGGATTACGCCTTGTATCGTGCGCCTTTTGCGCAGGGTAAGCATTCCAATACGACGACCGTTACAGCAACGGCGGGTTCACCGAGTGGTCTACTTACCAGTTCGGCTTCTCTTTTTGAGGCGGGTGATGTGGGTAAATTATTTCGCATGGATTCTGGCGAGGTTTTTAATATTAATGCATTTACGAGCGTGACTCAGGTTAATATTGCCGAAACCACGGCTGCCGCCGGGCCCAGCGTGGGAGCTGTCTATGATTTTGGCACCCCTAATTTATTGTTCGCAGATGAAATTCAAAATTCTGTGCGCAGTGATTTGAATGTGCCAGGATTTAGTGGTTCTTCGTTCCTGACCCTTAGTTTCGATTTCAATGTGTTGGCCAAGGATGTGGCGATTGATGTGCAACGTTCTAGTGACTCGGGAGCCACTTGGACAACCTTTGTTACGATCGCACCGCCTTATATAGGCACTACCGGGACTACGAGCCTTACGGGCTATCGGGGGTTGTTGGACGATCCGTATGTATTCGCGGTGGAGGGGAACAATACGGCAGTGCAGAAGACCTATGCGGCGCGTGTGAGTGTGCGTGATCAACTTCCCTATACTTCCGCGGCTCAGCGTTTGCGACTTTCCGTGCGCTCACTGATTAGCAAGCCGGCTGAGTTGACTCCTTTGACAGTGTTGCCTAGCGTCGGGTTTCGTACCGCCGCCGGAGAGGCGGGGGTGTTGTTGGATTGGTCCAACGGGGCAGCGAATCCATCCACGGGTGGTGATTATGTGTATATTATTGAGCGCAAGGGTGGTACTACCACGGATTACAAGGTGCTGGGCTGGTCATTTAGTCCCAGTTATTATGATAAATCGGCTTCTGCCAGCGTAGGATATACTTACCGGGTAAAAGCGGTGTCGTCGGGTGGGGCCACTGCTTATCTGCCCGAGGTTACGGGTGGGTGGTAACGGAAACTGAAAACCCGCTCAAATTGCCAAGGTTAACGCTTAGTCCAATTTTATCACCAGGGGCGTTGCTCTGCGATGAGCGCGCCTGATGGGGGGGAAGAGAATGATCTAACGGGCTGATTTTTAACCGTGGATGGCACGGATAAAGGGATGAATTAAGGCAGGGGCGAAATGATATAATACAGAGTTTTAACCGCTAATGCGGCGGCTCAATGAGCGCCGCTTTCCAGTAGTGCTTTAGCTTCGCGAAACGTCGGGGGCGATTGTTCGGCCAATGGCCTCGGTTAAGTGGCGTGGCGTTAAATCTAACACCAACAGCCATAAACATTCCGACTTTATACCAAAACCCCGAACGAAATGTTCTTATTTTAACGCAGAGTCGCCAAGCCGCTAATCGCGCAAAAGACTCGGAAATGAAGTGTCGTTTTCTCTGCGCCCTTGCGCCTTTGCGTTAAAGTCTGAATGCGGGGGGGATTGGTATTAACGACCGAATAGGTAGCGGTTCAGGTCCAGGGTATCCATGCCGGATTGGCGGTCGTCGAGCCATACGTCGCGTTGGGAATTTACCGTGCTGGTGAGTTCGGTGATTTCGCGGCGAACCCGGCCATTATCTTCTTCTAATTGGTCAAACCAGCTTTTGATTTGAGCGATTTTGCCGATCGGTGCCACCAGGATGTAGGTGCTTTCGCGGGGATCCCAATCTTGGGTTTCGGTGGCGGCAGTGATTTCGGTGCGCACGGCGAAGGACCGCCAGTTGAGGGTGCTGGCCGTCACGGCGACAACGGGGAAGAGGTTGGAGTAACGCACCGAGGCGTGGACGACGAGCAGGCCTTCGCGGGCGGCGAGTCGGGTTTGATAAAGCTGGAGTGCCTGACGGGTCAATAAATGGGCGGGGACGCCGTCGCCCATAAAGGCATCCATGAGGATGAGGTCGAAGTCTTCGTTCGAGGTGGCGAGCGCGCGGCGGCCATCGGATAACTCCACCCGTACTTTACCCGGTGAATCGGCTAAATAGGAAAAGTGCTCGCGGGAGACTTTTTCGATTTTGGGGTCGATGTCCCAAAAAACGATTTCGTCGGCGGGGCGTAGGTAGGCCGCGAGGGTGCCTGCGCCGAGGCCGATGGCGCCGATACGAATTGAGGGGCGTTCGGCTTGGAGGCGTTGGATGGCTCGGCCGAGGCCGGAGTTTTCGGTGTAGTAGAAGGTGGGGTGGCGGCGGGCTGCTGGGTCGGCGGTGAGTTGAGAGCCGTGGCTGGTGGTGCCGCTAGAGAGGACGACGCTGTCGGCGGCGGTTTCGACGAGGAGTTCGCCGTGGATATCGCGATAGGTGGCGAAGGTTTTTCCGCCGTTTTTCATTTCGTTCACTTGCCGGAGGGCGAGGGTGCCGAGCGGAAGCGCTATGAGGGCGGTGGCGAAGACCGGGCCGACGAAGCCTTGCCAGCGTAAGGTCCAGGCGAGGCCGGTGGCGATGAGGGCTCCGGCGAGGAGTGGGAATTCCCAAGGGAGAGAGAGAAGTCGGGGGGCGCCCCAGACGCTAAACCAGCCGCCGAGCATGCCGCCGGTGGCTAGGGCGAGGTAGAACCAGGAGCCGCCGCGGGCGGGGCGGCGTTGGTGGAGCAGGGCGTGACCGACGGTGCAGGCGGAGCCGCAGACGAGGAGGAGCCACCAGAAGCGTTCGCCGTCCACGGTTTGCCAGCCGAAGCCTTTGACGCCGAAGTAGCCGGTGAGGCTGGTGGCGAGGGCGACGATGGCGGTGGCGCTCATCCAGGGTTGCCAGCGGCCGGCGAAGGTGATGGCGAAGCTGGCGAGGTAAACGCCGAAGGGGCCGACCCAGGAGAGGGGTTGGGAGCCGATTTCGGAGGCCACGAGGTTGGTGGCGGAGAGCATGGTGGCGCAGGTGGCGGCGGCGAGGAGGGTCCAGCCCAGATAGGTAAGGGGGCGGGGAAACGGGGTGGGAGTGAGCGGGAGGTCTGAGGAGGAGCTTCCTTCGCGCTGGGTTTGGGCTGAATCGCGCCAGAGGGTGTGCATGAGCAGGGCGAGAGCTCCGCCGAGGGTGATCAACAGGGCGTGCCAGACGACTTTCTGGGTAGAGAGATTGAGGCGCGGTTCGATGAGAAGCGGGTACAACAAGAGGGCGGCGAGGCTGCCTAGATTGGAGAAGGCGTAGAGGCCGTAGGGGGCGGGATGGTGGCGGCGTTCGAGCTCGGAGTGGAGGAGCGGGGAAATGGAAAAGAGGAGGAGGTAGGCAGGGAGCGATACGAGGGCGAGGCGTCCGATGACGGCCGCGATGGAGGGGTTGGCGGGCGTGGTGTCGGGCAGGTGGAAGCTCAGGATGGCGAGGGTAATGAGGCCGAGCACACTGAGCAGGCGGGTGGTGGGAGGTCGGCGTTCGAGCCAGAGGGCGAGGGCATAGCCGAGGAGCAGGGTGGTCTGGAAAAACACCATGGAGCCGAGCCAAGTGGCGGCGGTGCCGCCGAAGGCGTTGAGCAGGGGCTTGGCGAGCATGGGCTGGCCGACGAAGGAGAGGGCGGCGGCGAGAGGGATGACGACGAGCAGGAGCGATTCCGCCAGAGCTGGGAGTTTGCAGGGAGTGGCGGCGGGTGCGGACGTGGGAGAGTGCATGAAGTGGGGAGGTGGGAAAATGACGAATGACGAATGACCAATGACGAATGACCAATGACTAATGACGAATGGCGAATGACGGGTGGGTAATGACTGGGGATTCGGGGCGGTTAGAGCAGGGCGCGGGCGGCGCGGAGGGGGGAGGCAGCGAGGGCGGGGTAGGCTTCGCAGGGGGTCCAGCAATTGGGGCAGCGGCCGGCGGCGACGTCAGCGCGCACTCCGGATGCGCGGGCGCGGGCGAGCAGGGGTTGGAGGGCGTAGCCGGAATCGCGGAGGTTGCCCAAGGGTTTATCCCAGATGGTGCAGGGGTAGAGTTCGCCGCGTTCGGAGATGTAGGCGGTGGATTGGAGGGCGGAGCACGGAACGCGGGTGCGGCCGGTGGCGAGGTAGCGGAGGGCTTCCTGGCGGTAGGCGCGTTCGAGCAGGCGCATGCCCCAGGCACCGTGTTGTTTGGTTTGCTCGGCGGCGTAGCGGAGGGCATCGGCGACCTCGGCGCGATGTTGCGGGCTGCCGAAGCCGTCGGTGGCGGGGGCTTGTTGGTTGCCGTAGTAGTGCTGGGAAAGGTGGGGGATGTTGAGGTGGAGGGTTTCCCAGCCGATGGGGGCTTGGTTCTGGGTGGTTAGGGCGGCGTTGACGGCAGCGAAGGTGGCGGCGACGTGTTCGCGGGTGGTGGGCTGGGTGCCGCCGGTGGAGTGGGCGTGGAGCGTCATGCCGACGTACACGTTTTCCGGGCCGAGGGTCTGGCGGAGGCCGATGAAGGTGGCGAGGGCGTGCTCGAAGTCGCGGGGAACGCCGCGAAGGCGGTCGTTGAGCTCCGGTGGTCCGTCGATGGATACGGTGACGACGAGACGGGCGCGCACGGTGCGGCGGAGCTCGGCGGCGGCGGTGATGATGCGGCGGGTGGCGAGGCCGTTGGTGGGGAAGTGGACGAGGAGGAGGTCGGGGCAGTGGCGGGAAAAGGACTGGACCACCTCGACGAAGTCGGGGCGGTCGGTGGGTTCGCCGCCGGTGAAGTCGATCCAGTGAAGGTAGGGGTTGGCGGCGGCTAGGCGGGCCATTTCTTCGCCGGTGAGTTCGTCGGCGAGGCCGTCGGGGCGGTCTTTGATTTTCCAGATGTCGCAATAAACGCAGCGGGAGTGGCAGCGTTTGGTAACGACGAGGACGATTTTAAAGGGGAGCGCGTCCTGTTCGCGGCCGAGCGCGGCGGCGGCGGTGCGGCCGGCGAAGCGAGTCCAGGAGTAGAGGGAGGCGCTCATGGTTGCGGGGGAGCGGCGAGGGCGCGGAGGCGGGCGGCGGCGAGGGCGAGGTCGAGTTCGCTTTCCTTGCGTTCGGAGACGGGGGGGCGGGGGCCGCCGTGGCGGGCGAGACCGCCGGGGGTATCGAGGCGGAAGAGGCCGAAGGTGTGGGCGTGGCTGGTGTAGCGGGCGATTTCGGTGGCGTCGCAGCTGAGGATCCAATCGGCGGCGTAGCGGGCGCGGGCGGGTTCGGCGTTTTCCCAGAAGCCGTAGTGCAGGTAGATGCCGCCGGGGTATTGGTTGGCGAGTTCGCGCAGCTGGGTGCGCAACATTTCTTCTATGGGGGAATATTGGGAAGCGTTCCGGCCCTCAAGGAACCAGACGTAGGGAATTTGTGTGACGATCAGAGAGCCGGAGGGCAGGCGGGCGGCTTCGCGTTGGATGAAGACAATGTCTTCCTGGGCTTCGATGGCCTCGCGGGTGAGGGTGGGCACGAATTTCCATCCCGAGGCCCAGCCCAAGGCCAGGAGGGTGGAGGCGGCACCGGCGAGCAGCGGGCGGGGGCGTAGGGCGTGGGCCGATACGGTGACGCCGAGGCCGATCAGGAGGGCCACGGGGGCGGCGGAGATGACGGCGTAGCGGCAGCTGGCGCCGTAGTGGTAGCCGCCGGCGTAGAAGACCACGAAGATGCCCCACGAGCAGGCCAGCCAGAGGGCGAGCACGAGGGCGACGGAGCCGCGCCGGAGCAGCAGCCAGCCAGCGCCGATGGCGAGGGGGAGAGTGCCGATGGCGGGGAACCATTCGTTTTGGAAAAAGTAGCCGAGGTTGCTGCCGAGGTTTTTGCCGATGAAATCAAGGGCGAAGCGCTGTCCGTCGTTAGCCCCCCAGTCCTCGGTGCGCATGGACCAGAGGTGGAGGAAGTTTGGGGTGGCGAGGGCGGCGGCGAGCAAGGCGGCCCCCCAGAAGCCGGGGTCGGAGTAGAAGCGGTCTTCGGTGGACCAGCAAACGATGGCGACGAGTGGGAACGCCAGGAGGGATTCGGGGCGGAAATACCAGGCGAAGGCGGTGGCGGCGGCGAGCAGGAGGCCGGCGGCGAGCTGGCCGCGCACGTGCGGGGTGTTTTGACGGAGGCGGATGTAGAGGCAGGCGGCGGCGAAAGAGAGAATAGTGGTGGCGGCGGTGGAGGGCTCAACGGCGACGGTGCGGCTCCACCACGGAATCAGGGGGGTGAAAAGGTAGGAGAGGGCGGCGGCGAGGGGCGTGCCGGCCGGGAGGTTCCAGGGGGCAAGGGTGAGCGCGAGGAAAAGGGTGGCGGCGGCGAGGCCGGCGAGGAGGCGGTTGACGTCGAAGGCGACGCCGGTGGAGGCGCCGGTCCATTGGTAAACGCGGCCGAGGAGGTAGGGCCAGCCGTTGGGCTGTTTGTTAATCGCGTTTTGGTAGAGCTCGAATTTGCCGTGTTCGGCGCGGGCGTAGTCGGCTTGTTCGGCGCGGCCGGTGTGGGCGAGCGTCTGGCCGATTTGCATGTAGATGTGTTCGTCGTAGAGGATGCGGTGGGCGCGGGGGGCGAGGCCGCAGAGTATCCAGCCGGCGAGCACGAGACCGAGGGCGGTGAGCAGGGCGCGGCGGTCGATGAGCAGGCGGAGCTGGGAAACGAGGCCGAAGCTGGCGGCGATCATCACGAGCACGCAGGCGTCGAGGCCGAAGGGAGTGGAAACGGGGACGAGGGCGCGCAGGCCGATGTTGTCGTTGATCTGGAGTTGGTGGAGGGCCCAGGCGGCGGCGGCGGCGGCGGCGAGCAGGCCGAGGATGAGGAGCAGCCAGGCTTCGCGGCCGGGGCGGGAGTGATCGGTCGAGGCGGGGGCGGTGCTCATGCGCGGGCTTTGCTGAGTAAGGCGGAGCCGAGGGCGAGGTGGCGCACGCCGCTCTCGTGCCAGGCGGCGACGATGTCGGCGGGGAGGTCGGGCATGGGTGCGCCGTGGAGGTTGAGACTGGTGTTGATGACCGCGCCGGTGCCGGTGCGGGCGCGCACGCCTTCGAGCAGGCTGCGCCAGGGGCCGGTGGCCTCGGGCGGGACGAGTTGGGGGCGGCAGGAGCCATCGGTGCCGATGGCCCCGGCGAGGGCGGCGCGGCCGGCGGGGGTGGTCTGGAAGCCGGTGGTCATGTGCTGGTTCAAGTCGCGCGCGTCGCGGTAGTCGGCGAGCAGGCGGGGGGCCTCCTCGGCGAGCAGGCTGGGGCAAAAAGGTTGGAACCAGACGCGGCGTTTGAGGCGGAGATTGAGGTCGTCGCGGGCGGCGGTGCTATCGGCGCGGGCGACGATGCTGCGGGCGCCGAGGGCGCGGGCGCCGAGCTCCATGCGGCCCTGGGCCCACATGACGACCTCGCCGGCGG
>CANIWJ010000015.1 GCA_947471035.1 Verrucomicrobiota bacterium
CCTCGCCCGGAGGGTTGAGCGGGAAAGCGGGTTGGGCCTGCGTTGTCCGAGGCGGCATGGGCCTCTGGCCCACCTCCGCCTCGGCCGCCTTGGCCGAACCCGCTTTCCTGCTCAACGCCACTCCATTGGTTAGCCGGATAGGCTCTTAGCGGTAGCGAGAATAAGAGGCTGAGTTTGGTTTTTTAACCCGGAGGGAAAGGGAATCGGAGGCGATTCGAGTTGGATAGCCGGTCTGGGCGGGGGGCGAATGCTTCGGACCGCCTAAAGGCGGGACTCCAACGTTCGGGCTCGCGGAGCTGATGCGGCGGCGGGGGGACGGCAACCCCGCCCTACATGGTTTCAGCTTCTCCCCGCCCACGGAGGCAAACGTGACATCACTTTGTGTTACACCCCAATCACTCCTCCGTTTTGCCCGTAATGCGCGGGCAAAATCGACCTTCAGGGTTTCATGGGCGAACGGACTTTCGCCTCCGGTACGGGGCACAAAAAACCCGCTCCGTAATCGCTGGAGCGGGCAAGTGAAACACGGTGAATAATCGGGAGACTTCAGGCAGCTCTGCGACGGCGGCGCAGGGCGGCATAGCCGAAGGCGCCGAAGCTTGCCAACAGGGCGTAGGAGGAAGGCTCGGGAATCGCCGAGGCGGTGAGGAAGCCGCTGCCGTTTAGTGCAAAATTACTCCAGCCGGCGGCCGAGATCTGACTGAGCTGGCCGCTAGTGAGACCTCCAGTAGACGTGCCAAACTTGAGTGCAGAACCGGATATAAAGGTGCCGGAGATCGTCAGCGTGTTGCTAGCCCAAGAGGCGGCGGAACTGTCGGCAAAGATGAAGGAGCCGCCTCCGGTAAGGTCGATAATGCTATTACCGGTAAGGGTGAGCGTGCCCAAGGAGGCGCTGGTGAAGCTGTTGGTGGCCAAGGTGCCGCCAGCCAGCGTCACCGCGCCGCTGGCGGGCAGGCCACCGTTGGCACCGAGGCTTAGGGTGCCGGCGGAGACGGTGGTGCCACCGGTGTAGGTGTTGGTATTCGAGAGAATGACCGTGCCAGCGCCGGTCTTCTCGATGGGGACGGCGGAACCGGAGGTGCCATGAGAGAGCACGCCCGTGAAGTTTACCGTGCCACCGGAAGCGGCGGTTAAGGAAACCTTGGTCGTGCGAGCGACGGAGCCGTCGAGGTCGATGTTGCCGCTAAAAGTGGAGGTGCCAGCGGTTTCGCCGCCAAGGGTCACGGCATAGTCGGAAGTTAAGGTGCCACCGTTACCCACGTTGATTGCCTTGGAAATAGTGCGGGCACCATTGGTGAGCAGACGGACATGGCTGGTAGAACTAACTTGGCCAAAGCCAATATCGATGGCGTTGGCGTTATTGCCGAAGGCACCGGCGGTGTTATTGGCAACGTCAGTGTAAACGACCACGGTGCCGGAGGCGATGCGGGTGCTGCCCGTGTAGGTATTTGATCCCATCACCTCTACACGACCAGAGTTAGCAGCTGCGACCCGCGTGCCAAATTCCACGCTCACGGTCTGAGTGCCGTTGCTGATAACCGAGGTGGCGGATTGCGTGATCGTAGTGGAGCTGTTGGCAGAAGCTGTCTGCGGGCGAAGCTGAATCAGCTGACTGGCAGCACGCGCACCCGAACCCGCCGAAATACTGCCATTGAGGGTGAGCGTATTCGTGCCATCGGTGCCGGCGGTTCTGCCTGCGGAAAAAATGACCTCACGGCCGCCGGATCCGGCATCGGCACCCAGAGTGATCGCAGAATCAATAGTGAAGCTATTGCCGTTATCACTGTCGGAAGCAGAAGCCTGAATACCGGTGCCAAAGTTACTGGTTTCCAAGTTAAGTGTGCCGCCGGAGAGCGTATAAGTGCCGCCACCGGCCACCCGCACCAAGGCAGCCGTTTGGGTGCCACTGATGGCGACAGTGCCACTGCCAGCGTTAAAGCGCGCGTTGTCAGGACCAGCACCCGCACGGTTATTACCCGGCCAGGCAACCGTCGCGGTGGTTCCATTGGTTGCGGTAGTCCAGAAGGCATCTGTGCCCCAGGTTCCCCCAACGCCAAAACCGGCGGTGGTTCCGTTGGTGTCCCAATAGTATTCGGCGGCGACGCCGGTGTTGGCGAGCCCCGCCATGAGACCGGCGAGAGCGAGTAGGAGTTTAGGGTATTTGGAGGTCATAAAAGGTGTCAGGAAAAAGTGGGTGTGGGCGCTGAGGATTACGGTGAGACTGATGGAGGGGACGCCCAAACGAGCGCCGAGAGATTCAAAGCTGAAGCATCGTTCTTCGCCCACGCCGTCCCGCTCTCAATCTCCCACCTATGCTACCCGTAGCAGGTGACACTGAAAGTGCAGTCAGCAGGATTGAATTCGGCGTGCGGAGAGCTGTCCCCGCCGGTTTGTGAGCGGGAGGCATCAAGCGTCAGGGAGAGGTCACGCGGAGGCGGAGGAAGCGGCGGGCGGGATTGGCGGTCGCGAGGTCCACCGCGTCGGTGACGGTCTGCATCTGGCCGGCGAAGACGGGCGTGTAGGAAATAGCCGACCACGCCGAGAGATCGGAGGAGCCTTCGACCGCGTAGGTCACATCGGAGCGTGCGCGCAGGAAACTGATCTGCAGACGGCCACCGGAGATTTGGGCGACGGGAACCGAGACGGAATTCGTGGAAGTCGGGTCGGTGCCGAGCGCGTATTCGCTGAGGTTGGACACGCCGTCGCCGTCGTAGTCGTAGGTGTCAGCGGCGGAGCCGGAGTTGGCGATGGTGGCGAAGTGGCTGAGCCGCCAGGACTGCAATTCAGTCGGTTGCCAGAGTGAGCCGTCGGGAGCGTATTTGATCACGTAAGCGTCGTTCTGGCCGAGGCTGGTCCAGGCGGGGGAGTTGGCCTGGGGGCCGTTGGCGTCGTAAAAAGTAATGTTAGAGCCGTAGAGCTGGCCGGTAACGTAGGGACAATCATCTTCGTCCACCGCGAGGCCGGCGGTGATGCTAAGCTCGGTCTGGTCGGTGACGGTGCCGCCGACGCCGCGGGCCCAGCGGAAAGCCCCGGTGGCGCTTTCGTAGCGGGCGAGAAAGATGTCGGCGGCGGCACCAGCGGAGTTGTTTTTACTGGTCAGGGTGTAGCTGCCCGCGCCGCCGTCGAAATCGGTGACGCCGCTGAACCAGCCGGCGACGTAGAGGCCGGAGCCGTCACGGGTGAAGTCCACGCGGTGCCCGCCGTCGAGGCCGTTGCCGGAGGCGATGGAAAAGCCCCAGCGCAGGGCGAGATCGGGGGTGTAACTGGCCACCCAGATGTTATCGGTGGTGCCGACGTTGGTGACGTTAAAGGTGGCGGCAGAGGGATCGAGGTCCACGGTGCCGCGAAACTTGCCGGTTAGGTAGAGGTGGCCGTCGGGACCGATACGGGCGGTGCCGGGTGGTGCAGTATCGTTAAACGAGGTGCCGAGGCGAATGGCCAGCTGGCAGGCTCCGTCGGCCTGAGCATAGCGGGCGATGAAGAGATCGGCCTGGCCGGTGCTGGAGAGGTTGGCGGTGCCGGCGGTGGGGTCGAAATCGGCCGTGCCGTTGAAGTGGCCGGTAAGAAAAACGTGACCGTTGGAATCGACCGTGACGGAGGTTTCCTTGAGATTGGTCGCGGTGTCGCCGGTATCGGCGATTGAGAAGCCCCAGACGTACGCGCCGGCGGAGTCATATTTGGCGAGGACGATATCTTTCTCGCCGACGCTGGTGACAGGGGCCGCGCCCGCGCCGGGGTCGAGATCGTAGGTGCCCTGGATAAAGCCCGTGACGTAGAGCGCGCCGGTGGAGTCGGTGGCGACATCCCAGAGGCGTTCGTCGGTAGCACCGGGGGTGGAGGCGCCGAGGGTGCGGGCCCAGATAAAATTACCGTCGCGGTCGAGTTTGAGGATGAAGGGATCCCAGCCACCGGTGTGGGTGAGGTTATAGGTTCCCGGGCCGGGATCGAAGTCCACCGTGCATTGGGTAGCGGAGCCGGTGATCCCAAAGTAACCCACGATGATGACGTTGCCATCGGTATCGGTGGTGATGCCGTGCGGGGTGATGGTCACCGTGCTGCCGGTGCCGGTGGCGGGGCCGGATAGGGACCGGGCCCAGACTAGAGTGCCGGCGGTGGAGTATTTAACGATGGCACAGTCGATGCCTGGCGGCGTGCCCAAGACGGCGGAAGACTCCGAAGGGTCAAATTCGATGGTATTTTGGAACAAGAACCCGAAGAGCAGTCCGCCGTCGAGGGCGCGGGTGGCGCATTTGCCGTATTCCTGACCGGCGGAGCCGAGTTGGAGGGGAAAGGACGTGGCGGCCGCGAGGTCGAAAATCGACGCGGACAACACAGACAAGCATAGCCAAAGGGAGCGCTTCATTTGCGGCGGATCGGAGTTTGATCAGAGACCGATGGTCGGCAGCAGGCCGGCGAGTTTGGCGCGAAGCGGGGCCGTCTAGGCTTGGTCGGGGATGGATTGTGACCGGAGAGCGGAGGAGCCGAGCGATATAACGAAGACCAGCAGAATTCGGGTCATGAGTGTATTCACGGTGCAGTGACCCTAAGACGCAGGAAGCGGCGCGGGGTTACAGCGTCCACAGGGATTGAGTCGCTGACGGTGGCGGGCTGTCCGACAGTGAGCGCGGGCATGACAAGGGCGGACCACGAGACCAGGTCGGAGCTGGCCTCGACGGAGTAAGTGATGTCGCCGCGCTGGGGCGTGAAGGTGATCTGTAATGAGGAATTGAGGATTTGGGATTGCGGTTTCGGAACGCTCAAGGCCGAGACCGGATCGCCGCCAAGGGCGTATTCGATGAGGTTGGACACGCCGTCGCCGTCATAATCGTAGGTGTCGGCGGCGGAGCCGTTGTTGGCGGTGGTGCCGAAGTATTGCTGGCGCCAAGCTTGCAGTGGAGTAGTGCCGGTGCCTGTAACAACGAGGTTTAAGGTGGTGCCGGATTGGCTGAGGGAGGCGACCCAGTTGGAGGGCAACACCAGTGTGGGCAATGTGCCGGTGATGCCACCGGCGGCGTTGATGAGCGCGTAGGTGCCGGTCGTGGCGTTGGCAGTCGCGGTAATGGTTAGCGTCGAGTTGCCGGAGAACGTGAGCGCGCCGCTGACGTCGAACCGGTCGTGGCTGGCGGCGTTGGTGGTGAGTGCGAAGGCGAGCTTGCCGCCTGCAGCCACCGTGACTGCGCCGCCGTGGGTGCCGGTGCCGCCGAGCGTGCCGCCGTCGAGCGCGGAGAAACCAAAGGTGCCGGCGACGAGATTGGCTAGGGTCGGAATCGTGAGGTTAACCGTGGTGCCGCTGACCGAGCGCACGAAGGTGTTGGCCTGAATGTTGGTGCCGGTGACGGCCATGCCTGGAACAATGCCGGTGGCGCTGGTGACGACGAAGCTGGTGGTCCCCTGCCCTCCGCCGGAGACCCAGGTGGTCGAGGCGGAGGAGACCGGGCCGGCGATGGTGAGCAGACCGTTAGCGGAAGATTGGTTGCCGTTGATGAGGAGCGTGCCGTCGTTGACCGTGGTCGTGCCGTCGTAGGTGTTGGCGGCGGAGAAGATCGCGGTGCCGCGTCCGTATTTGACGAGGCTGTAGGCGGCGGTGGTGCCACCGTCGGCGATGAGGCCGCCGTAGGTGATGCGCGTGGTGGAGGCGGCTCCTGCGGGACCGGCCCAGAGCTCGACGGTGCGGGCGTCGGTGGTGGCGCCGAGGGTGAGAGTGCCATTGAACGCACCGGTGACGGCGTCGGTGACGGCGCCGAGACGGAGGCGGTTGGCGGCGTTGGTGCCGGAGCCGTTGAGGGCGAGATTGGCGGCTACGGTGTAGTCGCCGGCGAGGAACAACGCGGCGTCGTTGGAGGGGCTGTCCGTGCTGCTATTTTCGCGACCGATGCGGATGGGCGCGGAATTATTGAGAGCGAACGCATGTGCGTGGGCGAGGTAGTGTGTGCCGGAGCGGAGCCAAAACTTTCCGTTGCCTGAGAAAGTGAGGCCAGACGCGTCGTTGCCGTAGATGAAACCGGTGGCACCGCCGCCGTTGAAGATGAGATCGCTGGTAACGGCGGCGGAGCTGGACCAAGGGCCGGTGAACTTGAGGATGCCAGCGTTGAATTGGTCGATGCCCCAGTTGAAGAATGAGGTGGAGGGCGATGCGACGTTGAGCGAGATGGCGTTGGCGAACGTGGCGGGCGTGGCGAACGTGATGGGCGCGGTCGCGCTGTATTTGAAGTTGTTGTGATTGACCACGTGGGCTGCGGCATTGCTGAGCGTGAACGTGCCGGTGCCGAGGGCGTTGACGCTCAGGCCGGTGCCGGGCGTTCCGAGGATGAGCGTGCCGGCGTTCCACGTGACGCCGCCGGCAAAGGTCTGTCCGGCGGAGGAGCCGAAGCGGACGTTGCCGGAGCCGGTCTTGATGATCCCGCCGGGGCCGCTGAGCGCGCCGGAGAGGAAGACGGAGGCAGTGCTGCTCGCGCCGCCCGTGTCACCCGTGGAGGCGGCGGTGAGGGCGAGGGTGTCGGCGAGGACGATGGGGGAGTTGATGCGGAGGGAAGACGCGCCGGAGGGATTGGCGAGCAAGGCTTGCCCGCTGGTGACGTCGAAGGTGAGCGTCTGGCTGACGGCTGATTGAATTATGTAGCCGGCGCTGGTGAGGCCCAGCGTGGCGTCGGCGGTGAGCGCGCCGAGGGTCACGTTGTTGTCGAGCGTGAGCGTGCGCAACGCGGTGGTGGTGGCGGGGCCGTTGCCGAGGGTGACGGGCGCGCCGGTGCCGGAAGGAGCAAAGGGGCTGGTCCAATTGGACGCGGTGGCCCAGGCGCCGGAGGTGTTGACGGCCCAGGCGGGCGTGGCGGCGAGGGCTTCGGCGGTGGGCGCGGAGTCGCCGTTGGCGTTGGTGGATTTGAGGCGGTAGGTGACGGCGGTGCCGGGCGTCACGTTCGTGTCGGTGTAGCTGGTGGCGTTGGCTGCGGCGGTGGTGAGCAGGGAATAGGAGCCGGCGTCCACCCTGCGCTCGATCTTGAAGCCGGTCTCGGCGTTGGAGGTATCGGTCCAGGCGAGGATGGCCTGGGTGTCGCCGGAGCGCCAGGCGGAGAGGACGGTGGGCGCCGAGGGAATTTGGTCGGAAGGCGTGGTGGCGGAGGCGACCGATGTGTAGGCGGAGGGGCCTCCGGAATTGGTCGCACGGATACGGTAGTAGTAGGTGGTCAACGCGGCGCGGCCGGAGTCGCGGTAGGTGGTGGCGTTAGCGGCGGTGATCGCAATGAGCGAGAAGCCGGAGCCGGCGCTGAGGCTGCGCTCGATCTCGAAGCCGGTCTCGTTGGCGGAGGCATCGGTCCAAGCGAGGTCGATGTTGGCGTTGTCGAAAGGTGTAGCGACGAGGTTGGTCGGCGTGGAGGGCGCGACGTCGTAGGTGGCGGCGCTGGCGGTGGCGACGGAGGAGGGGCCGCCGTTGTTGAAGGAGGAGAGGCGGTAGTTGTAGGTGGTGACGGGGGCGAGAGCGGAATCGGCGTAGGCGATGGTGTTGGCGGCGAGCGTGGCGATGGTCACGAAGCCGGAGCCGGCGCTGGTGCTGCGTTCGAGGGTGTAGCCGAGCTCGTTGGCGACATCGGTCCAGTTGAGGTTGATCGCGCTGGCGGACGCGACGGTGGCGGTGAAGCCGGACGGCGTGGCGGATACGGATGGCAGGCCGGTAAGGTTCAGGACGATGTTGTTGCCCGAGACGGAGGCGGAGCCGGTCCAGCCAGAGGGCAAGGTGACGGTGCCGAGTGTGCCGGTGATGGAGGACGCGCTGAGCAGCGTGTAGGAACCGGTAGCGGGCGAGCCGCCGGAGGGAGCGTTGATCGTGAGAGCGCCGCCGCTGCCGAGGGCGAGCGTGCTGGAGAGGGTGAGCTTGGTGTGCGAGGCGGCGGCAGTGGAAACGTCGAAGGTCAGACCCGCTCCGGATTGCAGGGTGACGGCGCCGGAGATGATGCCGGAGCCGCCGATTGTGGCGCCGGAGGCGACGGTGACAGCGCCGGTGCCGGTGGCGGAGCCGGACGTATTGTTGGCGAGGAGGGTGCCGACGGAAACGGTGGTGAGACCGTCGTAGGTATTACCGGCGGCGCGGGCGAGAGAGACGACACCGGGGCCGGTCTTATTGAGGGTGGCGGTGTTGCCACCGTCGGTGATCTGGCCGGTGAAGTTTACGCGTCCGCCGCTAGCTGCGGAAAGGGCAAGGGCGTGGTTGCCGTTGATTGTGAAGGTGCCGGAAAAGGTCGAAGTGTGGGCGGAGTTGCCACCGAGAGTGATCACGCCGGCGTAGGTGGGCGACACGGTCTGGACACTCGTGTTAATGGGCTTGGAGATAGTGACGCCCCCGTCGGTGAGCACAGAGAGGCTGTCGGTGGAACTGGTGCCCCAACTAGCGCCAAGGGAGAGGGCGTTGGCGTTGTTGCCTAGCGGACCGGCGACGGAATTGGCGGTGTCGGCGGCGAGGAGGAGGGTGCCGCGCAGGAGCGAGGGCGAGCCGGTGAACGTGCTCGCGCCGCTTACGCGGAAAACGGGCGGTGTGCTGGTGGCGGAGCCCTGGCGCTGGAACCAGACGCTGGTCGCGCCGCCGTCGGCGGTGTTGGCGATGACGCCGGGGATGCTCACGGTCGCGCCGTCCACGGCCTGGATGAAGAGGCGCGTGGTACCTGCACCGGCCTGGCCGGTGAGCGTGCCGGTGAAGGCGAGAGTGGTGCCGGTGGCGTAGTTGGCGATAGAGGTGTCGAGGCTGGCGACGCTGGCAGGGAACGAGAGCGTGCCAGCGTATGTGTTGGTCCCGGTGGAGGCGGAGTCATTGCCCAGGGGCGTCTGGCCATTGGTGTTGTTGAGGATGAAGTTTTCCGCGACGACGAGGCCGGAACCGGCGAGGCGCGTCTGGGCTCCGGCGGCGACGACGGTTTCGTTGCCCGTGCCGTTGGCGCCGAGGGCGGCGTTGGACTGGACCAGGAGGTTGCCGGAGTTGACCACGGTCCGGCCGGCGTAAGTGGACGCGCCGCCTAGGCGCATATCGGCGGTGCCGCTGGGAGCGAGGCCGGCGATGCTGGAGTTGGCATCGCTGTCCACGTTGGTGACGGTGCCGGCAAGGATGAGGGTGTCGCGATCGGCGGTGCCGCCGGTGATTGTGCCGCGCCAATCGGTGGGCGACCAGTGGTTGCCGATGCTCTCCTCGAATTTGTGCTGGAGGGTGAGGCTCCCGGTGGTGCCGAGCGAGAGCGTCCCGCCGCCGGTAAGCGCGGCGAGGGTGAGGGCGTCGCCGTTGAGGTCGAAGGTGGGCGAGTCAGAACCGGCGGCGATGAAGAGCCGGTTGGTGTCGGCGAGGACGCCGAGGAGCGAGGCGGTGGCGCCGGTGCCGTCGCCGGTGATGGTGGCGACGATTGCGGACGGATCGGTGTAGCCGGAACCGGAGTTGGTCACGGTGAAGCCGGTGACGGCACCGGTGAGGTTGGCGGTGCCGGTGACGGTGATGTCGAGTTCTTGCGGGGGGGTGTTGTCGAAGCCCTTCGTGAAAGTGACGGTTGGGGAGGATGTGTAGCCGCTGCCCCGGGTTAGGATGTTGACCGCATCCACGCCGCAATAGGCGCGGGCATAAACATTGGTGGCCGTAGTGCTGGTGGGGTTACCGTTAAGGAGGATGTTCGGGGAAGAGGTGTAGCCTGAACCGCCGTTGGTGACGTTGATCGCGGTGACCTTGTTGCCCGTGAGCACGGCCGTGGCCGCGGCACCCGTGCCACCACCGCCGCTGAAGGTGACGGCGGGGGGTGTGGCGTAGTTGGAGTCCACACTATCAAAAATGTAAACGGATTTGACCGTCATGGTGCAGTTGGCCGTTACACCCGTGCCACCGCCTCCCGAGAAGGAAACGGTGGGGCGGCTTTCGTAGCCGTTACCGCTGTTGGTGATGCTGATGGCGTTAACTACGTTGGAGACGGTCGCGTTGGCTGTAGCCCCGGAGCCACCGCCACCGGAGAAAGCCACGGTGGCAGACGTGTAGCCGCTGCCGCCGTTGACGAGGGAGAGCCCCTTGATGCCGGGACCGACGCGGAGGGTTCCGCCGTGGACGCGCACGGTCTCCTGATAGCTGGTGTCCCAGTAGTAACGCGGATCCTCGAAGCTGTTGGCGGCGTTCAGGAGGACAAGGCCGGGGCCGGACTTGATGATCGTGCCGTAGCCGGTGAGTGGAGTGTTGAACGTGATGGTGCGACCGGTGGACGTGGCAAGCGTGAGGACGTTGTTGCGCGGCATGTCACCGTTGCCGTCTTCGCCGAGGACGATGCGGTTGTCGCCGTTTCGCGTGAACACGATGTCGCCGGCTTCGGCAGACCACGTCTGGGGCGCGGCGAGCCGAATGCGGCCGGCGGCGTTGTCGAAGGTGACGGTGTTGGCGTCGCGATTGCGCAGGCCGGAGGCACCGAGGTAGAGCGGGCGGTAACCGACGAACGTAAAACCGCGATTGGAGGTCGCGGGAGGGAAATCGAAACCGTAGGCAAAGGCGTCGGCGGTGAGGGCGCCGAGGCTTACCCTGTAATCGCCGTTGGTGGCGTAATCGGTGTTGGCGCTGGCATCGGCATTAAATGTCGTCATGCGCTGGTTGGCCTTGGCGGGCACGCCAGCGGACCAGTTTCCGGACGTGGCGGCACTGCTCGTGCCGGCGTTCCCCGTCCACGTGTTGGTCGGCACGCCCGTGGACTCCTCGGCGGTGAAAGTGACGAAGGCGGCTCGTTGATTGGTGCCGTCGGTGGCCTCCACGACGAGGACGTGGAAACCGGCGGTGAGCGCGGGCAACTGCCAGGACCAGTCGCCGTCGGTCTTGGTGCCGAGGAGCACGTCGTCGAGGTAGAATGTCATGCTGGTGACGCCGGTCCAACGGCGGGTGTCGAGGGTGACGAGCGGGGTCTCACCGGTGCGGAATTGCTGGTGGCGCATCGGCGTCTCGATTTGCAGCCATTGGTTGTTGGGTGCCTCGGTGCGGTTGATGTCTGCCGGATCGGTCGAGATGAAAGCGCGATAGGCGCGGGCGGCGAGGCGACTGGGCAGCCACGAGGTGGTCGCGGCGGCGGGCGTGCCAGTGTAGTCGGCGACAGCGGCGATTTGCGGGAAGGTGGGACGGAGCAGAACAGTGCCGGCGGTGTTCGCGGAGGGCACGGTGGCGACGACGCTGTTGCGCTCGACGAGCCAGCCGTTGGCGTAGGCGTAACTCGGAAGCGTGGGCGGATTGCCCGGCGTGGTGGACAGCGGTGTGCCGGGGTGGCGCAAGCGGTCGGCTTCGGCGAAGAGCACGCAGGCGAGATCCCAGGACTGGCCGGTGTCGGGATTGTGGCCGGAGTTATAGTCGACGGCGTAGGCGACGCGTCCGGTGTTGGAAGAAAGCGAGCGCCAGCGAAGGAAGTCATCCTGCACCTGAAAGGAGTTGGCGGTGTTGTTGCCGTCGGTCTCGCCTGGCATCATGAGGCCGAAAGGCTGGGCGGCGTTGGTTGTATCGAAATTTGAGATTACGTCGGGACCGAAGGTGCCCTTGTTAGAGGCGAAGGCGAGCACGCGGGTGGGACGCTGGCCGGTGATTTGGGTGCTTCCGATGCCGCCGAGGGACATGCCGAGCGGGAGCAGAGGGGCGTTGACGATACTGGCGCGACCGCTCGCGGTTGCTGCGGCGGAGAGGACGGCGGAGAGATTGGCGTCGAGGTCGGTGATGTCGCCCGTGGATAGATTGCTCTGCGCAGCGATAACGGCATAGCCCTTGGCGCGGGCGAAGGCCTGCACCCACGGCACCTGTGACATGTAGCGGCGGTCCTCGCCTGAGCCGTTACTCCAGAGGATCACCCCGCGAAGGTTGGCGTCGGTGAGGTTATGCGGGACATAGAGAGTGTAACCCGTTGAGGAAGGCGTGCCGCCGAATTGTCGCCATTGGAACGTGCCAGAGTAATACTGGGCAAAAGCGCCGGGCGCGGCGGCGATCGCAAAAAAGACGGCGATCCAAATGGAAAAGCGAAATGGATGACGGGTAGGCATGGGGTGGTGCCGAAAGACGTATAGGTGAGGGGCAAAACAGAATCGTCCATGCCCCGCGACAGGCCAAACGCGGCGTAATGCTACCTGTAACGCGCGAAGCGCCCGGCCCCGCCCGATCACCGCGCGCAGCTACGCCAAAAGGCGTTCTTGACCTGATAATGTGAGTAAATTCACGCTATCGTAACGTGAAGACCGCCCCCACGCTTCAGACCATCGCCGACGCCACCGGCTTTCATCGCATGACCGTGTCGCGCGCCCTCCGCAACGACCCTTCGATCCCAACGAAGACCCGGGACAAAATCCGTGAGAAGGCGGACGAGCTTGGCTACCGGCCCAACCCGCTGGTTTCGGCGTTAATGGCGCAGCTCCGCACCACCAAGCCGCCCTCGTTCCGCGCGACGCTCGCCTGGATCAACGACCACCCAGGCGTCAATCCCTGGAAAACAGCCCCCTACATGCGTCCTTACTACGAAGGGGCCGTGGACCGGGCGTCCCAGCTTGGCTTCCAGTTAGAGGAGATCGCGGTGCCCTATCTGGAGTCGCTCGGCCCGCAAGCGCATGTGACGCAGATCCGCCGCATCTTGAACGCCCGTGGAATCCCGGGCCTGGTGCTCCCGTTGAACTACCGCCCGCACCTGTCGAAGCAAAACTGGTCGGGCTTTTCGGTGGCGGTCCTCGGTCGGCACAAGAGCAACATTGATTACCCGGTGCCGGGCCATCCCCGCGAACCCATCCCGCACTCCGTCGCCGAGGATTATTACTACAACATGCGCCTGGCCTGCCTCTCGCTGAGAGAACTAGGCTACAAACGCATCGGCTGGGTGAGCAATCGATGGTTCGATACCTCCACCGATTCGCTCTACACTGCCGCCTACGATCAGGAACAGCTCGGCGCCGAGCCGGCTAATCGCATTCCGTCCTTTTGTTTTGCCGACCGCACAGTCCTCGGCCCCACCCCCCCGGCGGGTCTCGACGCTTGGTTCTCCGCGCACAAGCCCGACGTGATCCTCGGCCGTTTCGGCGAAATGAACCAATGGATAAAGGCTTTAAAACTAGGCCAACATACGCCCGATTACGCCCACTTGGGACTGGCCGACGACGTGAAGGGCTGGAGCGGCATAGACACGCAGATGCACGTGCTCGGAGCGGCCGCTGTGGACATGGTCGTGGCACAGATCAACCGCAACGAACGCGAGACACCGGAGCACCCCAAGGAGGTGCTCATCCGCGGCACTTGGGTGACGGGTAAGACGACACGGGGGGCGAAGGAGAAGCAATAATCCCGGATGCGGGGGTCTGATGGTTGATCGTTCTTTGGGTTGAGGTTGAGCCCCGACTTTTGCGGAGTGCTGCGAATCTCGGATCCCGGGCGTGAAGCCCGCCCCACGGTTACCAGCGGTAATAGCGCGCGGGATCGTCGCCTAACTCATGGTCAAGGCGAAATCCGGGCACGTAATACGACTCGGCTTCCGCGGCGATTTTATCCACCAATTCGAGGTTGATCTGTTCCTCACGGGCCTCGGCAAAACCTCCGTTGCCTCGGATGTCATAGACGCGCACGGCGAGCGAGTTCACGCCAGGTTTGAGCGCCCAGGCGGGCACTCGGTAACGCCGCTTTTCCGACCAGCTCTTGTCGCCGGCGGTGCGGCCGATTTGCCGGCCGTTGATGTAGGTGGTGTCTTCATCGTCCACGACACCGAGATTCAGCCACAGGTCCTTGCCGTTCCATGTTTCGGGAAGGGTGAACTCGCGGCGATACCAGATCGCACCATCAAACTCGCTCCAATCGGGCACCTGTGCCTCGAAGAAGCCGGGCACGGTGATCGGGCGCCACGCGGAGGCGTCAAACTCAGGTTTCTGCCAGCCTTGCTCGCGGCCTTGATTGCCGGCGTCCGGAGTGTTTTCGGCTACTCGGCGTTCGAACTGGGCGCGCCACGAGCCGGCAAGGGGAAGGGGGCGGTTCGTATCCTCGGTCGGCCCCCGGAAGGGCTTGGCGTCGAGTGCGAAGGTGGCCCCGGCGTTGGCAAGCACTTGTGAGAGCGCACGCGTCCAGCGCCATTGGCTGTATCGGTAGAAGGTTTTCGTGTCGGCGGGCAGGGACGATGGGGCGGTCTGAATCCAGAGAGCAGAGCCGGCTCCCTCTACCACGCGGGCGACGAGGCCGCCTGCGGCCACTTCGGCACCTGCCTCGGCGAATGCCACCGGACGGCGGATGTCCACCCGCAGACGCAGGTCGCTGATGGAGAGACCCTGTAACTCACGCCAAGGCGGCAGTTCATCGGTGGTAAGGGCCCCGGCGACACTTTCACGCAGGCTGACTCCGAGGACTTGCGGGCCGGCCGGTCGGGGCAAGAAGACGACGCGGCCGCCGCCGCGCAGGTAGGCGCGTAGAGTCGGCTCCTCGAGAGTTACGTCGGCACCGATGATCGCGAGCGGAGCGGCGGGCTCGATTCGCGAAACCGAGGTGAAGATGACGCCAAGGCTCTGAAGCAGGTCCGAGCCTTCGGGACCGCCGACGTAGCAGGCGGGGCCGGAAGATGTCGAGAGACCCACGGGGCCGCTGTGTTGAGGGTCGGGCTTTGCGCCCGAATTCGCGATTTGTAACAGATTTTCTACGACACGCCTGGCGGCGGGCTCGGTTACAGCACGGCCCTCGATGTCGAGCTGGCACCAGAGCAGGCGGCCGGCGCCGACTCGAAGCTCTTGCAGCGGAGAATAGGCGAGGTCGAACTCGCCTTCCAGCAGGGGCGTCCAACCGGAACGGTGCGGCTTCTCGACGGCGGCGGAGCTGACGCTGCCGCGCGTGCCCCAGCGGTAGCCAAAGGTCGGGGCGCGGAATGCCGTGCCCTCTGTGGACGGCAACGGGGCGTCTAGTGCAGACACGAGATCGCCGGTTCCGGCCCAATCCTGAAAATCACCGGCGTCGAGGCCGGCGAGGGCCGGGTGCGCGGTCTGGGTGGATACGGGCCAGAAGCGGCGGGAAACAAATCGCGACACGCGGTAGCCGTCATCCCTCAAGGTTTCGGGCGATTGGGCGAAGACCAGCACGGTCGCGCCGGTGCGGGAGTGGGCGAGGAGGATGTCGTTGAGCGCGTGACGGGCGGCGGGAGCAAGAGAATCGAGCGCCCTGCGGCCAATCACGAGCGGGGTGCCGGGCGGCAAGAACCTCGCTTCGGAAAGCAGGTCAATGCCCTTGGTTTTCTGGCCCAGAACGGTGAGCAGTGCCGTGGTGGCACCTTCGGGGTCCCAGATCCAGAGCGTGGCGGAAGGGGAAGAGGGCTCGGCGGGCACGGGGTAGGCGCGCCATACGAAGGAGTCTTCGTGGACGCGCTCGCCGATGCGGGCGCGCAGGGTGATCACGCCATCGCGCCGGGATTTCACGGCGGGCACGACGAAGGTAAAGGGCTCGAAGCGATTTTCGCCGACGGCGAGGTTTCCCGAAATCTCGCGACGGGCGAGTTCGACGCCGCCCAGCGTGGCGACGATCTCACCCGTGTAGGACTGGGGATCGCGAAGGTCGTTGGCGAGCGCGACGGACTTCTCGACGGTGGCACCGGCGTAGAAGCGCGAGTCCTTGGCGGTGAACGCGCCGGAATCCTCGGCGCGCGGCGCGGGGCCAGCGATCCAGGCGAGCGTGGGTCCGTTGACCTCGATAAGGGTGCGCCCGGCGGGAGTCAGCTCTCCGGTTCCGGCGGGGCCTAGGTAGAGGGCGTTCTTTTTATAGGAAGGGAACCAGGTGCCCGAGCGACCGGGCTGGAAGGCGGGGATGGCGACATCGCCCTCTTCCGTGCGCCAGGAATAGCCTCCCGACCACGGGATCATGCCGCCAGTGACGCCCCACATGCGCCAGCTGCGCCAAGTGTTGCGGATGAATAATTCGGCTACGGCTTGGAAGGTGTCATGGCCGAAGATGGTGGCTGAATTGTCCACGTTATCGTAGGTTTGGTCGGACTTGAAACGACGAGCCAGATTAGCGCGGTAGGCGGGAGTCTCAAGGGCGTAGGCTTTGGGCCCGAGATAGGAGGCGGCATGCTCGGTGACGAGCGGCTCGGTGATCGCGGCGTTGCCGTAGCCGTTGCGACCGCGGGTGAACGTGAGCGAGAACGGCACGCCGAACTCAATGCTCATGAAAGGCACGTCGCCATCACGCGCCCACTCGGAGGGGTGTTCCTCCCGCTCCTGAAGCGGCATGAGGTTGAGGTAGTGGTTGACGGTCTGGAAATCGCCGATCGGACCGCCGTGGTGGGTGGTGGCGGGCCGGGTGGGATCGAGGGCCTTGACCGTATCGATCAACCTCATGCCGGCGGCGATGCGCGGCCGCGTGCCGTAGTCGCCGTTGGCGAGCAGGTCGGGACGCTGGCCGAGGCGGCGCGGGTTCTGGTCGTCTCCGTGACTGAACATGTTGGCGTAACCGATCCACATGACCACGGACGGGTGGTTGCGGTATTTTTTCCAGTCGTCACGCATGGCTTTTTCCCAGGCAACAAAGGCCGCCTCGGGAATCGGACGGTTGTTCCACATATCCCCGCCCATCCATCCCGCAGGGTGGGCGAAGGGCAGGGACATCGTGAGCCCCCGCTCGTCGGCGGCGTCGGCCCAAAGACGGTTGAACTGGACTTCGCCGCGCAGGTTCCAGTTGCGCGGCCACATCTCCCAAAAGTTGAAGCCGTTCTCCAGCAGACCGACTACCTGCGCGTCTACCGCCTCGGCCAGGCCGCTGATTGTATTGTCGTTGTGCTGGTAGAACGGCCGCAGGCGGAGCGGACGCTCGTTCAGGAGGAAGCCGCGTCCCTCGATACGAAATTCGCGGAAACCAAAGCGTTCGCGCCAGGTGTCAAAGGCGGTGTATTTGGGCACGCCGGATTTTTTTCCGCCGATCAGGCGTTCCAGAAAAGATTTAGCAGGCGCGGGTTCGTCGCGCAGCAGCGACAATTCGAGCGTGTAAAGGTTGGGGCGGCCCACGTCCCAGAGCTTGGGCGCGATCCAGTCCCACGAGGGGCGCACGACGGCGTCGGCGACCGGCAGCGTCCGTGAGGGCAGCTCGGCGACCACCGCACCCGAGGGCCACTCGAGCACGCGGGCGGAGACAGTGGCGACGGCCTCACCCACCGGCCAGCCGACCAGCTCCACGTCAGCGGCGAGCCGGCGTTCGCGCACGCTCGTGCGCACAAACACCCCGTCGATCCGTGCTCCGCGCGGGCGGGAAACCAAGCGTACGTCGTCGATCACTCCGCGGGACTTGAGCTTGGCCTTGGCGGCGGAGGCGTCGTTGAAATCCATCAGCGTGAGCACTTCGCCCGCTTGCGGTGTAGACTGCACCAGCAAGCTCAGGCGATGCGTGCGACCGGCCTGGACAAGCGCGGTGAGGTCCACCTCTCCCGAAGGCCAGCGGATTTCGCCAGCGCGACTTCCGTCAACGAAAACGGTGGCGTCGGTGCTCACGCGTTCGAGCTGGAGCACGACAGCGCGGCCGGCCCAATCGGTGGGGATGGTAATCTCGCGTTCGTGCCAGGCGGCAAAGACCGTGTTATAGTCGGCTGCTTTCCAGGCGGGGGCCGCCGCGACCACGCCGGGCATGCCCCAGCGCGGCCACTCGCGCAGGTCGGCCCAGACGCCGGGCACGCGGATCCAGCCCCAGTCGTCGGGCAGCGTTGCCGCGTCGAGCCGAGCGGGGTTGGCGGGCTGGAATCGCCAGAGGCCGTTGAGCACCATGCCGCCGCGTCCCGGGGCGGTCTCAACGACGGGATCGGCTTTCCAATCGGGAACCTCTCCCGTCGGCGGCGGCACGCTGGTGGCCTGAGCCGGTGTTATTGCAAAGAGAACGGCGAACGGCAGCGAGAAAAGGAGTCGCATGGGGTAGTAGAACTGAGAAGCCAGTATCACGCTTCAGACTGGTGACTGAACGCTAGGGATTCGGCTTGAATGAAAAACCTCACGGAAGCGGGATCAACTCCACGTCGTCGAGATCCAGATTGCCGATCGCACCCCAGAAGCCGAACTCCACCGTCATGGTGTGAGCATCCAGGGGAATCTTCAAAACACCTTCGGTTTTCAGCCAGTCAGCAGAAGGCTCCAGATAGATTGAGGGATAGGATTTAAGCGCGACGCCATCCTCGGTTTTGAAGGACAACTGAAGCCGGGCGGTTTCCCACTTGTTTTTGCCACGCTGCAGATCAGTCAAGCGCGAGCGGACGCTCACCTTGATTTGCTTCCAGACGGGGTTGAGCTGTATAGGCTCCGACCAACTTGCGAGAATCGTGCCCTTGTCCAGACCCGCAACGGAGGAAACCCATACATAGGGATTTTTTCCGTCGAGTTCGCGCTTGATGTCATTGGGGGCCGATTGCGTGCCCCAGAAGCCAGTGCGTACCCAGCCATCCGCGACAAACTTCCAAGTCGGTGCCGGCTTGTCGAATCTTCCGTTGATCGGCAACGGCTCGGCAGCCTGAGATTGGATCAATGACGAGAAAAAGAGACTTAGAATCAGGGTGAGGGTGAATGGCTTGATCATGGGTAACAGGGGTTGATGCCACCTCCGGCGACTTCGAAGGCGCACTTAGTTAGCTAGTCGCGCCAATCCCGGACAGGCAACCGAAGCTGTGCGCTACTCGTAACAGGCAACTTGGGAAGGAAAAGAGCTGCCCGCAGGCACTAGCACGGATTTGAGCCTCCGGCGCGGATCACCTGCGCGAGATCCCCATCGAACCGGGCCTCGACGTCGTCGAGCGTGCACACGGACCCGGTGTCGAGTTGTGCATAAACGCACGGGGGTTTCTGAGCGGTGAGTGACATCGACAACTCTCACCACGTCGAACCGTGGAAGGCGCATTTAGAGCCCGACGAGCAACATTGCTGCGCCAGAAAACGGCGGATGCCCTTGTAGGACGAGTGTAGAGCCCTTCACCTCAGCGGCAGCCTCCAGCGCATAGGTGCGCGTCACTTTCCACGAGCCCGCCGGCAACTCAAAGGTGATCTTCGCCGACTCGTCCGCCGGCAGGGCGAAGGCGTGCACCACCACCAGCACCGCCTCGCTTGTATGCCGGACTACGGCCTGCCAGCCGTGCGGCTTGTTCCAGCTCTTGCCGAGCGCGTGACGCACGAGACGCGATTGCCCGTCGCGGATGACCGGCACGGCGGCGGTATAGAAATCCTGCGCGGCGACCAAGTCGGCGAGTTGCGCGTCAGACAGTTCACTGACCTCGCCGGACAGGCACATGCGGCCGAGGAATGTGGCGGCGAGCTTGTAGCGAAAATAGCGCGGCGTGTCGTCGGCGTGCAGCACGGCCCAGATCTGCGACTGGCGCGGGAGGATCAGGCGGTGAAGATTGGCCGCCACGATGGGTATGGAGAGCGTCTCGTGCGCGTCGGAGAAAGAGCCCTGGGCGCAGAGCGCCATGAACGACGGCTCTAGCCGGTGTCCGCCCGAGGAGCAGTTTTCGATGATAAGCTCGGGCAGCTCGCGGCGCAGGCGGGCCAGAAACCGCTGCACGCCGAACAAGTGATCGAGGAGCGCGGCACCGGACGAATGCTCGCCGTCCACGCCGACGGGCAGGCTTTCGTTATAGTCTATTTTTAGATACCCAAATCCGTCGTCGCGCAGGCGGGCGAGCAGTTTTTCGGCGAGGTAGGCGTGCGTCCATTCGTCGCGGAAATCCCAGAAGTGCCGGTTGCCAACCTGGACGGTGCGTCCACGGAAGCGCAGGTGGTGGTCGGTGAGTTCGTAGGCTTTGGTGCCTTTGGTGGCGGCCTCCATCTCAAACCAGATGCCGGGGATGATGCCGAGCGCGCGGACGGCGTCGGTGGTGGCCCGCAGGCCTTGGGGAAACTTTTTGCGGTCCACGACCCAATCGCCGTTAAACTGGATGTCTTGGCCGGCGGGTTTCTCGGCCCAGCCGTCGTCGATGACGAGCACGCGGGTGCGGGTGGCGGCGAGACGGCGGGCGGTAGCGATCACGTAATCATGGGTGGGTTCGCCCCAGGAGGAGCACCACTCGTTGAACACCATAGGCAGATCACGCTCGACGGCGGGCTGCGCCTTGACGGCGGCGACTTGCGCGGAGGTGAGCGCGTGGCAGAGGTCGTCGAGATCTCCGTGCACGCAGGCGAGCGCGGCGACGGGCGTGGCGAAGGTCTCGCCGGGAGCGACTGTGCGCGACCAGTCGCCGAAGTCGCGGCTGGGCAGTCCGCCGGAAAGGATCACCTTGTCCTTCTGGCGCGAGACTTCGAGATTCCACGAGCCCGGCGCTGAGAGGTGCGCGCCCCAGAACACACTGGCGGCGGTGTCCTCAATGCCCACCCAAGGGAAAAACTCGCGGACGGGCAGCGAGCCCGTCTGGCCGAAGCGGAGCGTGCGCCGGTTGAAACCGATCCACGAGCGGTCGAGCGAGATATCTTCGAGCAGCGCGGCATCGTGCCGGCCCTCGGCGCTCCACGTGCTGCGAAAGCGGTGAACCTTGAGCAATTCCGCCGCCTCGTCGGGGTGGAACGGGGTGAGTCCGCCTAGGGAAAAGCTCGGGAGATATTCGAGCACGAGCGGCGCGGCGGAGGTATTATCAAACTCTACATGGACGCGGAAAAACGCGTCGCCGGCATGCCAGCGCAGCACGTGCCGCAGAGTGGCTCCCGAGCCGTGAGCCAGCGTGGTGACGATCTCGCGTCCCCCATTTGAGAAGGGTGCGGATTCGTGCGCGACAAGACTGAGTCCTTGCACGTCCTCGGCGCCGCGCAGGCTGCGACCGATCTGGTGTCCGCCAGGCTCGGGTGAGCCGGCGAGTTTCAACTGAACCAGCCACTCCGGCAGACGCGCGGTCTGGGTGCGCCACTTCTGCGGCAGGTGATCGATATGCGGCCCCGTCTCGAATTCGGGCAGCACCGCCAGCCGGTCGGCAAGCGAGGTCGGAAAGGCGAGCAACTCAACAATGCCTCCGGGCGTGAGCTGATAGCGCACCGTGGTGGCACCGAGGAGGTGGTCGCTGACGGGGTTTTCCAAAGTAAGAGATATCATGGTGTATCGTCCAATACCGAAGCGGACGCCTAACGCACTTTTACGGGATCGCGAGTCCATAGATAGCCCTTGGCCTCGGCGTCGGCACGGAGCAGCGGCCAGTTAGCGTCGAACTTGGCGTGGTTCTCCAGGTGCCAGTGCGCCCAGCCGATACCGAGCCTTTCACAGGTCTCATTGGCGAAACGGGTGCGGTCCTCAAACGGCACGTCCATGCTCTCCGAACGGGCGGTGTCGTCCTCGCGCACGCCGGACGGGACGACGCCGTCGTAGGCGAAGTTGTTCTCGCCGGAAAAACCAGGATAAGCAGCGTGCAACGCGCGTAAACGCGCGCTGGTGTGGCCGTTGTAGTAGAGATGGTAGGCGACGGAGGTGTTGCGCCAGTCGATGTTGCCGGGTTTCCTAGCCTCGAATTTGTCGGCGACCATCTTCAGCACGTCCTCGCCGCCGAAACGCGCCCAGATACCATTGACCGAAAGGAGCTGCTGGTGGGTGGCGGGCGCCAGGCCGCGCACCAGCGAATAGAGGCTCTGCTGTTGGTCTAGAAACGTCTCGTTTTCATAATAGTTGGCCAGGTCTCCGAGCGGCTCGTTAGTGAGTTCGTAGATGACATGCGTGCGGTCCTTAAACTGCGGTGCCACGACTGTCCAGAATGCGCGGGTGTAGGCGTCGTCGTAGGATCTGAGCTTGGTGTGTGCGTTGAGGATCACGTAGAGACCCTCGGCCGAGGCGAGGTTGATGACGGTCTCGATGTTCGCAAGGAGCGCGGCGCACTCCTTGGGCTTGGTGAAGTCGGTGTAGCGGGTCGTCTTTTCGGGGGCGTCCGACTGGAACCATACCTCGAACTGGATGAGGCGGACGGCGTTGAGCCCGGCGGCGCGCATCTTGCGGTAGAAAGCGGGATCTTTGGCGGTGGCGTTGCGCTCGTCATTGACGGTGCCGGCCTTGAAAAGCCAGACGGCACCGGCGCGCAGCGGCGTGCTGGCATCCGTGCGCAGTACTTTCAAAGGTTTTCCCCCGCCGAGAGCGTCGGGCACGGATTGAACGGTGATTCGGGCGCGGTCGGTCGGGCGCGAGGTAGATTGGGCGTGAAGCGTGGTCGCCCAACAAATTGTCAGGAACAGGAATATGGCGTGAACAAGTCCGATTGTTTTCATTTTTTGATTAATAATTCAAATGTGTTTCCGATTTATGTATCTTCCCGGCATGATTTTCCAAAACTTAGGAGCGTGCACGCAGCGCGATGCGCGCGGTAGATGGCGATCCAACGATCACCGTACGTGAAGGCGGCTGAGACGCCGTCTGAATCCGCTGTGAGCGAAAAACATGGAAAAGCCAGGCAAGGCTGAGTCTGAACATCGTGACAGGGCAAAGGGACGGGGCGATCACCGAAAAGAGGGCGAAAGCCTGCGTCTCCCGCAACCGCATGCCAAAACCAACGGAGCGTTACACGTAGCGAAGCAACAGCGGCGGGCTTCGCCCTTGCTTAGACGGAACCATGCAGTCGAAGGCGAGTAGCGAGGCGAGATGTCGAGCGCATTTCAGAGGCGAACGACCAAGGACGGAGCGAAGCGGAGATGGCGTAGCCCGGAGCCGAAGGCGTAGGGTGAGCCCGAAGGGCGAACAATACTCGGAGAGTATTTCGCCGGGAGTGAGCCACTGAAATGTGCCGACAGGTCCCCTTGATGCAACCCGCTCGACTGCATGGTTCCGGCTAACCAATGAAGTGGCGCGAGGAGCGAAATTTGCCGTCCGGCAAGGCGGCCGACCTGCTCCAAAGCCGCAACCGTCCCGCCGCCTCCCGCACCAGATGCGGATGTGATCGCCACAATAACCGCAATTCCCGAACCCTTTCTTCCCTCCCTTATGCTTGATCCTGCAAACCGTGACTATCGAATGGCCTACCTTCACTCGGCGGGGCCACGGTGACTTATGAGATTCTGAACGTCCGCCATGGTGGGAACAATTGGGGGTGGGCAATCTCAGCTCTGAAAAACCCATCTAGTCTCAACAAGCCTCATAGGCATAGTCTCAATATGGTGCCCGGGGTGGGAATCGAACCCACAAGGATTTCTCCGGAAGATTTTGAGTCTACTGCGTCTGCCAATTCCGCCACCCGGGCAAGGGTCTCGAAAAAACTAGCGGCCAAAGACGTAGCCTCCCGCACCGGCTTGTAAACTCGAAAGCCGTAGATCCTCGCATTTCTCTTTTTAACAACAGTTTAAAGACCGCCAAATAAACCCTGAAAAAACTTTCGGTATTTTTGAATGTTTCTCCGCCCAGCCGGTCTATCTCCAGGTCATCAATAATGGTTGTTTGGTTTGCTGGCAGAGGCGGCCCCGGGGTGGTTCCCGAAGGTCGCCTCTCCTCTTTTACAGGGTTGGCGCGAGACCCCGCAGCGCTTTTATCCGCACCATGGCCGATTTCCGTGTTTTCCTCCCCCTTACCCCGCCGCCCGACGCAGGGGAAATCACCCTGCCCGCCGCCGAAACCCATCACCTCGTTAACGTCAACCGCGCCCGCCCCGGCGACCCCGTCGTCGCCTTCGATGGCCAAGGCCGCGAATGGCAATGCCAGCTCTCCCGCGTCGAGGGCAAGAAACTCGCCCTGCTACAGGTCCGCTCCGCCGCCACCCGTCCTCCCCTGCCCTGCGCGCTCATCCTCGGCCAGGGCCTGCCCAAAGGCGGCACCATGGACGACATCGTGCGCCAGGCCACCGAGCTCGGCGCCGCACGCATCGCGCCACTCGCCACCCAACGCAGCGAACTGCGCCTCGATGCCGACCGCGCCGACAAAAAAACCGACAAATGGCGCCTCGCCGCCATCGAAGCCGCCAAACAATGCGGCAACCCCTTTCTCCCCGCCATCGAGCCCGTGCGCCCCCTCGCCGCCTTCCTCGACGACCCGCTCGTGGCCGCCTGCGAACTCCGGCTCGTCGCCAGCCTTCACCCCGGGGCCCGCCCACTGCGCGCCGTGCTCGCCGACTTTCGCGCCGCCCACGAGGGACGCGCCCTGAGCTCCGTCGCCTGGCTGATCGGCCCCGAGGGCGACCTCACTCCCGAGGAGGTCGCCGTCGCCCTCGCCGCCGGCTGGACGCCCGTCACCCTCGGCCCGCTGGTCCTTCGCTGCGATACCGCCGCCGTCTACGCCCTCGCCGCCGTGCGCTGCGACACCGAAGCCTGAAATCCGCTTTTACTCCGTAACCACGATACCTCACGCCCACGGATCGCGCCCGAGCAGGGTCTCGCTCACCTGCACCGCGCTCATAAACGCGTCTTCATGGAACCCGTAACGGAAATAACTGCCGGCGAAAAATGTCTCCGTCGTGCCCCGCGCCGCCTGATTTAAGTCCGGCAACTCCAACTGCGCCGCCCGCGCCGCCGCGTCGAACAAGGGGTGCGTGTAGTCGATGCGTTTGATCACTTTGGCCGGATCAATCCGCTCCGGCTGATTGATCGTCACAAAATACTGCTCTCGTTCGCTCACCCCTTGCAGCCGGTTCATCCAATAGTGCGTCGCCGGCACGATGCGCCCCAGCTCGTCCCGAGCGATCGCATACACCCAGCTCGCCCAGGCCAGACGCGTGCGCGGCATCACGCTCGCATCGGTGTGCAGCGTCGCCACGTTGGCCTGATATTTAAACGCCCCCAGCACGCGCGCCTCGTCGCGGGTCGGATTCAACAAGAGCCGCAAGGCCTGATCCCCGTGCGTAGCCAGCACCACGCGGTCAAACAACTGCTCCCGCCCGTCGGCGGTCAACACCGTCACCCCCTTCCCCGCCCCGTGCCGCACCACCCGCACCGCCGGACAGCGCAGGCGAATGTGCTCCGAGAAGGGCGCGGTCAGCCGCTTCACGTATTCGCGCGAACCGCCGTCCACTGTCCACCACGGGTGCTGGGTGTGCAGCCCGAGGAACCCGTGATTATGAAAAAACCGCAGCAGGGTCGCGGCCGGAAACGCCATCATCTGCTCGGGCGGCGTGCTCCACACCGCCGAACTCATCGGCACCAGATACAAATCCCAAAAATCCTTCCCGTAGCCCCGCCGCCGCACGTAGTCGGCCAGACTCTCCGTCTCCAAGGCTGGCTCGTCCAACGCCTCCACCGCCTCCTTATTGAAGCGATTCACCGCCAGCACCATCTTGATGAAACGCGGGCTGAAAAGGTTTTTGCGCTGCGCGAACAGGTGGTTCAACGAAGACCCGCACCACTCCAAACCCGTATCCAGATCCCGGACCGCGAAGCTCATGTCGGTCGGCTTCACCGGCACCTTTAGCTCGTCGAACAAGCGGCAAAGATGCGGGTAAGTCACCCGGTTAAAAACCATAAACCCGGTGTCGATCGGCACTGCGCGCCCCGTGCCCGGCTCCACCGCCTCGACCGTGTTGGAGTGTCCGCCGGCGTAGTCCTCGGGGCCGAAGCAGGTGATTTCGTCCCCCGCGCGATGGAGGAAATGGGCGGTGCCGAGGCCGGCGATGCCGGTGCCGATGATCGCGGTGCGCATAAGATGGCGCAAGCAAGCCGCCGCCGGCCAAATGTCCAAGAGCAAAGCGGACGCCGACCAGACCGCCAAAAGTTTCCCCCTTTACTCGCCCGCGCCGGAAACCCAAGTTCCGCGCAACATGCCCGCGCTCCACTATCCACTCCTCAGCGTTTTCGGCCTCGGAGGCCCCGAATTGCTCATCATCCTCGCCGTGCTGATTCTGCTCTTCGGCGCCACCAAACTGCCCCAGCTGGCCAAGGGTCTGGGCCAGTCGATGAAAGAGTTCAAAAAAGCCTCCAAAGACGAAGACCCCAAAGACGCCGACGAGCCCAGCGAGGCCGACCTCAAGGCCCAGCTCGCCGCCGCCAAAGCCGAACTGGCCGCCACTAAGGCCGCCAAAACCGCCGATTCCTCCAAGTCCCACGGCAACAACTAAGCGCCGGAGACAGCGGAACCCCGACCTCTCCAGATCGGGGTTTTTTATTGCCCGTAACTCTACAGAGCCTCGCCGCCGGCCGCGTTACTCCCATTGCAGAGCTATTCTTCAGACCTTTTAACGCTAAGACGCTAAGACGCAGAGTATGAGATAACTCATTCCGATAAAATGCTATCTCTGCGGCTCTGCGCCTTTGCGTTAAAGACTCGGTTTGATCGCTAAAGAGTATTACTCCCGTTTCAGCTCCCGCCCCATAAGCGCCGCCAAGGCCTCCGCCGGCGGCTTGCCCGCGTAAAGGATGCGGTGCGTCTCGGTCAGAATCGGCGCGTCGATCCCGCGCTCAGCGCAGAGTTCATAAAAACTCTCGGTCGTGCGGTAGCCCTCCACCACGCTTTTGCTCGCGGCCAGCAATTCCGTCGCCTTGCGCCCCTCGCCCAGCCGCTGCCCGAAGGTGCGATTGCGCGACCACGCTCCGGTGCAGGTTGCCACCAAATCGCCAAAGCCGCCCAGGCCGTAAAACGTCTCCGCCTTCGCCCCCAGCGCCCCGCCCACCCGCACCATCTCGGCCAAAGCGCGGGTCAGCAGCGCGGCCTTCGCGTTGTCCCCCAGCCGCAAGCCGTCGCAACACCCCGCCGCGATCGCATACACGTTTTTCAAGCATCCGCCAAACTCCACCCCCGCCACATCCGCGCTGCGATACACCCGCAGCGTCGGCCCGCTCAAAGCCGCCTGCACCTCGGCCAAAAGTCCCTCCTCCGCCCCCTGCGCCGCCAGCACCATCGCCGAAGGCTTGCCCGCCGCCACCTCCGCCGCGTTGGTCGGGCCGGTCAGACACCCGACCGCCAGCCCCGGCAGCGCGGCCGCCAGCACTTCGCTCGGCCGCAAATGCGTGCCCAGCTCCAAGCCCTTGGCCAACGACACCACCAACTTCAGTCCAGTCGCCCCGCCCAGCCCGGCCTGCACCCGCGCAGCTGTTTCCCGCAAGGCCTGAGACGGGCAGGCCAGCAAGACCAGCTCCGCCTCCATCAACACCGGCGCCAACTCATGCCCGATCTGCACCGACTGCGGCAGTGCAAAGCCCGGTAAATACTCCGCGTTCTCCCGCGTCGAAGTCAGCGCCAGCGCCTGCTCAAATCGCCGCGGCACCAAGGTAACCGTGTGCCCCAAACGGGAAAGATGCAGGGTAAAAGCCGTGCCCCAAGCACCGGCGCCAACAACAACGATGTTCATGTGTGCCGACATAGAAACACCCCCCACGCCCAGCGCACGCCGTTTCTTAAGCCCATCATCCGGACAAATGGCGCAAAAAAGCCGCGCCCGATCACGCGGGCGCGGCTGAAGGACTAGCGGATAGATTAGACGATCACGAGCGACGGCGGCGGATAGCGGCAAACGCAAGGATCGCAGAGCCCGCGAGCGCAGCATAAGTGGAGGGCTCGGGAATGGCCGAGGTGCCCAGCGACACGCGGTAGGCGAGGAACATGGTGTCGTTTTGGACGGGGAGCCCGTTGTCGCCGACCACATTGTAGGTGTTGATCGTGCTACCATCGAGGCCGACCATCTTGGTCGCGCCGGAGATGAAGTCGTTATCATTGGCGACAAACAGGAAGTATTCGCCGTCCACGCCGGTGGGCACCAGGGACATGCCCTCCCACTTTTCGGAGAGGCTGTTCAAATCGGCGGTCGTACCGCCATTCACGTTGAGCGAATATTTGCCGAGTTGGGCGGTGTTGAGCAGATTGACTGCCTCGACCCAGGAAACGGCGGTGATGCCGGCGTTCAGTGTGCTGCCCGTCGTGGTGATGTCGCCGCCGGTGTTGTCATAGGCGGTGCCCGCGATGTTGGTGGCGGCGGCCAGATCGACTAGGAGCACGCTCTTATAAACGGGGGCCAAGGCTGTGCTGGTGCCCTTGCCGTTGCCATCACGGGCGAGCACTAAGATGTGGGTATCATCGATCGCGATAATCTCGCTCTGGGCGAAGTTACGATTCGCCGCACCGCTGCCAGTATCGTTGCCAATGGGCAACTGGAGCACATACTCCGCGCTGATGGCGGACGGGGTGCCGTTGGAGCTCACATCCCAGACCATCAAACGGGTGTTGAAACGGCCTTGATTGCCGGTGCCGCTATCCTGCACCAACGCGCTCTGCATCAGCCCGTAGAGCTTGGTGCCGGCCGGGTTCAGAGCGATGCCCTCCATGCCCTGGTTGCCACGACGACCGGCGGTGTTGCTTGCTTCGGAACTATAGGCCGGGGTGCCGTTGGGCACGGTGGCGGCGGGTTGACCGAGCACGCCGTCGATCACCTTGGAGGAGTTAAAGTGGTAAACATTCGCGCCGTATTCGTCGCCGATCCAGCCCGAGCCATCGTTCTTGAGCACGAGGGCTTCGGCATCGACGGTGATCTTGTTGATCGTATTCGTGCCGGTGGTGAAAGGCGTCGTGGTCGGAGCGGTGCCGCTGGACGTGGTAACGTAAGGCACCGTGCGCCCGCCAAGGGTGGTGGAGCTGTCGGGCACCAAACCCGTGGTGGTCGTGCCGGAGCCGTAGGTGAACTTGTAAGAGGTCGCGCCGTTATAGGTCAGCGCGAACTGGTTCTGCGCCACCCCGCTGGTCGCGCCGCCCGTGTAGGGCGTGAACGAGAAATCCACCGTCTGCACGCGGGAGGCGTAGTTGGAAAATGTTGCTGGCGTGCCCCCATTGTAACCGCGGTCGGGCAGAATGTTAAACACACCGGCGTAGGAGCCGTTACCCTGATTGGTCCAGTTGGTCACTTGCAGACCGGACACCGAGCCCAGCGACTCGCCCCAGTTATCCAAGGCCGTGGCCGCGATCCGACCCACGCCAACCAAGCCATGGTTCACAAAACCAAAACCGTTGAGCGAGGTGCTGATTGCCCCGGTGGTAGCGGAAACATTGGTGCCGGTGAGCACGTTATTCGACGAGGAGGGCTGGGCTTGGACAGCGGAGCCTAGCAGGGAAATCGCCGCCAAGAGACCGGCGGCACGTAGCGAAGGAGTGAAGTTCGTGGTCATCACATCTAGCACAGCGACCCCGCCTCCGTTTCCACAATATCGGCAATGTGATTTTCCCGTAACCGCGTAACCTAAAACACACATAATCGGACGTATAACGACTACGCCGCGCCATAAATCCGCTACTAGTGACATTCACCGTGCATGCTAAAATGAGCACTCTTAAATCCAACACCGACCCAAAATGAGACCGATTCTCGTTTTGAACTAGCTAAATGAGACCGATTCTCGCTTCCTGCACGATTCCTTGCTCTCCCCCGTCTCACCAGTCGCCTTGGCCGGCTCGCCGGCCGCGTCTCTACACCTAAGCGAACACACGCTCGGAACGGTGGACTATGCCCTCCCGCCGCTCCGCCCTCAAGCCGCCGGGGAAAATTTTCTCCTCCTCTTCAGCCTCGGCGGCCCCGCCCTCCGCTGCCGTAATCTCGACCTCGGCTGGCACCTCGAACCGTCCTCCATCGTCTGGCTCCGCCACCTCACCCCCGTGCACCTGCGCAGCAGCGGCCTAAGCCCCGCCCATCTCCTGCTCTGGCGCTTCACCGCCTCCGCCCTCCCCGCCGAATTAGCTGAAATCCTCCTCGCCCTCCCCCCAGACCGCGCTCCCCTGGCGGGCCCGCGTCCTCTCCGTCCACCCGAAGCCGCCCTTGTCCTCGGCCTGCGCTCCTGCCCCGTCACCCCCGCCCTCCGCACCTTCTGGGCCGGGGCCAAACTCGTCGAACTCCTCACCCACCTCCTCCCCACCCCTAAATCCTCCCCCACCCACCCCGACCCCGCCGCCAATCCCGGGCTTCCCGCCTCGATCCGCGCTGCCCTCGCCTACATGGAAAACCACCTCGCCGACCCCATCGGCCTCACCGAACTCGCCGCCGCCGCCGCCCAGAGCCCCGCCCACTTCAGCCGCACTTTCTCCGAATCGATCAGACAGGGCCCCACCGCCCACCTCCGTCAACTGCGCATGGAACACGCCGCCCGCCTGCTCGCCGCCGGGCACGCAAACGTCACCGAAGCCGCGCTTGCCGTCGGCTATCAAAGCCTCGGACAGTTTTCCCGCGTCTTCAACGAACACCACGGCCGCCCCCCCAGTGCCTTCCTCCCCCGCAAGAACGCATAAACAAATAGCAAGAACCGGTAAGCCACCGTCCCGCCCCGAGTCTATACTACCCTCCCCTTCCATGAGCTCGCACTATCCGCTCGCCCACTCCGAACGCACGACCCTCACCCGGCGCATGCTGGTCGGCTTGGCCGTGTCGGTCGCGGCCCACGTGAGCCTCTTTTTTCTCGGCGGCGCCACCCCCGACTTCCCCCCGCTGCAAGCCGCCCAGGAAGTGCCCACCCTCGCCTTGGACTTCCCCGCGCCCCCACCCGAGGAACCGGAACTCGTGGAACTCACCGACGCCCCAAGCCCGACCGAGCTCGCCGAACTTCTCGCCCCGCCCACCCAGACCGATATCCCCGTCGCCGTCATCGATTCCCCCTTTATCCAGGCCCTCCAGCCCGCCGCTCCCCTCGCCACCGCCGCCCGCACCCAGCTCGTCTCCATACCGGTCGGCCCGCCCGCCCGTCCAACGGGCAATGGTCTCGGCAAAATCTTCTCCCTCAGCGCGCTCGATAAAATCCCCCAGCTCAAATTCAAGGTCCCCACCGAATACCCCCACGAAATGCGCCGCTCCGGCCTGAGCGGCGAGGTCTTGGTCAGCTTCATCGTGGACCGCCAGGGCGAGGTACGCTCCGCCACCATCGTCAGCTCCACCCACTTCGCCTTTGAGGCCGCCGCCCTGCAGGCCGTCACCCACTGGAAGTTCTCCCCCGGCATCAAAAACGGCGTCCCCGTGGACACCCAGGTCATCCAGCCCGTCGCCTTCAATCTCCGTAGTTGATCTGCGGTTACAGATCGCCCCGACGAAGACCACGCCCGCCCCGTTGGAGTCCCGCCTTTAGGCGGTCCGCTACCCGTCACTCGCCCGCCGCACCCCCTAGTGCCTCACCTTGCGTGAGGCAGCCCGCCGCGCTTCAGCCTTTCAGTCCTTCAGCCCTTTTCCTCCCCGCTCCCCCCTCCGCAAGACTCCGCAAAACAAACGCAAGGACGGGTAAGCACCCCGCCCGCCCCGCCTGCTAAAGTGGACGCCTCATGTCGTCCATCACCGCCCGCCCGCTCCACCCTCCCTCCCGCGCTGCCCGCCGCCTCGCCGCCGCCTCGCTCGTCCTCGCCATCACCGTCCGCCTCGCCGCCCAAAGCCCTTCGTCCGAACCGCCGGTCAGACTCGAACCGGTCCGGATCGAGGCCGCCCGCGAGGACGGCTACCACGCCAGCCGGGCACGTCTCGCCACCAAGACCGACACCCCGCTCATCGACACCCCCCAATCCATAACCGTTCTCACCAAAGAACTCCTCGCCGACACCGCCGTCACCAGCATCGGCGACGCCACTCGCTACATTCCCGGCGTCGGCACCGCCCAGGGCGAGGGCAACCGCGATACCGTCGTCCTTCGCGGCAACACCTCCACCGGCGACTACTTCGTCGATGGCCTGCGCGACGACGTCCAATACTACCGCGACTTCTACAACATCGAACGCCTCGAAGCCCTCAAGGGCCCCGGCGGCATGATCTTCGGCCGCGGCGGTCCCGGCGGCGTGCTTAACCGCGTCACCAAACAAGCTCTCATCGGCGGCCCATCCTTCCAGGAGATCACGGCCCTCGCCGGTTCTTGGGACCAATACCGCGGCACCTTCGATTTTAACCAGTCCCTCGCCCCCGCCGCCTCCCTCCGCCTGACCGGCCTCTACGAAGACTCCAACAGCTTTCGCGACGGCGTTTACCTCCAGCGCCAAGGCGTCAACCCCACCCTCGGCGTGGCACTGTCCAAACAAACCATCCTTCGCGCCGGCTTCGAATACTTCGACGACGAACGCGTCGCCGATCGCGGCGTCCCCTCCCTGAAAGGCCGCCCCTTAAAAACCGCCGAAACCACCTTCTTCGGAGACCCTACCCGCAGCCCCACCGAGACCACCGTATACGCCTTCAACGCCTCGCTCGACCACACCTTCGCCAACGGGGCCACCCTGCGCAACGCCACCCGCTACGCCACCTACGAAAAATTCTACCAAAACGTCTTCCCCGGCACCGTAAACCCCGCCGGCACGCTCGTCGCCATTTCCGCCTACAACCAGGCCAACGACCGCGAAAACCTCTTCAACCAAACCGACTACGTCTTCGATTTCTCCACCGGCCCCGTCGCGCACACGATGCTCCTCGGCCTCGAACTCGGCCGCCAGGAAACCGACAACCTTCGCTTAACCGGCTACTCCACCGCAACCGGCACCACCTCCCTCGGCAACGTCTCCACCACCCATCCCCGCTACAGCGGCCCGCTGTTTTTCCGACCCAACGCCACCGATGCCGACAACGACAGCACGGCCAAGTCCGCCGCCATCTACCTGCAGGATCAAATCCAACTGCTGCCCAAGCTCCAGCTCATCGCCGGCCTTAGACTCGACCGCTTCGAAGTGGACTTCCTCAACCACCGCACCGGTCAAAACCTAGACACCTCCGACGACCTGATTTCCCCCCGCGTCGGCCTGGTTTACAAACCCATCGAAACCCTCGCCCTCTACGCCAGCCACACCCTCGCCTACGTGCCCCGCGCTGGTGAACAGCTCAGCTCCCTCTCCGCCACCAACGCCTCCCTCGCCCCCGAGAGTTTCGAAAACCTCGAAATCGGCGTAAAATGGGACCCAGCACCCCGCCTCTCCCTCACCGCCGCCGCCTACCGGCTCGATCGCTCCAATCAGGCCATAACCGATCCCACCGCCGGCACCCCCGGCGGCCCGCCTCCAGGCACCCTCATACTCGTGGATGGCCAACGAGTCGAAGGCATCGAGCTTGGTGCCTCCGGCAAAATCACCGACCTCTGGACGGTCACCGCCGCCTACGCCTACCAGGACGGCGAGACCCAGTCCGCCAACGGCGCCATCCCCGCCGGCACGCGCATTCAACAACTCCCGCGCAACACCTTTTCCCTCTGGAACCGCTACGACTTCAACTCCGCTTGGGGCGCCGGCCTGGGCGCGATTTATCGCGACGAACTCTTCGCCGCCGCCGACAACGCCGTGACCCTACCCGGCTACGTGCGCTTCGATGCCGCTGTGTTTTACCGCTTCAACGAGCATCTGCATGCCCAGCTCAACATCGAAAACCTTTTCGACTGCGCCTACTACGCCACGGCCCACAACAACAACAACATCACCCCCGGCTCCCCCCTCGCCATCCGCCTCGGCCTCACCGCCCGCTTCTGATCACGCTCCCTCCATCCCCCCACCTGCGTTGCCCATCTCCCAATCCCGACCACCTCCACCACTACCGCTCCCCAGCATCAAGTAACCTATTAGGTTACTTTGCCTCGGTCACCGCGCTTCCGCTCCCCGCCGAGTTGGGCAGCTTAGGTTTGGTCCCGCCGAGCGCCCCCACCGATAAATCGATGCCAGCCCGCTTGTGCGCCAGCCACTCCATCATTTGCAGCAAAGTCTCGGCATCCGGCATGCGGCGCTTACCGCGGAAATAGTCGGTCACCCGCTGCTTGGGAATTCCTAAATAACTAGCCAACTGAACTTTGGCACCACGCTTGTTCAATTCAGCCAAAAGCAACTGTGCGCACGCGTTCCATAACGGAGTATCCGCTCCCGGCCTACGGGTGGCGTAGTTGCCCCGGCGCTTGGGCTTAAGCTTTTTCTCCACTGTGTTCGCCAGCTCCTTCGCCCCGGCTTCCGCAGCCTCCGCCAACAAACCAGCCAGCTCCGCCCACATTTTGATCCGAGGATGTATCAGTTCCATGCCAAGTAACCCAATAGGTTACTTCCCCGCCGTCGACCCCAAAACCCGCCCCCACGCTTCGCTACGCGCCTGCCACCCACCTCACTCAACCCGAGCCCCCGCGCCCCACCCCCAAGATACCCATCGAACCCCCAGCCACAAGTAACCTATTAGGTTACTTGTGGCTGGGGGTTCGATCAATCAATCGACCAATCCATCGGTCAAACAAAACATACCGACACCGATGCAGAGCGACTATCACCAACGGCGCAGGGAGCATCGCCACCTGCAAAACGTCCTTCCGCTGAAAATGACGATGAACCTTCCAAAACTCTCCGCTCACTCTCTTTTAGCCGCATAAACTCCATTGACCTATTAAGACTGAGTCTCAATATTACCATTAAGTGAAAACCGCCACGCTCCAAAACCTGCATCCCGAGCCCCTGCCGCTATGTCAGCTGCCAGCCGGGCAATCGGGTCGGGTGCGCACCGTCACCGGCGAACCCTCGTTTTGCCAACGTATTCGTGAACTGGGCTTTGGCGAACGCGCCTTCGTCACCAAAGTCGGCGGTCGCGGCCCCTTCATCTGCGTGGTAAACGGTTGCCGTCTCGCCCTCAGTCACGACGCCGCCGCCAGCATTTTGGTCGAACCCTCCGGCCTCCGCGCCTGAGATTAGCCCGCGCCTGGGCACCACCCGCCCTTAAGCCCTGCCCGCCTCGTCGCTCTCCGCTCCTAGCACCCTGCTTCTCGCTCCCATGACCCTCGCCCAGTTGACCGTCGGCGCCAGCGCCACCCTCAAAGCCTACCCGCAAGCCGGTCCGGCCTTCACCCGCCTGCGCGAGATGGGCCTGCTCCCGGGCACCCGCATCACACTGGTTCGCATCGCGCCCCTCGGCGACCCGCTCGAAATTCAGGTCCGCGGCTACCGTCTCTCCCTGCGCAAAACCGAGGCCGCCTTGGTCGAAATCACCCCGGAACCCGCCACGCCATGAACCCGTCCACGCCTTCCGCCGCCGTTCCGCCAGCCCCCTCCACCTCCCCCGCGCGCACTCCGGTTTACGCCCTCGTGGGCAACCCCAACTGCGGCAAATCGACCCTATTCAACGCCCTCACCGGCCTGAAACAAAAGGTGGGCAACTACCCAGGCGTCACCGTCGAGCGCAAGATCGGCACCGCTTACACCCAGCACGGCCAGCCCCTCACCCTCATCGACCTGCCCGGAGCCTATTCGCTCGCCGCCCGCTCGCCCGACGAAGCCGTCACCCGCGACGTTCTACTCGGCCGCCGTACCGACACGCCCACGCCCGACCGCATCATCTGCATCGCCGACGCCACCAACCTCGAACGCAACCTCTACCTCGTTCACCAGATCCTCGACCTCGGCCGCCCCGTCGTCCTCGTGCTCAACATGATGGACCTCGCCGCCCAGGCCGGCCTGACCGTGCGCGCCGACCGCCTCAGCCGCGAACTCGGCATCCCCGTGATCCCTTGCGAAGCCGCCCACGGCAAAGGCCTCATCGAGCTCAAGCTCGCCCTCTCCCGCCCCGACCTCCCCCTGCCCCGCCACGCTTGGGCCGTGCCCACCGCCCTCGCCCCCGCTGTCGCCGAACTCCAAGCCTCGCTCATGGCCAACGACGCCAAGGCCCCCCTGGTGGCCCGCGCCGAAGCCCTGCTCCTTCTCACCGATAACGATCCGGTGCGCGTCGCCGGCTCCACCGCCCACTCCGCCACCACCACCCAGATCCTCGAAACCTGGAAAAAACGCTGGGACGCCGACGCCACCGACTGGTCCGGCGCACTCGTCGCCGCCCGCTACGATGCCATCGGCCGCCTCGCCCAAGAAGCCATCACCGCCCCCGCCGACGGCTCCGCCCGCCTCGGCTCCTCCGCCCTGCAAACCAGCGACCGTATCGACGCCGTCGTTACCCATCCGGTCTGGGGCTGGGCTATTTTCGCCGCCATCATGGCGACGATGTTTTTCGGCATCTTCACCCTCGCCTCCATCCCCATGGGCTGGATCGAAAGCCTCGTCGGAACGCTCTCCGAGCACGTCTCCGCCCTCATTCCGCCGGGCGAATTTCACGATCTCGTGATCGACGGCGCGCTGGCCGGGGTGGAAGGCGTGATCATTTTCCTGCCCCAGATCCTCATCCTGTTTTTCTTCATCGGGCTGCTGGAAAGCACCGGCTACATGGCGCGCGCCGCCTTCATCATGGACCGCGTCATGAGCCGCGTCGGCCTCAACGGCAAAAGCTTCATTCCGCTGCTCAGCTCCTACGCCTGCGCCATCCCGGGTATCATGGCCGCCCGCACCATCGAGGAGCCCAAGGACCGCCTCGTCACCATCCTGGTCGCTCCCTTCATGAGCTGTTCGGCCCGCCTGCCGGTTTACCTGCTGCTCATCGCCGCCCTGGTCGGGGCCAACGAAGTCCCGGTCGGCACCCAGGTCGGGCTCATGTTGCTCATGTATGCGCTCGGCACCGGCGGCGCGTTTTTCTTCGCCTGGCTCTTTAAAAAAACCCTCCTGCGCGGCGCTCCCCCGCTCATGATCATGGAGCTGCCGCCCTACCGTCTGCCCCGCGTGCGCGACGTGCTCTACCAGATGGCCGAGCGCGGCTGGATCTTCGTCAAACGCGCCGGCACCGTCATCCTCGCCCTCTCCGTCGTGCTGTGGTTTCTCGCCAACTACCCCAAGCCCCCCGCCGATCAACCCGCCGCCGATCCGCTCGCCCACAGCTACGCCGGAAAAGCTGGCCACATCCTCGAACCCGTCATCGCCCCGCTCGGCTTCGATTGGCGCATCGGCATCGGCCTCATTCAATCCTTCGCCGCCCGCGAAGTGTTCAACAGCTCAATGAGCGTAATTTTCTCGGTCCAAGAAACCGACGACGAAGCCGCCTCCCGCGCCCAGCTGCGCGACGCCCTGCACGCCGCCACCCGCCCCGACGGCACCGCGCTCTTCACCCCGCTCGTCTGCCTGAACCTCATGGTTTTTTACGTCTTCGCCATGCAGTGCATCAGCACCATCGCAGTCGTGAAGCGCGAGACCGGCGGATGGAAATGGCCCCTCTTCCAACTCGGCTACATGACCGGCACCGCCTGGCTGGCCTGCCTCGTAATCTACCAAGTCGGTCGCGCCCTCGGGTTTTAAACGCCACAGCCATGTCCGCCACCTGGCAACAACCGCTCGCTCTTGCCGTAGTCGCCCTCGCCGCCGCCTGGCTGATCCTGCGCGCCTGGCGCAAACGCCGCGCCGCCACCGGCGGCTGTGGCTCCGGCGGCGAGGGCGGCTGCGGATGCTCCGCTCTCAAGAAAACCCTGCGCACCGGCTCCTCGGCTCGCTAGCCTGCCGTTTGCCATCCGCTTTTCGCGGAACCACGTCGGCGACCTATTCACCATTGACCTGCCTGGAATCTACCAATATCTATCAAATTCTACCAAACCCTCCCATAGCCCCGCTTTTTACCCGCCCTAGGCGCTCCTCTCCATGATCACTGAAGATCAAGTTCGTAAGGCAGTTAACGACGTCGTTAGCCGCATGAACCTCCGCCCCCCAGTCGCCACGGCGGTAAACCCCGCTACCGCTCCCCTACGCTCCGCCCCCTCCAGTTCACCCATCGTCATCACCCGCGAACTGCCCACCAAGGCCAAGGCCGCCGTGCTGGTGGCCAAGGAGAAGATCGAGATCCGGGAATTCCCGGTCCGCGCCATCAACGACGACGAAATTCTGGTTAAGGTCGAAGGCTGCGGCATTTGCGGCACCGACGTGCACGAGTTTCGCCACGATCCCTTTAACCTCATGCCGGTCGTGCTCGGACACGAAGGCACCGGCACCATCATCGCCTTGGGCAAAAACGTGACCCGCGACAACGGCGGCAAAGTGGTCAAAGTTGGCGACCGCATCGTCACCAGCGTGATGACTTGCGGCAAATGCGACGCCTGTCTCTACACCCCCGGCCGAACCAACCTCTGTGATACCCTGGGCGTTTACGGTCTGCTCCCCGATACGCCGCGCGACCACCTCAACGGTTGGTTCGCCGAATACATCATCATCCGAAAGGGCGCTACCTTTTTCGTGGTCAACGACATGAACACCAACCTCCGTATGCTCATCGAGCCCGCGGCGGTAGTGGTGCATGCCCTTGAGCGCGCCAAATCCACCGGCCTGCTGAATTTTCGCAGCCGCGTCGTCGTGCAGGGCTGCGGCCCAATCGGTCTGCTCCTGCTGGCCGCCGTGCGCACCGCCGGCTGCCAGCACATCGTAGCGGTCGATGGCGACGACAACCGCCTGCGCATGGCCGCCAAACTCGGGGCCGACGATCTGATTAATTTCAAAAACTACCCCGACTCCGAACAACTCGTCGGCGCAGTCAAACAGGCCACCAAAGGCACCGGCGCCCACTTCGCCTTTCAATGCACCGGTGTGCCCGCCGCCGCCGCCAACGTCTGGAAATTCGTGCGGCGCGGAGGCGGCCTGTGCGAAGTCGGCTTTTTCGTCGATAACGGCGAATCCAAGATCAACCCGCACCGCGACATCTGCCAAAAGGAAATCACCGTGGTCGGCTCCTGGGTATACACCGTGGACGAATATCCCATCGCGTATAATTTTCTGCGCCGCGCCCAAGGCATCGGCCTGCCGGTCGAAGAACTCATAACCCACCGCTTCCCGCTCGCCAAACTCGACGAAGCGATGCGCGTCAACATCCGCCAAGAAGGCATCAAGGTCGTCTTCGATCCAGAAGCCTCCTGAGCTCTCGGCAGCCAAGTGGTCTAATTCTAGTGCGCTTTCAAGTTGAGCTGCATTGGCCGGGACGGCCAACCCTACATATCATGCATAGCTTACTCACATCAGGTAATTTGTGTAGCGTTGGCCGTCCCCGGCCAATTCCGACATTCTGCTGATCTTGACTGCGAATTAGAATAATCCACCGAGCCCTTTGCCAACACTCAAAACTCAGCTCACCGTCGGAGTCGCTGCGGCCGGTGTGATCACCGCCGCTATGGCATCGCGCAATAGCGTTAACCGTTCCGTATCCGACGGTTTATCCGGCGTGGCGTTTTCGATATAGAAGGTGTCGATCGCGATATCCCGCTCCGTGCCGATACGGGCGAAGGTGATGTCGAAACCATGGTCACTGATCAATTTCGCGAGGCTGAACAATAGACCGATTTCATCGCGAGCCTGCACCTCGACGATCGTGCGCTCCATTGAGATTTCGTGGTAAACCTCCACGGAGGGCGGGAAACTCGCCGCGTGCTCGGGCGCGTTATCCACCCCATAGCGCGTGCTGCGGACTTTTTTAGCCTGAGCGACGATGTCAGGGTAAAGGTCTTTGCCTGAATTCAACGCCTGCTCGACCGTGCGCGCGAAAATCTCCTGCGCCTTGGCGCTCTGCACCGCACCCCGCCCGGGCTCGACCACATAAAACGTGTCGATAGCGATATGGTCGTTACGCGAGATGACCTTGGCCGACAAAATCGACAACCCGGCGACCGAAAACGCCCCGGCCAGTTTGTAAAAGAGCCCGGCCCGGTCCCATGTCACAATATCCACCACGGTGAGCGAACGGTTAAGATCGTCGTGCCAGTCGATCACCGGCCGCAGACTGCTCACCGCATCGGCCTGGGAAATCGAGGTGAGCAACTTGTTCACCATTCCGATATGCAGCGCGATTTGATCGGCGTCGGTGTGGATAAAATAGCGCTCCGGCAGGAGATGGAAATGCGCCGTGATCTCATCGGCACTGATGCCGGGGATCTTTTTGGCCACGAGCTCCTGGAAGGTGGACTGCATGCGGGCGGTGTTGCGAGTGGCGAGGGTGGCTCCGTGGATCAACTGATCCAGCGTAGCCCGGTAGAGCGCGCTATGGAGGGTGTTTTTATAACTGTTCCAGAGACCGGCCGACGTGCCGCGCGCATCACAAAACGTGTGCACGGTGAGATACCGAAGTTTGTCCGGGTCAGGGACGAGTTCAGCGAAGGCGACGGCGGAAGCGGGGTCATCGATATCCCGCTTTTGCCAAAACCGTGCCATGATCAGGTGGTTTTTTATGATATAAGTGACAATATCCTGCTCCGCTGCGCCAACCTCCATGCGCGCCAGCAAAGGCAGGGCGATATCCACCCCGAAATCCGCGTGTCCCTTGATACCCTTGGCTTTGCCGATGTCATGCAGCAACAGAATGAGATACAGCAGCGCCGGATTCGCGGTTTCGTGCAAAATAGCCCGGTATTTCTGCGTCATTTCCTCCGTGCTGGTGAAAATAGCGTCGAGCTCACGAATCGCATTCAGCGTATGAATATCAGCCGTGTAGCGGTGGTAAAATTCATGCTGCACCAGACACGTGAGCCCCTGAAACTCGGGGATAAAGCGCGCCAGCACTCCAAGCTCATGCATCAATGCGAGCGTCGGATAAACCGCGCCCGACTCCTCCAGTATGCTTTTAAAACTGATGTTCGCGTCGCGATCCTCGCTGACCCGCCGGGTAAGCAAGGGCAACGATTCCCGGATCAGCGACTGGAGCGTAAACTCGGGTTGCGCGTTGAGCGATTGGCAGTGGCGAAACACCCGCACCAAACGCACCGGATCATCCTTAAATACCTGCGGGGTTTCCGCGCTTAACTCGCTACCGCGCAGGATAAAGCCATCGATTCGCTTAGTCCGGATATAACGATGCGCCCGCACCGCCTCGCGAAACGAAATGGTTTTCCCCCCCGTGGGCTCAAGTGTAAGGGCGAGCCGGTTCTCCACCAACTTCGACACCCGGTAGATCAGCTGGGCCGAGCGGTAATAATCGTGCATGAACTGCTCGACCCGACCCAGCGTGTCCTGATTGGTATAGCCGATGCCGAGGGCGATGCGCGGCTGCGCCTCCAAATCCAGCAAATCCGTCGGCCGCCGACTCTGAAAATGCAGCTCGTTACGCACCCGCAGCAAGAACTCATACGAACGCTTAAAATCTCTCAGTTCATTACGCTTCAGGTAGCCCTGCTCGACCAACTCATCCATCGAGCCAATGCCCAGTTTTACCCGCGCCATCCACAGTGTGTTTTGATAATCCCGCAAGCCGCCCACCCCGCTCTTGATGTCCGGCTCCTGTAAAAAAACCGAGCCCCCGTGCTTTGCCCGCCGGTTGGTCTGATCCTCCAAACGCACGCGAATATAACCCTTCGGGTCCTCCTGCGTGTAGTAGCTTCGATAAGCCGAGACGAAACCATCGAAAAGCGGTTGTGCCCCCGAGATCAACCGGGCCTCCAAAAGCGCGGTTTTGGTCTGAATGTCCTTCTTCGCTTCATCGAACACATCATCCACCGTACGGGTCGAATAGCCGACTTTCAGCCCGCAATCCCACAACAAATAAAGCACCTCGTCGATCAGGTGCTGCTGCATCGGCTTGATGGTCGTAAGCCGGACCTTCGACGGAAACAAAAACATGATGTCGATATCGCTCAGCGGACTCAGCTCTCCCCGACCATAGCCGCCGAGTGCGACCAATGCGCAGGTCGCGGGCAGATTGCCCTGCTGACGCTCAAAACTCGCCAACGCATGTTCGAAGAGGTGAGACAACATCACATCCACCATCGCCGAGCGGGCGCGTGCGACCTGCAGGCCAGACTCGCCGCCATCGTGCCGCATGCGAATCATGGCGCTTTCCAGCCGCAGAAAGACCTTGCAGGCCGCCAAGCGTGCCGCACGTGGCGCATCCGGCTCAAAGTTGAGCCGTTCGCGGGCGTGTTTTTGGATGCGGCCGATAAAAGGTGCAGGACTATACATGCGCGGTTCGATGGGGATACGAAAACGTAACCTCCACACCGTGGGCCTAAATCCCGCCCCCCGCAAAGCGCTAAAAACACCCGCTTAAAACACCCACCCGCCCGCTCCCATCATTCCCCCACCATCTTTTCATACCCATTTAAAAACCTTAACCACATCCAATACAACAAGCTCGAACAACAAGTAACCTATTAGGTTACTTGTTGTTCGAGCTTTGCATCCCGACCGGGCGTTTATGGCGGGCATGGGTGGTCGTTTGGGATTTTGCCTGGCAGCCCCCTCAGTTCACCCCGCTCATCACCCGCCCGCCGCCAAGCTTGCCTAGCCTGCGCGCGCCCCGTTGGCTCGCCGATTTATTTACGCCCATGCCCGAGATCACCAAGAGCTACGAAGCCCGCGATGTTGAAGCCAAATGGTATGCCGCCTGGCAGGAAGCCAAGTGCTTCGCCGGCGTCGCCGCGCCCGGCCAGGAGACCTACACCATCGTCATCCCGCCGCCCAACGTCACCGGCATCCTGCACATGGGCCACGTGCTCAACAACACCCTCCAGGACGCCCTCATCCGCCGCGCCCGCCTCGAGGGCAAAGCCGCCTGCTGGATCCCCGGCACCGACCACGCCGGCATCGCCACCCAAACCATGGTGGAAAAACACCTCAAAAAAACCGAGGGCAAGGGCCGCCGCGATCTCGGCCGCGAGGAGTTCCTGAAACGCGTCTGGTCCTGGCGCGACGAAAAGGGCGACCACATCCTCAAGCAGCTCCGCGAACTGGGCTGCTCCTGCGATTGGGACCGCACCCACTTCACCATGGACCCCGGCTACTCCCAGGCCGTGCTCACGTCCTTCATCAAACTCTTTGAGCAGGGCCACATCTACCGCGGAAAACGCATGGTCAACTGGTGCCCGGTCTCGCTCACTGCCCTCTCCGACGAGGAGGTCGAGATGCGCCCGACCAAAGGCCACATCTACCGCCTCCAATACGAACTGGTCGAGCCATCCACCACCACCGACGTCGAGGGCAACACCCTCCCGCTCACTCACCTCGTCCTCGAAACCACCCGCCCCGAAACCATCGCCGCCGACGTCGCCGTGGCCGTGCACCCGACCGACGCCCGCTACACCCATCTCGTGGGCAAGAAAGTCTGGCGCCCGCTCGGCGAACGTATCCAGATCCCCATTATCGCCGACGAGGCGGTCGATCCCGCCTTCGCGGCCGGCGCGCTCAAGGTCACGCCCGCCCACGACAAGGTGGACTTCGAAATCGGCCAGCGCCACCGCCTGCCCGTGATCGACGCCCTCAACGCCGACGGCACCATGAACGAGTTCGCCGGCCCCGAGCTCGCAGGGCTTGACCGCTTCGCCGCCCGCAAAAAAGCCGCCGAGATTCTCCAGGAACGCGGCGCGCTCATCGAAGCCAAGCCCTACGAAAACAACGTCGGCCACTCCCAGCGCGCCGGCGTGCCCATCGAGCCCCGCCTCACCCAGCAGTGGTGGCTGCGCTACCCGCGCGTCGAAGAGGCCAAGGCCGTCGTGCGTGACGGCCTCATCCAGATGCACCCCGAGCGCTGGTCGAAGGTTTACCTCAACTGGCTGGAAAACATCCAGGACTGGTGCATCTCCCGCCAACTCTGGTGGGGGCACCGCATCCCCGTCTGGTATGCCAAGGGCGTGGACCGCGAGAAACTCACCGAGGCCGACCTACGCGACCCGGCCAAAATCCACGTCTCCCTCGCCGGTCCCGCCGACCCCGAGAACTGGATACAGGAGGACGACGTGCTCGACACCTGGGCCAGCTCCTGGCTCTGGCCCTTCGCCACCCTCGGCTGGCCCGACGCCGAGGCCCAGGCCAAGGCCGGCTTTGCCAATTTCTACCCGACCACCACCCTCGCCACCGGCGCGGACATCATTTTCTTCTGGGTCGCCCGCATGATCATGGCCGGCCTGGAGTTCGCCAAACCCGGCGCGCCCGTCGAGGAGCGCATCCCCTTCAAACACGTTTATTTCAACGGCATCGTGCGCGACAAACAGGGTCGCAAGATGTCCAAGACCCTCGGCAACTCGCCCGACCCGCTCGACCTCATCCAGAAATACGGCGCGGACGGCCTGCGCTTCGGCCTGCTCCAGATCGCCCCGCTCGGACAGGACGTAAAGTTCGACGAGGACCGCATCGAGAGCGGCAAAAACTTCTGTAACAAAATCTGGAACGCCGTCCGTTTCCGCCAGATGAGCGGCCCCGCCGGCGACAACTCCAGCCTCGCCGCCGTGCTCGCCCGCCTTGATGCCACCCAGATCGACGACGACGACCATGCCCTGCTCGCCGCCCTTCTGGAGCTGACCGCGTTGCTCGAAAATTGCTTCGCCGACTTCGAATTCGCCGCCGCCACCCAGGGTTTGTACACCTTTTTCTACACCGATTTCTGCGATTGGTATGTCGAGGTGGCCAAGGCCCGCGTGCAGGATCCCGCCGCCCGCGACCACGTGCTCGCGGTGCAGGATCTCGTTATCCGCCAGTTCCTGCTCCTCTTCGAGCCCTTCGCGCCCTTCATCACCGAAGAGCTTTGGTCGCTGCTCGGTTACGTCGCCCCCGGCACGCGCTTCGTGCAGGATACCCGCATTGAAACCGCCGCCGCGCTCCGCGCCGCTCTCGCCAACCGTGGAGTTAGCATCGACACCGCCGCCGCCGGGCGCGTGGCCAAGCTCAAGGACACCGTCACCCTCGCCCGCCAGCTCAAGGCCGACAAAGCCGTCGCCCAAAAACGCGACGTGCTCTTCTCGGTGCTCGCCGACGACGCCCAGTGGACCGGCCTCGGCGCCGCCTCCGCCAAGTTCACCCGGCTGGCCGGCGCCGCCTCGCTCACCCGCACCACCGCCGAACCCGCGTTGCCCGCCATCGTGACGCCGCTGGGCACGCTCTATCTCGACACCGGGGTGAAAATCGACGCCGCCGCCGAACGCACCCGCTTGGCCAAAGAGTTGGAGCAGGTGGTCAAACACATCACCGGCACCGAGGCCCGCCTCGGCAACGAAGCCTTCACCAGCAAAGCCCCCCCGGCCGTGCTGGAAGGCGCGCGCAAACAACTAGCCGACCAAAAAGCCAAACGCGCCGAACTCGAACGCCTGCTCGCTTCGCTTGGGTAAGTCCCTAGCCAGCTTGGGTCACACCAAAACCCAAGCCATACTTTACTTCGTTGGTAAACTCACCAAGGTAAAGATACATGAGCGTCACCGCAGTCCCTTCCGTCCCGACTGATTTGGGCACCCTTTCCGCTGAAGACCGTGTCCGCTGGGCCGTAGGTGAATTTGGTAACGGCCTCATTTTATCCACCAGTTTCGGCATCCAAGCCGCCGTCATGCTGCATCTGGCGACGCAGGTGGCACCCAATCTCCCTGTGGTGTTTATCGACACGGGTTACCACTTTCCCGAGACCTACCGCTTCGCCGACGAGTTGACCAAACGGCTAAACCTCAACCTCAAGGTTTACGCGCCCCGCCTCTCACCCGCCTACTACGAAGCCCGCCACGGCAAACGCTGGGAACTCGGCCTCGACGGTCTCAAAGCCTACAACTTCGACCACAAGGTTGAGCCCATGGACCGCGCCGTGCGCGAACTCGGCGCCACCGCCTGGCTGGCCGGCCTGCGCCGCGTGCAGGCTTCCACCCGCGAGGCGCTGCCCTTCGTGCAGGTGCAAAACAAAATCTCCAAAATCCACCCGATCCTCGATTGGGACAACCGCGCGATCTATCGTTACCTGACCGCCAACGATCTACCCTATCATCCTCTCTGGGACCAGGGTTACGTCTCCATCGGCGACTGGCATAGCAGCGCCCCGCTCCAACCCGGCCAGACCGAGGAGCAAACCCGTTTCGGCGGCGTCAAACGCGAGTGCGGCCTGCACGAAATCAGCGGACGCGGGGATTTCTCGATTTAGGGCGCACGGTTTTTGAGCTTACCCGCGCGCGCAAACTCCCGCACCAGCGCCACGCCCGGGGCCCAGACCATAAAGAAAAACGCGCCCGTTTTCACCCCCAGCACGACCAGCTCCGCCACCGTTTTGTGCGCCCCGCCGATCTTCCCCGCCACAGGAAACGTGATCGCTCCCAGCAGCGCGCCCAGCGCACACACCTCGAATACGGTGAAGAAAAATCCCCCCGTGCGCCCCGCCCACAGTTTTACGGTTTCCTGCTTCATTTTTTGATCGAATAGCGCAACAGCACCGGACCCTCCGGCGCGAGGGTTTTTACCTCGATAAGCGCCAATTCCACCGCAAGTGGCCACCCCGGTCCGGCCAAGGGCGTACCACTCCCAAAAATCCGCGACTCCACCGTAACGCACACTTCGTCCACCAGTCCCGCCGCCAGCCACGCCGCGTTCACCTGCCCGCCGCCCAGCAAGGCGCATCGCCGCCGCCCATCCGCCCGCAGCCGCGCCACCGTCTCCGCCGGCGTCTCGTCGGTAAATTCCAACACCCCCGCCACCGCCTCCGCCACCCGCTCCGCCGTCGTCGGCGTGCGCGTCCACACCACCCGCCGCAGCTCGGGAAACGCCTCCGGGCGCATGCGCTCCTTCGATTGCTCATAGGTCGCCGCCCCCATCACACACGCATCGCAGACCCGGATCGCGGCGCGGAAATGCGCCTTGTCCGCCGCCGACGTAAAGGCATCCCCCGCCTCCGCATGGCGCGTGATCCAGCCGTCCAGTGATTGAGCCGCGTATAACACCACGTTCATGCTCCGAGTTAGTTTCGACCGCCCGTCCCGCGCAAGTCACGTGGCAGACATCTTTTCTAGGTCAATTTTAGATATGTAATACAATGGCGTGCAGGCTTGTCGTCGTTCGCGCCCCGTCCATGGTCCCGAACACTCACCCACCACCATGAAAAAAGCCCTGATCACCGGTATCACCGGCCAAGACGGTTCTTACCTCGCCGAGCTCCTATTGCAAAAAGGCTACGAAGTTCACGGCATCGTTCGCCGCGCCTCCACCTTTAACACCGCCCGCATCGACCACATTTACCAAGACCCGCACTTCGATAAAGCCCGTCTCTTCCTACACTACGGCGATCTCGCTGACTCCGTGCAGATGGTAAAACTCCTCTACGATCTCAAGCCTGACGAGATCTACAACCTCGGTGCCCAGTCCCACGTCCGCGTCTCTTTCGACATCCCCGAATACACCGGCGACGTCGATGGCCTCGGCGCCCTCCGCATCCTCGAAGCCATCCGCGAAGCCGGCCTCGTTAACAAGGTCCGTTTTTACCAAGCCTCGTCCTCCGAGATGTTTGGCAAAGTCCAGGAAGTCCCCCAGACCGAAAAAACCCCCTTCTGGCCCCGCTCCCCTTACGGCTGCGCCAAGGTGTACGCCTACTGGCTCACCGTAAACTACCGCGAATCCTACAACCTCCACGCCTCCAACGGCATCCTCTTCAATCACGAGAGCGAACGCCGCGGCGAGACCTTCGTCACCCGCAAGATCACCCGCGCCGCCACCCGCATCAAACTCGGCCTCCAGGACTCTCTCTATCTCGGCAACATCGACGCCCAGCGCGATTGGGGCTACGCCAAGGACTACGTCGAAATGATGTGGCTCATGCTCCAACAGGATAAACCCGACGACTACGTAGTCGCCACCAACGAGGTCCACACCGTGCGTGAATTCTGCCAGGAAAGCTTCGGCCTGCTCGGCCTCGACTGGGAGAAATACGTCAAATACGACGCTCGCTACGAACGCCCCGCCGAGGTCGAGCTCCTCATCGGCGACCCCGCCAAAGCCCGCAAACAGCTCGGCTGGGAACCCAAGGTCAAATTCAAGGACCTCGTCAAAATCATGACCGAGCACGATCTCGCCCTCGCCAAACGCGAAGCCCAGATCGCCAAACTGCC